>NZ_KI912608.1:2795317-3153320 GCF_000519265.1 Desulfonatronum lacustre DSM 10312
GAATTCCTGATCTGGGCCGTAACCACCGTCGCTACATTCTCAAGGGAATCAAGGGCCACGAATCGTGAATGCATTGTTGGATACCGGACCCTGGGTTGCGCTGATCGACGCAAGTGAAACCTCTCATGGGGCGTGCGTTGAGTGGTTTGGTTCGTTTTCCGGCAAGCTTTACTCGACGGAGCCCGTGCTGACGGAAGTCCTGTATCTTCTGAACTTTTCCCTGAAAGCTCAGCAAGCTGCCCTGGATTATGTCCTTCGAGGCATTGTCACGCTCGTTCCAACTGATATTCAGTCACTGGAATCCGCCAAGACGCTCATGGGCAAATATGCCGACCTGCCCATGGATTTCGCTGATGCCAGCCTCGTTGTTCTGGCCTCGGAATCTCGGATATTGAATGTCGTGACCCTGGATGAGCGGGATTTCAAAGTGTATCGGACTCAGGACAAAAAGGCTTTTGCCATTTTTCCATGAGCATCATGATCAAGTTGCTCCCTGGGAATTGGATTTGCGGGGATGCTCGTCATTACCTGAACCATTGTCGAAATGCTGCGCGGCCGCGCCGTGAGTGAGGAAACATGAAGCGCCCGTCTGAAGGACAACCGCCCGCGTCAGCCCAGGCGCAATAGGAGGTTTCCGGCCACCTGGCGGCGGTAGTCGGCCGTGGCGCGGATGTCGTCGATGGGGCTGACCGCTTCGCGGATCAGGCGGGCGGCCTGGGTGAGGGCGCTTGGGCTGAGCTTGCGACCGACCAGGGCCTTTTCCGCCTCGATTGGACGAACCACCGTGGGGCCGACGCTGCCCAGGGCCAGCCGCGCTTCTTGGACGATTCCCCGCGGCCCGGTGCGGACCAGCGCGGCCAGGCTGACCACGGCAATGGCCAGGGCGTTGCGCCGGCCGACTTTCTCGAAGTGCTGGACCTGAAAACCCTCAGCCAAGGGGATTCGGACCTCGGCCAGAATTTCGCCGGGCCGCAGCGCTATCCGCCCTGGGCCGAGGATGAATTCAGCCAGGGACAGCCGACGTTCAGCGTCTTTGGAGTGCAGCGTGATCTCGGCTTCCAGGGCGTACAATGGGGGCAGGCCGTCCCCGGCCGGCGAGGCGGTGCAGATGTTGCCGCCAAGGGTGGCCATGTTCCGGATCTGCGGCCCGCCCAGATGGGCCAGGGCCCGGACCAGGATCGGCGCGTGTTCGCGGACCAGGGGCGAGTCCAGGCAGGCCCGGTGCGTGACGCAGGCCCCGATGCACAGCATGCCGCGCTCCACGCGGATGGTTTGCAGTTCGGGCAAGCGCTCCAGACAGATCGCGGTGTCGAATCGCTCCAGGCCCTTCCTGAGGCGGACCAGCAGATCGGTCCCCCCGGCCATCAGCGCCGCGCCGGGATTGTCCGCCAGCATGGCCCACAACTCGTTCATTTCGCGGGGCAACAGAACAGCTTTCATGCCTTTTCCTCCGGTTCGACCCGGTCTTGGTCACGGGCCACGGACTCCACCGCGTCCACGATTTTTTGGTACCCGGTGCAGCGGCAGAGGTTGCCGGAAAGGGCTTCGCGAATGGCCTGGCGGTCCGGACAGGGCTTTCGGGCCAGCAGATCCGCGGCCGTTACGACCATCCCGGGCGTGCAGTAACCGCATTGCACGGCCCCGTGTTCGGCAAAGGCACGCTGGACCGGATGTGGGTCCGTGCCCGACCCCAGCCCCTCCACTGTGACGATGGATCGTCCCTCCAACTGGACCGCGAACATCAGACAGGACAGCTTGGGCACGCCGTCAACCAGCATTGTACACGTCCCGCATTCCCCACTGCCGCAGCCTTCCTTGGTTCCCAACAGTCCGAGATCTTCGCGCAGCAGATCCACCACCCGCCGGTCGGGTTCGGTTTCCAGTTCCAATGGCCGACCGTTAAGAATGCAGCGCACGATCATTTCTTCCTCCGTTTCATGGCCTTCAGCACGCGTTCCGGGGTCAGCGGGGCCTGGCGCACGTCAGCACCGCACGCCGCGTGCACGGCATTGGCCACCGCGGGCAGGGGGCCGCTCATCCCCACTTCGCCCACGCCCTTCATCCCAAAGGGGCCGCTGGGTTCTTCCACGTCGCAGGCCGGCGAAACCATGTCCGGCACGTCCAGGGCAGTGGGAATAATGTATGTCGTCAGGGTGTCCGCCCGCACCCGGCCTTCCTGGATATGCATGTCCTCGCTCAGAGCGTAGCCCAGCCCTTGGGCCACGGCCCCGTGGACCTGCTGCTCAAAGGCCTGGGGATTGAGTACCCGCCCGGCCTCGGTCACGGCCAGATACCGGCAGACCTCCACCGCGCCGGTCAGCTCGTCCACTTCCACGAACGCCGCGTGAGCCGCATGAGCGAACAGCAGGTGCGGGAAACCGATCCGGAATTCCCGTCCGCCGCTGACGGCATCCGGGGCCACGGGCATGAACGCCTCGGCCACGGCCTGGCGGTCGGCCTGGGAAAAGAAGGCCCCCAGCCTGGTCAGGGGCAGGTCCCGGCCCGTGGGCAGATGGCGGATCAGCCCGGGCAGCAGGGCCAGGTCCCTGGGTTCCTCCAGAAAAAAGAACATCGCGGCCCGGGCCAGGAGCTTGGCCTTCAGGTCCTCACAGGCCGGAATCAGAGCCTTGCCAAAGGTGTATGTGGTCCGTCCGGCGGAAGAGGATCCCGACGGGTGGCAACGGCTGGTATCGGGTTGCACCATCTCCAACCGGGAAGCGTCCTGGCCGAGGATTTGTCCGGCGATCTGGGCATAGGCCGTGGCATTGCCCTGGCCCATGTCCGCTACCCCGCTGAAGATGCGGAACATGCCCTCCGGCGTCAGCTCGACCTTGGCTATGGCCGAGTCCGGCAGACCCCGGCCGTAGCCCATGGCATTGTGCACCGCGGCCAGGCCCACGCCCCGGCGCTTGAAACGCGGGGCCTGGGCCACCCAGGTTTCACGTTCGCGCCACAGGGAATGCTCGGCAACCTTGTCCAGGCAGTCCCTGATGCCGGTCGACCCGGTCACGGTCACGCCGCAGGCGTTGCGATCCCCCCGGTTCAGGGCGTTTTTGCGCCGCAAATCCAGGGGATCCATACCCAGTCGGTTCGCCAGGCGATCCATGATCCGTTCCATGCCGAAGCTGACCTGGGCCACGCCAAAACCGCGCATGGCTCCGGCCACCGGATTATTCGTGTATGCAGCCCGACCTTCGATCTGGACGTTGGGCACGCGGTACGGCCCGGCGGCATGTTCCAAACCCAGGGCCAGCACCTCCCCGCCCAGATGGGCGTAGGCCCCGGTATCCAGCAGCAGGCGGCAGTGCAGGGCCAGCAGGGTTCCGTCCTTGTCCGCACCCAGTTCATAGTTCATCCGGGCCGCATGGCGGGTGTATCCGGCCAGAAAGCTTTCCTCCCGGTCCCAGCACATCTTCACGGGGCGACCTTTGGCGTGCATTGCGGCCAGGACCAGCAGACACTGCACCGTGGCCCCGTCCTTGCCGCCGAAACCACCGCCGAGATAGGGCGCGACGACCCGGATCCGGGTGGGATCCAGGCCCAGGGCGTGGCCGATCTCGAAGCGATCCCGAAACGGGGCCTGGGTGGAGACGACCAGGTGCAATATGCCTTCCTCGTCCTGCCAGGCCACTCCGTTTTCCGGTTCCAGATAGGCGTGGCGCTGGGCCGGAACCGCATACCCGCCGCGCACCCGTACCGGACAGTCGGCCAGGGCCGCCTTGCCCCGGCCCGTGATGATGGACGAGCCGACCAGCAGATTGCCCTCGTCCCGCCCGTCATGCACCAATGGCGCGCCTTTTCGCAGGGCCGATTCCGGGTCGAACACCGCGGGCAAGGGCTCCAGGTCGACGCGGATCGCAGCCAGGGCCTCGGCCAGCGCGCTCTTGGTCTCCGCCAGGACCAGGGCCACGGGATCCCCGCAATGGCGGACCTTGGTTCCGGCCAGCACGGGCTGGTCCTTGTGCAGGATGCCCTGGCGGTTGGTTCCGGGCACGTCTTGGCGGGTCAGGATACGGATGATTCCGGGCAAGGACTCGGCCCGGGAGATGTCAACGCTTCGTATCCGGGCATGGGGAACCCCGGCGCGGCGAGCCCCTGCCCAGAGCAGGTTCGGCGGATACTCATCCACGGCGTAGCGTTCCGTCCCGCAAGCCTTGGCCAGGCCGTCGATGCGCGGCACGGAACGTCCGATTTCCAGCTGGGGAGCGGGCGCAAGGTGATTGAAGCTCATGAATGGGATTCCTGGTTGACGTTCAAACAGGCAAGGCATACCAAACGCAAACACGTCGTTGTCCATGATGCCTGCATGCAGCTTTGGCTACTGATTCCGTGATCTGTCAAGTGCCGGACCGGGAAGAATTTTCGGGATGATGCCCATGCATCCATTCGCGACGTGGGTTAACAGTCCGTTGAAAAATCCCCAAGTGCTGCGGCTGCAAAAAGATCAAATTCTCACGTATGACTAAATACGCTTCGATCTTGATCTTTTTTTACTCCTTGCACTTGGGGTTTTTGAACGGACTGTGGAGTAGGACTTTTTCAACTTTCAGGTAACACATAAATGTGCTGTAGGCCGGTGGTGCATGCCGGCACGACCTCCAGCATTCAGGCTGCATCATGTCCATGAACACCGCCGCCGAATCGCCGGATTCCCTGTTCAGCTTTGAATTCGTCGCCTTGAGCGCCATAAGCTTTCTGGCGTTCTGCAATCTGTCCCTGTTCTACGGCTTCAACGCCTACCTGGAGGGGCTTGGGGTGGCGGCGGCGTGGCGCGGCGTCCTGATCGGCCTGGAACCAGCCACGGCCTTTGTCCTGCGACCGATCATCAGCCCATGGCTCACGCCCCGCAACAGCGTCCAGATCATCGGCGTGGGCCTGGTCCTGATCATGCTTGCTCTGCTCGGGTACTCCCAGGCTGAAAATCTGTGGACCCTGGGCCTGATCCGGATGCTGCACGGCGCCGGCTTCGTGGTGATGATTTCGGCCTGTGTGAGCGTGCTCGTTCTTTTCATTCCTGAAGGTCGCAGCGGACAAGGGTTCGGGGTGTTCTCCATCACCACCCTCCTGCCGTACGCGGTGCTGCCGCCCCTTGTGGAGCCGCTGCTGGTCGCGTTCGGCGACGCCTCACGGGTTTACTCCCTGTTTTCGCCCTTGTTCGTGCCGGCACTGTTTCTGCTGCCGGCCGTAGGTCGCGGGGTCCGCCGCCGCGTGGCCGACCTGCCGGACAAGGCCATGCAACGTCCACGGCTCAAGGACCTTGTCGAGGATCTCCGCACGCCAGGTATTGCCAGGCTGCTGACGGCCAACCTGCTGTTGTTCATCGCCACCACCACGGTCTTCTTCTACATGAAGGATCATCTGTCGGCCCTGGGTGGCGGCAACCCAGGTTTTTTCTTCAGCATCTCCACCGGTGCGACCATTCTGGTGCGCATCGCCTGCGGCAAGCTTCTGGACAGGGTCAACCGGGCGGCCATGCTCGGGCTGTTTCTGCTGGCGCTGGCCGTGTGTTTTCTTCTCTTCAGCCTGGCTGAAACCCCGGACAATATCCTGATCCTGGCCGGACTGTACGGCGTTTGTCTGGGGTTTGTCATGCCCCAGCTCAACGCCGCCATGTTCGTCATCTCGCCGCGACATCTGCGCGGGTTGAACACGAACATGATGCTTTTCACCATGGACGCCGGCTTCTGGATGGGGCCGATGCTGGCGGGAACGCTGCTGGCCATGGGTGTGGCCTATGCGGAATTATTCCTGGCTTTCGCGGTTCTGCCCCTGGCTGGATCCGTGATCGCCTGGAGCATGGTCGGACTGCTGCGGGTCACGCAACACAACGCGGAAAAATGATCCGGGGGAGACGCTTTCCTGGTGCGTGGCCGCGTCAACCTTGGGGGAGAGGGGCTCAGGGCAATTTTGTTCTCACCAAATTTTTCCTGCAAAGACGGCTGGTTTGCCCTGTTTGGAACGGCTCGAAACTCCATCATCGGCCTCGTACCATCAAGCCGTTGCGCTTTAATAACAAGATGTTGTGCTCGCTGCGATGGGCAACGGCTTGATGAACGATTCCTGGTTCAGTCAGACAGTCGATCCGTCCCAAACAGGGCAAACCAGCCTCATAACTTCAGGTAGTTACGTGAGAACAAATTTGCCCTGGAGAGGGGCTGTTTTTTCCTGCTCCGCCCTGATCCGCTCCAGCAGGGCCCGGGCCTTGTCATTATGCAGCCTGATGGCGGCATAGTCCGGCCGCTCCAGGATCTTCTGCATCAGCAGACCGTCGCTGTCGAACCAGCGCGGCAGGTAGCCGCCCAGGAACCATCCCCCGGCGCACAGCCGTTCGACGGCCCCGCCCACCTCCGCCTGCCCCAGGTTCAGGAACGCCTGGAGCGTCACGCACCCTTCCCGCAGGGCCTCGCTTTCCAGCCCTTCCAGAACACGGGGAAAATCCGCGCCCAGTGAGGGGAACTGGAACCGGGCCGTGCCCGTGCCGGGAAAGGCCTGCACTTGGTGAACGGTCTGGCCGCCGGCCGGCAGGGTATTGGACGCCTCGGCAAACGTGCGCTGGAAATCCCGGTCCGCCAGGATGAAATCCAGAATATCCCGGTGCCTCTCAGGCAGGTGGACCCTGTGCGGTCGATCTCGGACGGTCTTGAACTGCAGGATGCAGGACATCCGGCCCGAGGCCCCGTCCCAGCCCTGGCTCGGGGGCAGCAGGCCCAGCTCCAGGGCGTAGTCGGCCATCTTCGCCTGGACGCCGAAGAGCTGGGTCACGATGTGATTGGTCACGGCCTCGGCGTAAATCCCTTCCACGGGCAGGCTTTCCGCCAAGGGTCCGTGGACGTACGTGTTGATCATATCGGCGATGTTTCGCCTCCGGTGGCTTTTCAGCACCAGATACTGCCCCACTTCCAGCAGCCCGGCAAAGGGCGGCGAGCTGCGGTAGAGCGCTCCGTGGGCGACAATCACCCCGTCCGCGGTCTTGCAGACCACGGAGCTGAGCTGTTGCTCCTGGTTCAATTCCAGAATCCGCCGCGGAATATAGTAGTCCTCCACGGGATAGGCGTCGCCGTACACCGCGTGGTAGAGCCGGGCCACGCCGGTTTCGTCCCCCGGGGCGAACAGGCTGAGCGCAACCTCCTGCTCCACGTCCGCCGTCAGCGGGTCGGCCGCGAAGCGTTCGACGAAATACTGCTTGTCTTCGGGCATGATCCATCTCCTTCCGGTCAGTGCAGGGCCGCGACAACGCCGCCCACCGCCTGCACGGTCCGGCCTTCAGCGGCAATGTCCCGGGTCAGTTTTTCCACCAGAACTTCCAGGGACTGCTCGTCGTCGTTCCAGATCAGGGGGCGGGAATCCTGCTGGGTATGGCCCAGGACATCCAGCACCGCCTGGTACAGGCCCGCGCCGGCGGGTGAGAGCAGGGGGCGCGGGTCGTGGCTGCCGGACATCCGGGCCGCGCGCAGGGACACGGCCTGGACCCCGAAGATCAGGGCCATGGCGGTGTAGGATTGCAGGGAGCGGATGGATGTGCGGGCCAGGACCGCGGAGTTGAAGCCCTGGCTGTTGATGTTCTGGTTGAACTGCTCGGCGTGGGTCGGGAAGCGGTCGGCAATGGGCGCGCCGTGGTAGGACAACAGGGGCATGATGGAGTTGGCCGCGATCTGCAGGCCCTTGAGCCCCATGTTCACCTTGCGCTCCGGGTTGCCCACCAGGGAGGCAGGCAGGCCGGCGTTGAATTCCGGAGCCGCGAGCAGGGCGATCTGGGTGTCCATGTGCTTGGCCGCCAGACCCAGGTAGTAGCGCAGATGGTCCATCCACACGGCCACGTACTGGCCGAGGAAGTTCCCGCTGTGCAGGCTCAGGCAGTTGTCGCCGTCAATGAGCGGGTTGTCGTTGGCCGAATTCATCTCGGTTTCCACGGCCGCGGCGGCCAGGCGCAGCCCGTCCAGCACCGGGCCCACGAACTGGGGCAGGCAGCGCAGGGAATAGCGGTCCTGGGCCGGCTGCCCGTCCAGCACCTCGTGGTGGCCGTCCAACTCGTTGCGGCACATGGCTGACCCGTCCAGGAGCCGGAGCATCAGCTCCGCGGCCAGGACCTGGCCGGGATGCGGCTTGAGCTTCTGGATGAAGGGATGAAAGGACTGGTTGGTGCCGCGCAGGGCCTGGATGACCAGGGCGTGAAAGCTCAGGCACAGGGCCGTCAGGCGGCGGGCGTCGTAAAGGCAGTTGGCCGCGATCCCGGTCATCACCGAGGTGCCGTTGACCATGCCCAGGCCCTCCTTGGGCCCCAGGGTGAAGGGCTTCAGGCCAAGGCGCTCCAGGGCCGTCAGACAGCTCACGGTTTCACCGCGCATGTCCACCTGGAAGCAGGGATCAGCCCCGACCAGGGCCCCGGCGATGGTGGCCAGGGGCGCCAGATCCCCGCTGGCCCCGATGGAGCCCATGTCCCGGACCAGGGGCGTCACGCCGTTGTTCAGAAAGAGCACGGACCGGTCAATGAGTTCCCGGCGCACGCCCGAGGCCCCGCGCAAGTGGGAATTGACCCGCAGGAGCATGGCCGCGCGCACGTCCTCCAGGGGGAGATATTCTCCGGCGCAGACGTTCAAAAAGCGCAGCAGGTTGTTTTGCAGGGCGCAGAGGTCGCTTTCGGGGATGGTCACGTCGGCCATGCCGCCGAACCCGGTGTTCACCCCGTAGATGGGTTCGCCGGTGCGCACGGCCCATTCGATGAACGAGGCCGAGGCCTCGACCCGGTCCATCACGGACCGGTCCGTGGTCAGCCGGACCGGCCTGGCGTGCCGGGCCCCGGCCACCACTTCATCCACGGTCAGCCCTTCGCCGGACAGAACCACTTCCTCGATCCGGGCGGCCTGGAGCCATTCCCGGTCCAGGGCCGCGGCCTTGGCCTGGGCGGGCCGCTTCAGCGCGGAGACACAGGCCGGATTGGACTCGATGTCGCGCAGGATCAGATCCAGGATGCGGTGCGCCCGCTGGGAATAGAGCTTGATGGAATCAGGCCCGGGCATGTCCAGGACCTTTTGCATCAGCAGGCCGTCGGTCTCGAACCAGCCCGGCAGCAGCCCGCCCAGGAAATAGCCCTGCTCGCGCAGGGCGGTCACGGCCTGGCCGCACCAGGACTCGCCGAGATTGACGAACACCTGGAGCACCCGGGCCCCGGACTTGCCGGTTCCGGCTCGGGAATCCGCGGCCAGGGCCTGGGACTCGAAACCGGCCAGGCTGCGCTCGAAATCCGGTCCCAGGGTCAGGACATGCATCCGGGCCACCTGGGCAAAGGCGAAGTATTCCGTGGAAACCCGGGTGGCGATGCCCGCCGGGGACTCGTCGTCGCCCGGCAGCACGAGGCGGTCCAGCCGGGCGTCCTGCAGCAGATAATCAACAGCTTCCTGGTAAACGGCCGGGACATGCAGCCGACGCTGTTCATCACGGGTGCGGCCGAACAGCAGGAGCGTGGAAACGCGGTCGTCCGGATGCTCCGTGGTCCCATAGGCGGCCGCGGGCATCAGCCCGATTTCCAGGGCCGTTTCCACCAGCCCGCACATGGCCGCGAACTTCTGGGTGACCACCTGATGGCAGGGGGCCTCGCTGAAAAAGACCTCCACGCCGTGCCGGGGAATGAGCGCGTCGCGGATGAACTCCTGCAGGGCCAGGGGAACCTGGGTGCCGCGGTAGGCCGGATGGATCACGTGGGAGCCGATTTCATAGACGCCGTGATGGGGCGCGGAGCTGCGGAACAGACTGCCGTAGCCGACGATGTCGCCGCCAGGGGTGCGGGCCACGGCGCTGTGGACCAGGCCCAGCCGGTTCTCCTCCAGCAGCCGCTCCGGGATGTAATAGGTCTCAAAGGGAAAGGAGCCGCCGAACACTTCGTAAAAGAGCCCGGCCACGCCCCAGGCGTCGTCCATGTCGTCGCCCATGTCGCCGTCCATGCCGCCGTCCATGCTTCCTTTTGAGCGCAGCCCGTCCACGGTGAATTTCTGGCCGGGTTCGATTGTCCGGGCTTCGGCTTGCAGCCTGGACAGGGCCTGGTCCAGGGTCATGGCCACCTGCCTGGTGTCAACGGTCCAGTCGGCCAGCTTGCCCATTTCGTTCTTGGGCAGTTCCGGGCCAAAGGTGACGGCGCCCGGCTGCTCGACCCGGTACAGCCGACCGGCCAGATGGACGCGCAACGCGTCGCGCATTGCCGGGCCCGGCGTGAACCCGTCCTTGAGCACCACGAAGGCCTTCAGCCGGTCGCCCTCCTCCCGGCGCATCAGCCGCACCGCGCAGTCGGCCACGGCCTCATGGGCCAGCAGCGCCTCCCGGACCCGGGCCGGATAGACGTTGATCCCGGCCACCTGGACCGCGCTGTCCAGGCGCTTCTTGACGAAAAACCGGGTCTCGTCCACCCATTCCAGGGCGTCCTGGAAGGCAAAGGGCTCGGACTGGCCGCCGTCTTCCAGATCGCGCACGAACTGGTCCTCTCCGAAGCGCTTCCAGGTGGCCATCAGGGTCAGCGGATCGTCGGGATTGGAGCGGTGGCCCATGGCCCCGCTTTCCGAGGATCCGTAGATCTCGAACATCACCTGCAGCCCTTGGCGCTTGAGGGTGCGGATGATTTCCGGCGGACACGGTCCGGTGGACGTGACCCCGATCACCCCGGCCGGAAAACGCTCCTTGGTTTCGGAACACAGCCTCCAGATGTGCGGGAACCCGATCAACGCATCGCCCGGGGCCAGATCCTTGATGATTCGCGCGGGCCGCTTGAAGCGCAGGTCGCGGAGTTGCGCCCCCAGAACCTTGGGAATCAGAACCGTGTAGATGAAGCCGTAAATATGGTGCGGCGGGACGAGGCCCAGAATCCGTTTGGTCCCCTGGAGCATTTCGGCCAGATGCAGGGCGTCCTGCTCCAGGAAGTAATAGTCCCGTACAATGGGCTTGGGCTCGCCGGTACTGCCCGAGGTGTAAAAGGTGATCACCTGGGGCCTGGGCCCGACCTGTTCCAGCAGATGCCCGGCCCACTGGCCCAGGGTGGCCAGCCCGCCCAGCCCGGCGTCAACCTCCCCGGTCAGTCCAAAAAATCCGCCCACCCGGGAAGCGATCAAAGCCAGCTGGTCCGGCGATGTGGCCAAAGGGTCCTGGGCCAGGGCGCTGTCCGGAGTGAGCAGCAACTCATCCCCGAACACGTCGGACGTTTTGCGCAGCTTCTTCAGTTCGGCATAGACAACGGCCCGCGTGAGATGAAAATAGTCGTCCAGGTCAAGAGATATCTGCCCCATGGCGAGGGTCCTCCGAGGTGAGTGGATGTGAGGGTGAACGGGGTTACTGGTTTTTTGCCGGACGGTCGCGGTCCGTGCGGATCAGCTCCAGAAGCATCCGCGCCTCTTCAGGGTAGAGTTTGATTCTGGAAAAGTCCGGTTCTCCGGCGACTTTTTGCAGCAGCAACCCATCCTGATCATACCAGAGCGGCAACAATCCGCCCAGGAAATACCCCTTGGTCCGGGCCGCGTCCACTGCCCCGGTGCAGCCCGGTCGCTCCAGGGGCAGCACGATCTGATAGACGTGACGCTCCGGGAAGTCCTGTTCCATCCGGGCCAGGACGGCGCCGAAGTCAGGCCCGATCCGGTCCACGGTCATTTTGACCAGATCAGCCTTGTCCATGGGCTGGATCGCGGCCTCGGTGGAACCGGTCGGGCCGGGATCGTCCCGGAATTCGCGATCCAGGTTACGGCTGGCGTAGAGGGCGCGCAAGACGTCGGCGTAGAGACGGGGAAGATGCACGGCGTGGGGCCGGTCCCGCAGGATGATGAACCCGTCCAGCAGGCTGATCCGGCCTGAGCCCGGTCCGGCGTGTTCTTCGGGCCTGGGCGGCATGGCCTCGATTTCCAGGGCGCCGTAGAAGCTGTTGTATTTGATGCCCATTTTCTGGGTGGTGACATGGTCGCAGACGGTCTGCCCGTAAATGACGTCCACTCCCAGGCGCTCGGGCGGGGCGGTATTAATCCTGGCGGCCAGACGCATGGCCAGGGAAGAGGTGCGGTAGGCCGGATGCACGATCCAGGATCCGGCCTCCATGATCCTGTGTCCCGGAGGGTTGCGGAACAGGGCGTACAGGCCGACGATATCGCCCTTGTCCGTGCGCCCGAGCACCTGGTACAGATCCGGCCCGGCATTCAGCCGGACCAGCTCCTCCGGATCATAGACATAATCCACCGGAAACATCTCGCCGTACACGGCGTGGAACAGCCGGGCCACGCCAAGTCCGTCTTCGGGCCGGAACTCGTCCACCACGAACTTTTGGCCGGGTTCGATGACATGGGGCGCGGCGCGCATGGCCGCGAGGCATTCTTCCCTGGATTTGGGCATGGGGTTCTTCCTTTTCAGTGCGATGGGCGATTGGCTGCGAGGCGAAAGCTTTTGGTAATTGCTCAAAAGGGCCGGGCAAACCCCCAAATTGCCTCTGCCCCTGGATTCCCGCCTGCGCGGGAATGACTGAAATGGCACGTTCTCTCAAGCTCGTCATGCCCGCGCAGGCGGGAATCCAGGTCATTTTGAGAAGTTACAGCTTTCGCCATGAACATGCCGGTTTCCGGAGGGGAAGCGGGAGTTCAATGTAATCATGCATCATCAGAAGCCGCAAGCCCCGCGACAAGTTCATACGGACTTTTGATTCCGATGCAACGGTTCTTGACTGATGGCGAAACGATCAGGAGCCAGATACGATTGCTTCCACCCCAAATGTCGTTTAAAGGCTTCAACATTTGGTACGTTATCGGTTTCCTGAAGCCAGTACCGGATTTGACGATGCGTGATAACGTTCCGGTGGGACACTGGCCTTCAAGACCTTCGCCCATTCGGCAAAAG
This sequence comes from Desulfonatronum lacustre DSM 10312, assembly GCF_000519265.1. Taxonomy (NCBI): domain Bacteria; kingdom Pseudomonadati; phylum Thermodesulfobacteriota; class Desulfovibrionia; order Desulfovibrionales; family Desulfonatronaceae; genus Desulfonatronum; species Desulfonatronum lacustre. The sequence goes on from NZ_KI912608.1 coordinate 2,808,170, forward strand.
TGATCACGGTGTATCCATCATTTCCTCCGAGGTTGGCTTTATGCCCCGCTCTTGTGGTGAGTATTTGGCTGCCGCATAAAGCTGACTTCAGCACGAAGCATGAAGCTGACCTCGGAGTCAAGATGGATTTGGCAGACACAACTCAAGGCGCTGAAATAACGTGGAAAATTCGGACTATTCTTTCAAAAAATACTTGCCGAATCAGCAGGTGTTAAGGCCGGGAATTTGGAGGGGCGGATTTTTGCGAGTTCCGTATAATAACACTGTTAGACAGGGGAGAAACAAGAAATGCCGAATGTTCCGACGTTCATCAAGCCGTCTCGGACTGTGGACGAGGTTCAACCGCTGTCACAGGCCGTCACAATCTTGAACAGCTTGCGTGGCGTCGAAACATCGGTGGTTCTTGACCTGAATATCCTAAACATGATGCGCAGTGTGATGTCGGGGGACAGCACACTGGACGAAGAGAATCTCTCTGGCCTTGTCGATTTCTTCAACAGCAATCCCGTTAGCATCACGCCGGGCTTCGCGTTCGGAGAAACTGACAAGGAGTATGTCACGGGACTCCGTGCTGACTACGAGAAGTTTATGTCGCGGTATTGTCCCGGATACATCGACACTCCTAACTGCACGCACGATTTCGGGAAACGAGCCAGGAGCAGAGAGTTCAAGAGGCTTGGCCGAGGCGACCGATACACTCTCGTAATAATGTACACGGCCATGTTGGCGATCCAAGTGATCAGCAAGGAGTCCCAGGGGGCGTCGCCGGAGCAAAAGTTCTCGGCATACTTGGATTTCATGAGAACCGACGCAGATATGGTTTCTGCCATTGAGGCTGAGGTGGCCAAGTACTGGTTCTTCGACAGAACCCGCGTCAGAGACGAGTCCTTCAGGTCTCGATGCAAAATAATACGCGACAACTTCAATAAAGGCGGAAAAGGGCGTGGGCGGCTGCAGTACACGTTGAACTACGCGAGAGATTTGGCCTATTACCGCTTCACGGCGCTTCAGGATGGCAAGCCGTTAGATGGCGTCGTTCAGGACTGCTGGCTCGTGACCGCTGATCAAGCTCTCATAGAAGTCGCGAAGTCGATTTACTTCTATCCTTGCGAGGGTGAGGCCGCGAAGTTTGTTGCGCTAGCGCGTAACGAGGAGCAAGAGCACAGTGATTACTGGATATACTGTGACGAACTTTTTCAAAGCGCTGTGGTAAGGCGGCAGAGGTCGGGGAAAGCTCTCGCCCCGATGACGAAGAAGTCTTGGGAAAAGTTGTTTTCATCCCAGCGGCGCCTCGAAAATAAGGTCCTCGAATATTGGCCTGAAGAAGAAAATGTCTAACAAAGCCATGGAGCGCGACGGCTGCTTCGCAGCCGCGGCTCATGGCTGGCGTTGTGCTTAAAACAAAAGTTTGACAATAATCTTAAATTTAAGGAACATCACAAAATATGTTGAAGCTAAAAGATATTTATGTCGGTGACGTTGATGCTAAGAATGAGTTAATTGAAGCATCAGATAGTGAAGCACTAAGATTTATCAAATCATTTACTGTCAATGATGGCATAGATATAGATGACTACTTCAGCGGAAAAATGTTTTTTATTACAGGATTAAAAGGGACAGGAAAAACAGCATTCCTGAGGTATCTTTCGCTATTGGCAAAAAGAAAACATATGAACTCCTTGTTTGTACTATTTAAAAGTAACATTAAGGAAACAGACAGAGCCAAGTTAAGTAAAAATTCTGATACAATTGTTATAGAGGAAAAGGGAAGCATAAAATATATTCAAGATTATGAAAAAATTTGGATGCTTTTTTTACACAAAACAATACTTAATCTTTTAGAAAAAACAGATCAACCTGTATTTATACATGATGATAATTGGAAGAAATATAAATATGCTGTTTTAGGGGCTGATTATGGAAACAAGGCATTAGGTGTACTTCGCTATTTCCCAACAATATCAAAGGGAATGATCAATTTTTTTATTCCAGAAGAATACAAAGATTACTTTCAAATTGATTTAGGGGAAAATAATGCAGGTCAGGTAAATTTTTCATTACTCGTTAATACAATAAATGAATTTTTCTCAAATCTTACACCATCCGAAGGAAAAGTTTTTCTTTTTGTGGATGAATTAGAATTGAATTTAGGAAGCCAAGAGCAATACAAAAGAGATATACTCTTAATTCGGGATCTAATTATCGCGGTTGAACATTTAAATAGAGAGATGGCTATTAAAAATTTCCCTGTCAAAATTTTTTGTGCTGCAAGAAGGGAGGTCATTACAGCTGTAGATGGTATCGGAAAAGAAATTGCTAAACCAACCGAAGACTTTGGTGTTGAGTTGATTTGGAATTCAAGAATTGGTAGCGAGAACGAATCATTTGATCACCCATTAATCCAGTTAATCGCAAAAAAAATAAATGTTTCTGAAGAAATTAAAGGAATTCAATCTGATTTTGAATGTGAAGAATTAATATATAAATATTTCCCCCAATCTATCAATGGTATTCACATTACCAAATACTTGTTAGATCGATCATGGTTCCGTCCAAGAGATTTTTCGAGAATGTTAAGACAGATTACGAAACAATATGGAAAAATGGATAAGGGGTTTACACAAGCCTGTTTCGAAGGAACGCAAAAAGCCTATGCTACAAGTAGTTGGACAGAAATCGCTGAAGAATTAGCGGCTAAATATAAAAAGGGAACGATTCGATCTGTAGAAAAACTATTCAGTGGTGTACCAAAACAATTTTCGTTTGAGGATATTCAAAAAATTGCTAAAACCAAATCAAAACACAGTAGGGATTTAGATGAATTTATCGATTCAAGAAACCTTTCCGAGCTTTTAGCAGATTTGTTTCAAATCGGATTTATTGGCAATTCAAACCCTTTCCGATTTCATTTTAGGGGGGATGCAAATCTTAATCTTGAAGCCGATATGGTAGTGCATCGAGCTCTTTGGCCCTATTTTTCGATTATTTAATTGAAAATTATCCTTGTCCAAAGTTTTGTAGCCAATTGAGTACATGTGTTATCTATCCGCAGAGTTAGAAAATTAATATACTATCGGACAAAATTGTACAACAAACGGGTCAACGCGGACTCGCTTAAGCTCGCCGGTTACCCTACACGTTAGCGCTCAACATACAGGGAGTCTTGGTTGATCGATTTCATTCTGGAAAATAAAGAATGGTTATTCTCCGGTGCAGGAGTGACTGCCATATTGGTAGTTGGAGGCTGGCTATTTAAGCATTCAAGATCGACGCCAACTGCATCCCAGCCAAACCTAACGTCAGCGGTGCGGGTCGCTCTCGTTCAAGCCCAGCTTCCACCTGCAAAAAACATTCTACCGAACTCCGAGGTCGCGAGCATCGTTATGAGGTTTAATCAGGTTCTCGATCTGATGAACGAGAAGAGAACTTATGGTAAATACACCATTGCTGGCTTGGCACAGCTGATGAAAATTCACTCCGTTGGCGAGCTGGAAAGTGTGTTTCTTGGTAGTCAAGAACCATCATTTGAATTTATTGACCATTTCTGCGATACATTTGGGGTTAATAGGAACTGGCTTATCGAGGGAAAGAGTGCACCTTTTACAGGGCTTGAAGAAACACATTACGATCCGCTGGAATATTTGGAAGAAATCGAGACTCTGGCGCCAAACAGAATCTACTTCATTAGGTCGGCATCGGAGATGGGGGAAGTCTTTCTGCTACTTAAGTTTTTCGATCATAAGTACAGGATTGTTGACCGAGTCTGGCACATTAGTGACCATGTTGGCGCTGGCGGTCAAAGTCAGATATTCGGAATGTATCGGCTAATATTGGCGCTTCAAAAGAGTGGACTCAACACCACCTGTGGCGGGAGAATTCTGCCGAAAGATAAGTTCAACGATCTTCTCAGTGGCAAGGTGTTTCCAGGATCGATAATCGATTTTCCAGCGCAAGAAAATCCATGGTGGGATGATTTCGTTGATGTTCACCATAAATATCCGATTTCATCAAGCTATGAGTCCCGGTACGGAAAGGGGTTCATGGCCGCCCAATCAATAGTTCGCTGGAAACTAAAGGAGAAGGGCAAAAAGGGACATCCATGATAAGAAAGTCAAGTGGGAAGATGGAGATTCCCTGAACATCCCGGTTTGAGAATTCCGGGTGTTATGAAATGTTGCCCGCAGCCGACGATTTTTTCTCTAGCTTGGGTCGAGTTTGGTTACCGACCAGACATCCATTTGCAGCATGAGGCTGGGAGATATGGCTCTATGCCCCTCCCTTGCGGAAATAGCCTTCGCTGAAGAGTAAGTTTGGGTTAACCCTGCCGGCCTCGAAACAGGCTTACAGAAGCATCATGGCAAGTGCCATTCGCATAGGCAAAAAGGGCAAAAAGGGACATCCATGATAAGCAAGTCAAAAGGGGAAAAAAGGGACAGGCTAAATATGCTTGACAGGCGCGGATATTCACGTTTACTTTCACTTTCACCTGCCAACTCAAGACCTCCCGGAGGAGAGCATGGGACGCATAGCCAGATTTGTACGAGATGACCGACCTACCATCTATCACGTCATGTCCAGAACGGCCTTGGACGGCTTTCCATTGCAGGACGTCGAGAAGGACCGCCTCATGGCCATTGTGGCCAGGCTTTGCAAATTCTATTTTGTGGATTTGCTTGGGTTTTGCCTGATGGGCAATCATTTTCATCTGGTGGTCAGGATGCACACCGAGGAAGCGGCTACGGATGCGGAAATCGTGAAGCGATTCAAGAAGCAGTTCGGGGAGGATGCCGTAATCTTGCCGCACCAAGTACAGGACTATCGGCGGCGGCTGGTTAATTTGGGGGCCTTCATGAAGGATATCAAGCAGGGTTTCACCCGGTATTTCAACAAACGCAGAAACAGAAAAGGCTTTTTCTGGGGCGATCGGTTCAAGAGTCTGATTGTCCAAGAGGGCGCCAGCCTGGTCAATTTGCTGGCCTATGTGGACCTTAATCCCGTCCGGGCCGGTTTGGTGCAGAAGCCCGAGGACTACCGCTGGTCCGGCCTGGGATATCTGGTGCAGCGAGGGAACCGGGACGGTCTGCTTGATCTGGACCTGGGTTTGAAGGAGTGGAATGAGCTTGAGCCGAAGGAGATCGTCCGAAAATATCGACAGTTCGTCTATGAAACCGGAGCTATGGACACCGGCAAGGGCAAGCAGCTCAATCCGGAAATTGTCAAACGCGAACGGAAGAAGGGCTACAAGCTAAGCCGCACCGACGTCTTCCGCCACCGCTGTCGATATTTTACTGATTCCGGCATCATCGGCTCCAAAGAGTTCGTGTCCGAGGTGTTCGACGGGGTAAAGCACCTGCTGGATTCCAAGGATGAGAGGAGGTTCACGCCGGTTGGCGGGATGGATGGGGTGTATTCGATGAAGCGGTTGGGGGCTGGGGGGTAATTGTTATCAGCTATTCGTTGCTTGGGAAGAGCAGGAAGGGACAGACTCAACTCTTTACTCTAAGATTCCCTCTGCTGAGAACTGACTGCACTGCCAATGCCAAGAGCCAATCGATACTTTGTTCCAGGTCATGTTTGGCACATTACCCACCGGTATCATAACAGTCCGTTGAAAAACTCCCAAGTGCTGCGTTGCCGCAAAAAGTTCAAACTCTCACGTATGAACAAATACGCTTCAACCTTGAACTTTTTTTGCTCCTTGCACTTGGGGTTTTTGAACGAACTGCCGGATAAGGACAATTCCAACACTCAGTAAGCGGGAGTTACTCCTCAAATTTTCCCGGGACAGGCAAAATTGGATCAATTGGCTTTTTGAGGCCAGGAAGCGATACCAGCTTCAGATCCTCAACGACACCGTCACCTCGAATCACATTCGCCTCTTGGTTTTCAGCGAGGAAGACATCACGGCCCTGCCCAGGTCAATCCAGTTGGTTGCCGGCAGAACCGCCCAGAAGTACAACCAGCGTAAAAGGTCGTAAGGGTGCGTTTTGGGAAGACCGCTACCATGCCACAGCCGTGGATACGGATAAGCATCTACTCAAGTGCATGCTGTACATCGATCTGAACATGGTCCGGGCCGGGATTGTGGAACATCCCCGACAATGGCATTTCACCGGATATCACGAAATCACTTCACCACCTGAGAGGTACCGACGCATCAACCGTGGCAAACTGCTCGAACTCCTGGAGGGCACGGACGAAGCCACTCTGACCCGTGATTATGCAACTTGGGTCGATGATGCACTTGGTTGCGGCGAAAGACGGGAACCGGACTGGACAAACAGCATTGCCGTGGGGACCAGGGCATTTGTGGAGAGGTTTCAGGCAAAGCTGGGATTCAAGGCGGTTGGGAGAAAAATTGTTGAGAACGGTAAAAGCTCTGGATCGGTGCTTCGCGAGACAACAGACTCTTACAATGCCCATTTTAATGATGAAATTGGGGTTCTAAGGCAAAATAACAGTCTTAGATGGAACGTATCATCAGAAAATTCAAATGATTAACTCGGTCCGACCCCGTCTGGTCCTTGACAGCTTCCGGACTACTCTCGGATCGCCACGAATTCTGGCAGTGCCAACCAAGTGGGCGCAAACAGTGCGGCTTTAAGCGGTTGGCGTTTTTTGTAATATATTGGATTTCTACAGTTTTACTCATGGCATGAATAGTGCTATAAGAGATGCAAGACCATAACGGTCCAACCTCAACAGGAGAAAAAATCATGAAAAAGCTTTACGCGGTTGCAACCATGGCTTTCGTACTCTGCCTGACCGGGCTGGTCCTTTCAGGCACGGCCTTTGCCGACAGGTGCGTGGACAATGGAGACGGAACAGTAACGGATAACGGAACCGGCCTGATGTGGCAGAAAGCAACGGCTGGACCAATGAACTGGGATGCGGCCATGAGCTATGCATCCGGCCTTTCATTGGCTGGGCGTTCCGACTGGAGGTTGCCGGGCAGAGATCGACTAGAAGAGCTGTACCATTCTCCCTGTAAAGGTATGATTGAATTGTCCTTCCCGGCCTACTGGTCGTCTACTACCAACGCCAACAATACGAACAACGCGTGGCACGTCAACTTCAACAACGGAAACGTGAACAACAACAATAAGTCGAATAGCAGCTACGTTCGTGCCGTGCGTGATGCACATTCAAATACCAAGGTTATAAGAAAATATTAATTACTGGATGTTCCTCCGCAGGCTGATTTGGAGCCTCGACACTTGCCTGGAGTATCTTTGTCCCTGGGTCAACTTATCTCCCCCCTGCTCAACGCCGCCTGTCCCTTTCGGGATGGGCGGTTTTTTTCTGGATCGTGATTATCACAAAAGCCGACGCCACTCTCCAGACTTTGGTCAGGAAGAAAGGACGGAGGCGGCCCGTCGCCCAGGCGCTTGCTGAGCTTGGTGTGGCGGGCTTGAGGGCGGTGCATCCTGGGAAATCGGGGTCAGGTCTTGTATTTTAATTTTCCTTCAGGGAAGGCGTTAGCATGACCAGACCGCTACGGTTGAGTTTCCCGGCGCCCTCTATCATGTGACTGCCCGGGGGAACGCTCGATCAGAGATCTTTCTGGGGGAAACGACCGGTTGTTGTTTCTCTCCATCCTTGCCGATCTGGTTGAGCGGTACAACTGGATCTGCCATGGATATTGCCTTATGGGCAATCACTATCACCTCTTGATCGAGACACCGGATGGAAACCTCTCGGAGGGCATGCGGCAGCTGAACGGAATCTACACGCAAAAATTCAACCGGAGCCACGCAAGGGTGGGGCATGTCTTTCAGGGACGTTTCAAATCCATTGTGGTCGAGAAGGACTCCCACCTGTTGGAGTTGTGCCGCTATGTCGTTCTTAATCCGGTCCGGGCCGGGATGGCTCGGCATCCCAAGGATTACCCGTGATCCAGTTATTGCGGCACTGCCGGGTTGAAAAAGAAGCTGGCCTTCCTCTCCGCGGACTGGACCCTTGCCCAGTTCGGGAATGACCGGAAGCATGCGCAACGAGAATACCGAAGGTTTGTCCTTGCGGGGATGGGTGAGGAGTCCCCCTGGAAGAAGCTTGTTGGGCAATGCCTCTTGGGGGAGGAGGCTTTCCTGGAAAAGCTCTTTCCATTTCTCCAGAAGAAAGCCGGATTCACTGAAATCCCTCGGGTTCAACGCTTTGCGCTGCGACCTCCACTGGGGAAGGTATTCCCTGGAGGGCAGTCAAAAACGAGCCGGAACAAGGCCATTGCAACCGCACACATTGAGCACGGCTACTCCCAGCAGTCTCTTGCCGCGCACCTCGGGCTTCATTATGCCACTGTCAGCAGGATCATCAAAAAAGAACAAGATAAGTTAAAAAACAAGACCTGACCCTATGTCAGATGTCAGGGAATCCATTGACACCAATTATCCAGCTATGCGAATTATCGAAAAATTCATTACTAACTTTATGGAAGTTTGCTCTGGAAATTTAAAGCCGCAGGGTGTGGCTAGCCATATGGTGCCATGATAGTATGCTTGAAAATTCTATCAACAGACAAGGAGAAGAAAGTAATGCTTGCATGTGACGGCATTTGTAAAAAAATCGGTTTGGTGGCGGCATCGTTTATTTTGGCACTGCTTATGGTTCAGACCTCCTTGGCCGCGGCTGTGGATCGTGATCTGGCCTTGAAGGTTGCTGGCAATTACCTTGAGTACTTGGTGCAGACCTTTGACCGCTGGCCGGAAGCGGACCCGTTTATCGAGTCCCTAACCCCGGTGTTTTATAAAGAAACCAAGGTTTTTTGGCATGTAGATGTGAGCCCTTCCGGTTTCCTCCTGATTTCCTCCCGTGACGAGTTGTCGCCAATAAAGCTCTACTCCGAAACCGGACAATTCGATCCCGATCGGGCCACCAAGCAGGGGGCTCCGGAGTCCTGGATCATTCCGGAACAATTCTTAAGCGTGGTCGCGGTTTCCTTCGCCACGAAGATCAGGGCACCTCTACAGGGCGATGAGGGCGTTAGCCGCCAAATCCGACAGGCTTGGGATCTGTTTGGCCAACCTCGGGCATGGAAGACCCTTTCCAAGACCTCCGCCCATCCCCCGCGCACTGTCGGTCCGCTTGTCACGGCCCGTTGGGGCCAGGCCCCCCCCTACAACCGGCGTACCCCGAAGGTCGAAGGGGAGAATACGAGGGTGGGATGCGTGGCTACAGCTTGGTCCATGCTTCTCCGGCACTGGCAATGGCCGAAGCGCGGACGGGGCGTGAAGACCCATGTCTGGCAAGGTCAGGAACTCACTGTGGACTTCGGAGCCCAGACTTGGAACTGGGACGTCATGCCCGACGTACTCACGACGGATTCGTCCCCGAAGGCCATCGGAAGTGTTGCTTTACTTGGTTATCAGGTGGGCGTGGCTGCGGAAATGAACTGGGGGCTTGAGACTTCAGGATCTGATCTGTATGCCAACGAGGTTTTACATCTGTATTTCCGCTACCGCGACGGGATGCGACAACTGCAACGCGGAGAGTTTTCAGCCGAGGACTGGTTCGCCGCATTTCGCGAAGAGTTCGATGCCCCGACTCCCCGGCCCATTATCATGTCCATTTTCGATGATAACGGCGGCCACGAAGTCCTGGCGGACGGTTACCAGACCGGACCAACCAACATGGTGCATTTGAACATGGGATGGGACGGCATGCAGAATGCGTGGTACGATGTGACCAGCGACTTCGTCACTGGCGAATGGTCCTGGAAAGGGATACGTTCGGTGATCGTGACTGGAATCGAGCCGGACAGATCCAATAATTGGGTGACTCCCGCGATCAACTTATACTGAATAATTATAATCAGGGGCAAAAAGGGACATCCATGATAAGAAAGTCAAGGGGGAAGACGGAGTTTCCCCGATCATCCCGGTTTGAGTAAACGGGTGCCTTGATTTTGCTCTCCTGCCGACCTTTTGACTCGCTTCTTTGGGTCGAGTTTGGTTACCGACCAGACATCCATTTGTCGCATCAGGCCGGGTGATATGGCTCTATGCCCCACCCTTTGTAAAATGGCCTTTGCGGAAGAGTAAGTTTGGGTTAACCCTGCCGGCCTCGAAACAGGCATACAGAAGCATCACGGTTTTGAGCCGTTCGCGTAGTCCCTTATTATGCGAGGAACGGCAGGGTGTCGGCAAAGCTTTTGGTCTTGATCCCGGTGTACGCCGTTGAACCTGGCTTGATCTGATTTGCTGCTGTTGCCTATTGCATTCTCATCGTTACGCCACAAACAAATTCGGCAACAGCGGCGAATCGGATCAAGCCAGGGCCGGGATTGTGTCGCAATGTCTTTTATGCTGCCATCTGCTGCTCCCTGTAGGCAAAGGGCTTTTCGCTTTTATCTACGGCCAGCAGGTAGGCCACCAGTTTTCTAGCCACGGCCAGGGTAGCGGTATTTCGATGTGCCTTGACCAACATGGCTTTGTGGACCTCGGCCAATTGCTCGTTCCAGAGAGGAGCGATCTTGGCGGCTTCGATCAAAATGCACTGCAGGTGTTTGTTGCGTTTCTTGGAAATTGGGCCGCGCGAGGATTTCCCCGCGGATTCTTTTTGGGCGCTGCACAATCCACAATAGCTGACCGCCTGGGTTACATTGGAGAAACGATTGTGATCGCCAATTTCCAATACCCAGGTCAGGGCCAAGATCTCACCGACTCCAGGAATGGTCATCAAGCGTTCAACACGTTCCCTGATGGCTGTGTGCCCACGCAACACGGAGATCAATCTTTTCTGGGCAGCCTTGAATAATTCCAAATTTGCTCTGCTCATTTTCAGCAGGTTGATCACGGATTCCGGCACCTCCTCAACTTTTTCGAGGTACTGGTGAAAATACTTTTTTCCGTGAATCCGCTGTTTGTCGTATTGGGCGCCGACTTCCATCAACAGACCTGAAATTTTGTTTTTGGTTTTTACGCCCATACGCATGACAAAATTGCGGTAACGCATGATTCTGCGCAACTCCCGTGTTTGTTGAGGAAGCATATAGCATTCCGGCAACAAATTGGTTCGGAGCAAATCGGCAAGTATTGCGGCATCCACCCGGTCGTTTTTCTTTTTTCCGGCAATTATGGCCTTGAGCATCTCAGGGTGGGCAACCTTGAGCTCAACTGCATGAGGTTTGAGATGGTCATAAATCCATCCTGTAAACATGGTGGCCTCCATTGCCCCGATCCAAGGCGTCGTAAATGTCTTCACCCAATCATTGATTGATTTTCTCTGAGAGGGAATAAAACCTTCCTTGATAATCTTCCCGGCAACGTCTTTGATGCAATAGGCGATTTTCCTCTTGTGAACGTCGAGTCCGATATAGTACAAGTTTTCCATGGAAGCCCTCCTCTGGTTGTGATTCTGGGCGAGCATGTTCTCGTCCCAGCAGAGCCTTGAGCCATTTCATACCACGGGGGCTTCTTTCCTCCAAGTACCTGTTCTTATACATTTAAACAGGCTAAATATGCTTGCTACTCGCTACGAAAAACTAGCTGCCACTTTTCTCGCGATGGTACAATCGCATCGCGCATCTGTGGCTGATAATTTTGAAACAGGCTCTAAAAGAGAATGCTCGAACAAATGTATGTAGATTAAGCTGTATTACAAGGAGCTGCTGCCGGACAATTTTCGCGCTATGCTACAAAATTGCCGCAGAGCGCGACGTTCGGCGCCATCATCACATCACCGATCCAACAGTGGAGGTTAGGTTGTCCATCAAGAAAGACAGCAAAGAGTTTCTGAAGAAGGCAAGCATTGCGAGTCTTGGATTGGCAGGATCATCGCCGAGCACAGTCATCCAGGGAGACACGGGTACGCACTCGCTGCCGAACCCCGCACTGCAGACTTTCCCACCAGGGTTCCTCTGGGGCGTCGCCACGGCGTCCTACCAGATAGAAGGATCCCCCGATGCGGATGGCAAAGGCAAGTCAATCTGGGATACCTATGCGCATACCCCCGGAAAGATGAAGAATGAGGACACGGGTGACGTCGCGATCGATCACTACCGCCGGTACAGGGATGACGTGCTGCTGATGAAGGACATGGGAGTCAACGCCTACCGGTTCTCCATCTCCTGGCCTCGCATCTTCCCGACAGGATGCGGTAGGCCCAACCCCGGGGGGCTCGATTTCTACAGCCGCCTGGTGGATGAACTGCTCAAGGCAGATATCAAACCGTTCGCCACGCTCTATCACTGGGACCTGCCACAGGCGCTGCAGGACAAGGGTGGTTGGCAGTCGCGGGTAACGTCGATGAACTTCGCAGACTATGCGGGGTTAGTGGCCGAGAAGTTGGGCGACCGGATCAAAAACTTCTTCACGCTCAACGAGTTGCAAAACTTCGTGGACATGGGTCACCGCGGTACCGAACTCACAGTCCAAGGCAAGCCTGTGCGAATTGAGCTTGCGCCGGGTCTTGCTCTGCCGATTGGTGCGCTGAATCAGGTGGCCCACCACGCCGTGCTTGCGCATGGGCTTGCGGTGCAGGCCATCCGGGCGCGGGGCTCTGCGGACATCAAGGTCGGCCCGGCTGATGTACTGTTCTCCGCCGTGCCCCTGATTGACGCGCCAAACCACGTGGCCGCCGCGAAGGCTGCGACACGGTCCTACAACTGGCGGTTTCTGGACGTGATGCTCTCGGGCCGCTATAGCGACGACTACCTTGTTTCAGCCGGGCCCGATGCGCCGCGCTTCAGCGATGAGGACCTGCGCGCCATCGCTTCACCGAACGATTTCGTGGGTATCAACATCTACGTGCTCAAGAACTACGTTCTGGCTTCGGACGTTGAGCCTGGGTGGCAGGAGATACCAACGAGTATCTCGCACCCCAAGATGTTCTCGCCCTGGCACAGCTTTTCGCCTGAGGTGCTCTACTGGGGGCCGCGCCTGCTCAACGAAATCTGGAAACCGAAGGCGATCTACATCACGGAAAGCGGCTGCGCCGCTGCCGATACGGTCACCTCCGATGGTCAGGTATATGACACGGACCGCATCATGTATCTGCGCGCTGTCATGGGAAACCTCCATCGGGCGATGGCCGAAGGAGCGCCCGTCAAGGGCAATTTCGTGTGGAGTGCTTTCGACAATCTGGAATGGACTAGCGGTTACGGCACCCGCTTTGGTCTTGTGCATGTGGACTTCAAGACCCAGAAGCGCACGCCGAAACTTAGTGCCGCCTGGTTCAGAGAGACGGCCCGGCGCAACACGATAGTGTAGTGGCAAGATACAAGGGGGCAGGGAAGGGGACGAAAAAGGGAATATAAATGAAAGCAAAAATAATTCAATTTCTAATGGTTTTAGTTTGGACAAGTTTCCTTCTGGTTGGCTGCGGGGGCAATTCGGCAACACCATCCATTCCGCTTGCGACAACCTGCGCTAATTTGAATGGCACAAGTATTGATGATGTCACCATTACGTCCACGAAGTGGTACGAAGCCTCAGGCGATCATCCTGCCTTCTGCCAGGTGAATGCAACCCGGCCGCCCTATCTGGACATGGAAATCGATCTACCGGCAAACTGGTCCGGCAGGCTCTGGCAGCAAGGTGGAGGCGGCTTCGACGGGAGAATCACTTCAGCCATCACCACGGATGCAACGACAGGCGCTATCACCAGCATGAGTATCGCCTTGAAAGAAGGGCTTGCAGTATATGCCGCATCGAATGGCGGAAATCGCGCAACAGCTCCAGCCCAGGCGGCGCCACTGGTCTGGTCGGATGGAACGCAAGACGGCGTCACGTCGGCCAGAGACTATGCCTATACGGCATTAAGCACGACCCGTGAATTCGCCCGGGCCGTCACTCTGAAATTCTACGGAAGATCTCCAAGTCATACTTACTTTAACGGCTGTTCCAACGGCGGTCGCAATGCCTACATAGCCGCCGATCGCTGGCCTGAAGACTATGACGGTATCGTGTCGGGCTGCATGGTCATGGACATTACAGGACAAACAGTTGCCTGGATGGATTTAGGTGCAAAGTCAGGCACAGAAACGATGCCCTCGGCAGCGCAGTGGCAAGCGGTGACGGCGGCTTCCATGGCGGCCTGCGATGCACTAGATGGCGTTACCGACGGCATGATTGCCAATCAGGCTGCCTGTGATTTCGATGCGGCCACGTTGCAGTGTGGTGAACCGACAGCGGATCCCGATCCTGCTATCTGTTTGACTGCCGAGCAGGTGCAGACTGTAAAAGACGTCACATCCGATCTGAAACTCGGGGACGGTACGACGGTCTATTCCGGCTACAATTGGACAGACTGGTATTCACATGTCGTTTATTATGGTCTTCTGGGCGGGGGAAATGCCTTGCTGGCGACGGGAGATGCGGCATGGTTCAGTGATTTGGCAAAACGGCAATCCTTCATCCTGGATCATGATTACCCGATATTTCAATATGGTTTGCGCATCATCGGAGCCAATCCCGATAAAAGCAGGGTCGCGGCTTTTGTAGCGTCGGGTCGGAAATTGATATCCTGGCACGCTGGATCGGACAACCTGAGCTCGTTTAACGATCATGTTCGCAATTATTCAACCATGATGAACTTGGCCGTGGGGCAGGGCCTCACCGATCCGGAAACCCATACCCGTTTCTTTGTCGTGCCCGGAGGAAGCCACACAGACGGCGAGGACTTGACGGAGATCAACTGGTTTAATGCCATCACTCAATGGGTTGAAATGGATATCGCTCCAGAACAATTGCTTTATAACAAACGCGATAAAACAACGGGAGAACTGCTGCGCACGCTACCCGTTTGTCGCCATCCCCAGTATCCAAGATATAACGGGGCAGGCGATGTGAATGACGCGGCAAATTATACCTGTACGACGCCCTAAAAGGTATCACTTCCCCAACCAATAAATAATTTGACAGGGCAAAAAGGGAAATATGATTGACAGGCGCGGATATTCACGTTTACGTTCACTTTCACCTGCCAACTCAAGACCTCCCGGAGGAGAGCATGGGACGCATAGCCAGATTTGTACGAGATGACCGACCTACGAGGGACAAAAGGGCTAATATGCTTGTTTATGAGTAACCGATTCTACCACACCCATGCCAGAGATTACTTCAATCAGACCATAGAGTCGATCCTTCCTCATTTCTTTCTCCCATGTCCGATATCCGACGTCTGATGTCCGACCACTGGCCACTGACCACTGACTACTGACCTCTGATCCCTGCCTACTGACACCTGATCACTGCCCTCTGCCCTCTGATCACTGATTATGGCTTGATTTGTGTGGGTTATTCTGTTCACTTCGCTTGTGAGAAAAAGTGATACCTGGATGAGTTTTGTTCTGTTCTGCACAGGCAGGTCTGTTTGTTTCTGGAAACCGGCTTGAACCCAAAGCATGTTCTGCCTGGTCAGGGATTAGAAAAATACTGATATACCTCCATAGTGATGTAATGAGCTTCAAGTTAACTCCTTTACAGCATATTGTATGAGTACCAAGGGCTATCGATATTCTAAGGCGGGCTGTGCCCGCAACCCAAGCAGCAAGAAAAGAATGCTGCACCACTGAGCTTGTCCAAGGACTTGATCATTTGCAAGTCCCGAACGGATAGGATCGGCTCAGCCCGAACGGATAGGATGGGCGCGTGCTATCAGAATAAAAAAGGAAATACAAAACAAATAAGTTTGAAATGAAAACAATTACCTTACTTACTCAGCTTCTTAAATTCAAAAACGATTCAAAACTAACTGCTCAGAAAGTACAGGAATTGTCTCGTCAAAGGTTTACATCTTTACTGGAAACGACCTATCACGCTTCGGTTTTTTACCGGGACCTTTACAGTTCTCACGGAATTAAACCCAGTGACCTGAGAGACATTACCCCTAAAGATCTTCCCATTATTTCCAGAACAATGGTGTTGGATAACTTTGATGCTTTGATTACCGACCCATCCATTACCCGTAAATCGGTCGAGGAATTCCTCAGCAATGACACCAATCCGCAAAACAGATTCAGAGGTAATACGGTGATGCATACATCCGGAACTACCGGTGTTCCAGGAATATTTTTATACTCAAAAAAGGAATGGAGTTTTATAGCGGCCCTTGTAGTTGCCCGGATTTCACAGCCTGTTTTTAGGCCTTTCAATAAACTCCGGCTTGCTTTTCTTGGAAAAACCGGGGGACATTATGGAGGAGTTACACTCACCAGTGATGCACCAAAACTTCTTTACAATACCAGTTTTTTTAACCCGGAGGATATTCAAAGCTTGATTTCCGGTTTAAATGAGTTTCAACCTGATATCATTTCAGGATATGCAGGCACAATATATCAGCTGGCACTGGCAAAAGCAGATGGCCGGTTAAAAATTAAGCCGGAGCGTTTACAATCCTCAGGAGAAGTGCTCACAGATAATATGCGGCAGGCAATTGAAAGAGCGTTCAACCAGGATGTAATTGACTTGTATGCCTGTTGTGAATCCATTGTAATGGGTATTCAAAAAAGTGGCAGTGAGCCTTTTCACCTTTTTAATGACTGGCACCACTTCGAAGTTATTGATGAAAAAGACAACTTAGTTCCGGAAGGTACGCAAGGGTCTTTGTTGGTCACGCCTCTCTACAAAACATTGCAACCACTTACTAGATACCGTTTGTCGGACACCATGGCAATTAAAACAACTGAGCCATTCATTACGTTAAACAGATTTTCAGGAAGAACCGGAGATACGCTCACATATATAGATCCACAAGGCATCAAACATACCATTCATCCTTATGATATGTTAGCGTTTTATGTTCCTGGATTGCGGCAATTTCAGTTTGAGCAAACCTCTCCCAACACCTTACTGCTTCGTATTTCTGTCCATGATGGTTATAGCGATACCAAACAGGTCGCAGAAAAAAAACTACAGGACATTCTTGTGAAGGTAAATATCCAAAAGTTCGTTACGGCAAAAGTAGAGCTTGTCGAAACGATAGGCGTGAATCCCAAAACAGGGAAATTCAAAACCGTAATACCATATCTTAGCAGCTAATCATGCGATAATAATTCCATTTTACGTGAGCCCACGGGGTCGGACCGAGCCAACCCTTTGATTAATTGAAGCAAATAGTTCAAATATGCTTGTTTTTCTCCTTAGAATGCCAATTTTGCCTTCAAAAATGCCATTCCAAGACTCCCTCTGCTGAAAACTGATTTCACTGCCAATTCCAAGAGCCAATCGATACTTTGTTCCAGGTCATGTTTGGCACATAACCCATCGGTGTCATAACAGTCCGTTGAAAAACTCCCAAGTGCTGCGTTGCCGCAAAAAGTTCAAACTCTCACGTATGAATAAATACGCTTCAACCTTGCCCTTTTTTTTGCTCCTTGCACTTGAGGTTTTTGAACGAACTGCCGGATAAGGACAATTCCAACACTCAGTAAGCTGGAGTTTCTCATCAAATTTTCCCGTGACAGGCAAAATTGGATCAATTGGCTTTTTGAGGCCAGGAAGCGATACCAGCTGAAGATCCTCAACTACACCGTCACCTCGAATCATACTCACCTCTTGGTTTTCAGCGAGGAAGGCGTCACGGCCCTGCCCAGGTCAATCCAGTTGGTTGCCGGCAGAACCGCCCAGGAGTACAACCAGCGCAAAAGTCGCAAAGGTGCGTTTTGGGAAGACCGCTACCATGCCACAGCCGTGGATACGGACAAGCATCTGCTCAAGTGCATGCCGTACATCGATCTGAACATGGTCCGGGCTGGGGTTGTGGAACATCTCCGGGAATAGCATTTCACCGGATCTAAATAACTACTTGACTTCCTTCCCAAAATAAAAAAGCTCGTTTCCGGGTGGAAACGAACAACTCCAAAGAGGTTATTATTATCAAACAGAATGGTGGGGTGAGTACGTCTTTCGTGGCACTTGCAGCGTTATGCTGGGGACTATCAGGCGGGATTGCCGGCATTCTCACGGCCCAGGGCTGGGATCCGGTTGTGGTGTCGTTCTACTGGGGCGCCATCGGGTTTTTGGTCGTTATCGTATGGCTATCGATTCGTCCGCGCGGCAGTGGACTAACAAGTCGTCGACTGTGGTTCTGGTCGGCGATTGCCGGTGTGGGCGTAGCTGGCAACCTGGGATTTTATTTAGTGAGCATCGCGCAGGGCAGTGTCGCGGTTGCGGTGACCCTGATGTACTGTGCGCCCGTGTTCGTCTATCTCGTTTCCTTCACACTCAAACTCGAAAGACCGGCTCTGTTCAAGTGGGCTGCTATCGCTCTGGTAATGTTTGGCGTGGTGCTGCTCACTGGCATCTATGAGGGCGAAGCGGGTGAGGTCACACCCATCGCCGCCGGTGCCGGGTTGCTTTCTGGCCTGTTTTATGCGGTATTCATCTTTGGATTTAAGTATGCGGCACCCCACGGCAGCCCACAAGCAATTCTTGTGATAGCCCTAGCTGTTCTTACAATCATACTGATGTGGCTGAGCGATGCCGATCAAGCCCTGGCAGTACTGAAAGCGCCGAGTTGGCCACTGTTCGTGGTCTTAGGGGTACTCGGCACCGGCTTGTCGTTTATTCTCTATATCGTCGGCTTGAACCATACTACACCGACGGTAGCGTCTATTGTGGCAATGGTCGAGCCGGCAACCGCTTCGCTATTCGGCGTGGTGATTTTAAATGAAACCCTGGCCTCACAGCAGATATTCGGCATGGGACTGATTTTGGTCACTGTTACTGCCCTGAGTGTATATTCGAGCGCTCAAAACGAGCCTCTTACGACTAAACCGCTTGCTTAACTCGGTCCGACCCCGAACCAACCGTGATCTTGGTTTTCGTCGTAGCGCATGTTTCTGACCTTTGCCGTTACTGAAACAGAACCCACGTTGGGATTGGAGATGGAGACAAGCCGACCGCGCCATCCTGACTTCGTCTTCCTCACCCGCGCCCCCGCGCCCCGGCGTTTCCCGCGTCCGCATTACCGAAATCGTGGAAACCTGGCCGCACTTGGTTCGGCCCGTGAGGTGGAGGAGGTAAGGTTTATCGGGCAGTTGGTAGCGGCACTGGGCTATCCAATAGCTCTCCCGATTTCTTGTCTCGAGGAACCGAGACCGATAAGGGCCCTCATCATCATTTCCAGTGAAACGGAAGGATCTCCATGCTCGACTTTGGCAATCCGAGACTGGCTTGAACCGATTGCTTCGGCCAATTTCGCCTGAGTCATCTTTAGTGCCTTCCGCTTTTGAACAATGGTATCGGCCAAAGCCAGCTTCATATCAATAATAGCCAAGTCAGCCTGATCAAGATCAAGAAACTCATCCACGTCTCCGACAACCCAGCCCTTTGATTGCAGATTCTTCATTTTTTTTTTGCTTCCATCACACCCTCCATCATTCAGTCGTCATAAGCGGCGAGCCTGGCTTTGCAGAGATCAATCGTCGCCTTGAGCGTTCTTCGTGTTTTCTTTTGTTCCCAGTGGATCAGCACAATGCAGTCTGCATCGATCCGATAGAAAAACCTCCAAGTGACATCTTCATCAACAATCCGTAGTTCATGACACCGCTTGCCGATTGAAGGCATTGGCCTGCTGTGAGGCAGGGACAAACTTTGTCCGGATTGAAGCGCCGAGGCAATGGCTGATACACCCGTTGTTTTAGTAGCCGGTCCTCGCGCACTTCCGTCTTCTGACCTCTGACCACTGACACTGGCCACTGACGGGCGAGAAATAACTTTTTGCACCCGACTCAGCCCATCCCGCACGACCTCACCCGCGCACAACCTCTTCCAGCGCCCGACAAAACTCCTCCATCACCGGCCGTTGCACCAGGCTGACCCGGATCCAGCCGGGAAAGCGAAACCCGGTCATGGTCCGGACCATGACGCCTTTGTGGGCCAGCTTGCGATAGAGCAGGGTGTCGGAGACCGGAGTGCGGATCATCATGAAATTTCCCTCGTGGCAGACATATTCCAATCCCAGCCTGGCGCATACGCCGCGCAGCAGTTCCTTGGCCTCGCCTACCATGGCCCTGGTGTCGGCGATGAACGGGCCGTCGTGCTCCAGGGCCGCGGTTGCCGCGATCTGGCCCAGGCTGTTCACGGAATAGACCACGTGGGTGCGGCGGATGATGTCCACCACCTCGGGTGAGCCGCACAAATAGCCCACGCGCAGCCCGGCCAGGGCGTACATCTTGGAGAAGGTCCGGAAGACCACGAGATTCGGAAACTCGCGCATCAACTCCATCCCGTCGGGGTAATCCTCCCGGTCCACGTACTCAAAATAGGCCTCGTCCAGAACCACGATCCGCTCGCCACCCACGGCCTCCAGAAAGCCGCGCATGGTCGCCGCGTCCCAGTACGTGCCCGTGGGGTTGTTGGGGTTGCAGACGAAAAAGATTTTGGTCCGCTCGTCAGCCGCGTCCAGCATGGCCTGGGGATCAAAGGCCAAATCCTTTAGCGGCGTCAGCCGGGCCTGGAAGCCGGAAAACTCGGCCACCCATTCGTACACGGCAAAGGTCTTGTCCGCGGTGACGATATTGTCCCCGCGCTCGCAAAAGGCCTTGATCACGCTGGCGATGACCTCGCAGGAGCCGTTGCCCACCAGGAACTGATCGGCGGACTTGTCGAATTTCGCGGCCAGAGCCTGGCGCAGATCATAGCAGTCCCCGCTGGGATAGATCGGCGTGCGTCCAGCCTCGAAATCTTCGATGGCCTGGCGGGCCGATGGCGGAGGCCCCAGCGCATTCTCGTTGTTGTTCAGGCGATGGAGATGATCCACCCCGAACAGTCGTCGCAGCTCGTGATCCGGCCGACTGGGGGTGTAGGGCTCAAAGGCCTGGATATAGGCGGGGACCAGACGGTCAAGGGGCAGTGTGGACATATTCCATCAGCAGCACGTCGGAGCGGTCGGCCTGCGGCAGAACCAGACTTGGTCTGCATCCCTGTTCCAGCAAATCGCCGCACAGCGCGGCCTGCCAGCCTTCGGCCAAATCAATGCGAAAAAGAATGCGCTGGTATCCTTCGCCGCGGAGCACGCGCAGATGCCGGGCAATGTTCTCGGCGTTGTCCGCGCCGTCCAGGAGCGGGCGGAGCACTATCTCCCCCAGTTCCCGGTTCATGGCCGCGGCGAACAGCGAACGGTCCCGGGCGTGGCTTTGGGGGCGGCCCACGGCATCAAGAGCCGGTAAAATGGTTCGCGGCAGAAACACCCGCTGGTAGGTTTCTTCCAGAAAGGGGATGCATCCGGGATGGGCCCAAACCTGCAACCCCTCGTCCTCCCGCAAATGCCGGAACCAGACCGGAATCCGCTGATCGCCGTCCTGTTCGGTCCGCGTGATCGTTGCCAGCAACTCGAAGCCATGCTTGGACAAGTCCAGTCCTGAAGGCGTGCCGTCCGGATTGCTGAACAGGCAGGAAACTTTGCTCCGGGCCAGGGCCAGAAGCATATGCTCCAGCAGGGGCGCAAGGCCCTGGTCGCAGGCGTCCAGCAGCCAGGGGCCGCTGAACGTCACGCTTTTTTCGGACATGTACTCCCAAAAGAGGAGGCCTCGCACCCGGTCCGCATCGTCCAGGGCCACGCTGACCTGGAATTTTCCAGCCGCGATCCTGTCCGTGATTTTGCCGGGAAAAGCAATCCAGGGCGGCAGCTCCCGGACATGGTAGCGCCCCATAATCCGGGCGCAGCCGTGGGCGATACGGTGATAATCCGTGGCGGCCTCCACCCGTACCGGGGCGCAGGGCAGGCCCTCGTCACCCTGCTGGGAGGATATCCGTGCATACACGTGATCCTGGCGCAAGGTCAGAAACAGTTGTCCGCCAACCCTGGAAACATGCAGGCCGTCGCTCATCCGCGAGGCCAGCAGCAGAGGCAAGGCATGATCATCTTCTTCGCCTGGATCGGCTCCGGCCACGATATTCATGGCCGAGAGGTCCAGGCTGTCGGCGGCCACGGAAAAAGTGGCCGATACCGCGCCGGGGGCCTGTCCCAGCAAGATCTGCACGGCCTCGCCGGGAAGCACCCGGGCCAGATACAGGAGCACTTCCTCCATGGACATGGCCAGGCGCAGTCCCTTTTCCCGGGCCAGCCCGAAAATCCGTGCCGCGTTTTCAGCTGCGGATTGCAGCAGGGGGACCCAGTCCGGCTCGGCGGGCACGGTCACGGTTATGGATGATTTGTTTTGTTGGGTGGCGGTCATGGTGGCAAGCCCCTTGGAAAAATAGTCTCAACCAGCCACTGCTTGCCATAAAACCTGCAACTTGCAAAGATAAGAGGCTGGGCTACCCTGGGATAATTTTAAGAAATTCAATCGACCCAACGGGGCTCCGTAAAACGCCCTAGCGCATGTTTTTCGGTGCGCGTCCGACCGGACGTCACGGCCCCGGTTTTTGACGGACCCCGTCCTGTGCAACGAACCCGGGATGAATCAGGGTTGTCGCCGCTCACTCCAGCAGATATCCGTACCGCCCCCTGACCCGATCCGTTTCCGCGACCAGCACCTCGGCCTCCTGGGCCACCACGTCCGCGTCCACGAACCCCAGGCGGTCGTTCAGATAGTAGGCCAGCACCTCCCTGGATTCCACGTACCGCCAGACCAGCACGTAGGCCGAGCCGAGATACGGCCGCTCCGCGAACTGGGGCCGGGTGACCAGGCGCAGGCTGAGATGCTTTTCATCCGGTTCGGCCAGCCGGAACAGAGCGGACTTCTGAAACGTCTCCTTGAGGTGCAGGGCCAGCCGCATGCCCACCGGGTCGGTCCCCTGGTGCTCCACCAACACGGGGATGCCTTGCTCCTTTGCCGCCTCCAGCGCCGGTTCCGCCACCGACTCCTCCTCAGGGACCACCTGTATGGGCTGGGCCGTGGGTTGTTCGACCACGGTTTCGCCCTGATCCTGGGCACCGGCCGTACCAAAGGCAACCAGCATCACCAACAGCCCCACCATCAGCAATACTCCGAAAAATGATTTGCTTCTCATCACTTCGGTCCCTCCCTGGGATATGAAGAGTTTCAACCATAATGTAACTACTCAGCACAGAGTAATTCTGTTGCCGGGGTCGGAATCGGAATCGGGATCGGGATCGAAAACGCTGGGATGCGTTCTAAATTCTTCCTGTTTCGATTCCGAATCCGATAGCGAAGCGCCGACCCCGACCCCGATTGCCGGAGCAAGATCGGACACAAAATGTACTGAGTAGTTACGAATTTCAAATAGCGATCGTCCGACCCGCTACGTTCCGCCACTTTCCCGAGCCCTGTCAACTCTTGGCGCACGTTCCCGCAAGCTGATGGCAAGAATTGCCGCCTGGACGGAAGCGAGGCCAGCAGAATCTTGGGCATTGAACTTGCAAGATATCAGCAAAAACAAGCGAGCTTCTATGCCCCAGCAAAATACTCCCATGGACAGCCAGTTGATCGGCCACCAGCACCCCTTGAACATCCCGGATTTCGCCCTGGAACGGGGGGAACAGCGGTCCGTGACCTGGGCCGTGCCCTGGTCCGACCTGATGATGGTCATGTTTATTCTGTTCCTGGTGCTTTTCGTCTTTTCCCTGCGCGAAAAGGATCGGATGGTGATCGGCCATCGCACTCCGGCGAGCATCCAGACCGTTTCCTCCTCTCCGGCCCAATTGAACATGCTCCCGCTCTACGAGGCGCTCCGGGACCGCCTGCTCGGCCACGAGCGTTCCGTGAACATCGCTCTTCTGGACGACGCCTCCATCGTCATTTCCCTGTTCGGCGAGAACCTTTTTCCGCCCCTGTCCCACGAGTTGGATTTTCGCTCCAGGCCCTTGCTGTCAAAAATCGGACACACGGTTGCCCTGGCCCAGGGCAACGTGGTGATCACCGGCTTTGCCGACGACGCCCGGACATCCTCGGAAGTGGCCGTCCCCTCCTCCGACGGTCGCGCCCGACACCCCGGCACTTGGGAGGTCGCGGCTCTGCGGGCCGCCGCGGTGGCCGAACACTTCGTGCGGGAAACCGGCCTGAATCCGGACATGCTGATCATCCAGGCCACCGGAGCTGAACGCCCCCTGACGCCACGACTGTCCGGACGGGAGCATTTCCAACGCCGCGTGGAGATCCGCATCGAGCCCTGATCGGCCCGGCACCTCGCCAACAAACGTGACATCCAGTCCTCTTTAACCAGTCCTCTTCAACCAGCGCAAATCGCTCCGGCCAAGGAGTTCATCATGAAAAGCAGAACCCTGATTACAGCGGCAATATGCTTCGCCGGCTTCATCGCCGTATTTTTCTTTTCCGGTCAGGCCCAGGTCTACTTCAACCTCACGGCCCTGCTCGTGGTGTTCACCGGAACCCTGGGTTCGGCGCTTCTGGGCAGCGGCCCGGACGGGCTGCGCCGGGCCTGGCGCTGCGTGCGTGCGGCCTATGCTGAAAACACGGTGCCGGAGCGAATCCTGGTCAAGGAACTGCTGCGCACGGCCCACGTCTACAAACGCACCCGTCGGCTCGCCCTGGAAGAAAACGCCCCGGACTACCCCCCGTTACGTCGCGGCGTGGAAATGCTGGAAGACGGCTATACCGAGGCGGAGATTCGGGAGGTTTTTCAGGCCGAAGCCAAGGCCTTCGTGCAGTACCGGGAGGAAATGGAGCGCATTTTTCGAAACATGGCCATCTACGCCCCGTCCTTCGGCGTGGCCGGAAGCGTCATCGGGCTGGTGGGCATGCTGGTGGGGCTGGGGGACACGACGCTGATTCTGAAGAGCATCCCGGTCACACTGATCTCCACGCTCTACGGCATCGTCCTGGCCAACTTCCTGCTGCTGCCCCTGGCCGAAAAGCTCCGGGAGAACACCCGCGAGGAACTGGCCCTGCGCCGCATCGTACTCGGCGGAATGGTGGGGATGATCCGGGGAACGGACTTCCTGAAGCTGCAAACCCTGCTTAACGCCATCACCACCAAGCACGGCGCCCAGGTGGACGGCCTCCAGGTCATCCGCGAAATCAAGGCCAACCTGTCCAGACCGACTCAGCCGACCGGGACAGGTCATCTGGAACTGGCTCCGGCGGTGAAGCGGCCTTGAAACAGCTCAAGTGCTAATTTCCCGGAATTTTTGCTAAAAGCCAAGGCTTGGACGCTGTGCGAAAATTCTTGCTGGAGGCAATTATGGTTTTGAGTTCGTTGGGTCGCATGGACTGTGGCGTTTCATCTCCTTGAGGCAGAAGTCCATCAGTTCGGCATAGCCGACCAGTTTTTCGTAAATCCCCTTCGCCAGTCCCTCATGATAGGTGTGCGTCGTCAGGTTGCGGTCATCCACCATTTCCAGGCCGAACGTTGTTTTCTCGTCATCAAGCAGCCCCACTGCGCGCAATTCCCGCAAAACCTTTTTGGGCGAGGCCGCGTCAATGCCTTCCACCTCCAGCAGGTAGGATCGCCCGGCCTTCCAAACAGCCTCGAAGGTATACTCGAACCTTTGAATGGCCGCGTCCCGCTCAACCGTGTCCACTGGATTCCGTCCGATCAGCTCCGTCAGGGTGACCAGGGCCTTTTCAGCGGTTGCTATGCGCCGTGGGTGGTTATCCATAGCTTGCCGTCCTTCTTGACCTGTTCGTGGAAAGCAGCGGAAGTCGAGGACAAATCCACCACGTCAATAGGAAAGGGAATGGTGCTTTCCTCCAGACGTTCCCGAAGCGAGGCCAATAGCCCTGCCGGAAGTTCTCGCAACGGCTCAATCCCCACATCGCAGTCCGAACCGTCCCGGAACCTTCCTGTAGCCATGGAGCCAAAGAGATAGACCCTGGACGGGTGGCCCTGGAGGTGGTTCTGAAGAATTGAATGGAGTTGGTTGAGGTACGGGTTCATCTCTGATTTTCCCAGGCCAGGATGATCGTAAAAGAGTAGTGGTATCCGCAGCTCACAGCGAATCTTGGGATATAAAGATGCGACTACTCTCCAGAACCGCTTCCTTTCACCGTGCCTTACTTGAACTTCGCCGCGGCCCGCTTGAATCCTTCGGCGGAGCGGCGGATGACGGTTTCGTCCACGCAAAAGGCCAGGCGGAAGTAGCCGGGGGTGCCGAAGCCGCGGCCGGGGACGGCCAGGATCAGTTCTTCCTGGAGGGCCTGGACAAAGGCCACGTCGTCGCCGCCGGGGGCCTTGGGGAAGAAGTAGAACGCGCCCTGGGGCTTGAAAAAGGGGATGTTCGCGCCTTCCAGGACTTCAGCCATGGCCGTGCGTCGTTGGGCGTAGAGCTGTACGTCGACCTGTGCGCCCAGGGCCTTTTGCATCAGGCGCTGTCCGATGGCCGGGGCGTTGACGAAGCCCAGGATGCGGTTGGTCAGGGTCAGACCGGCCAGCAGTTCCGCCTTGCCGGGCATGGTCGGATTGACCAGAGCGTAGCCGATGCGCTCGCCGGCCAGGGCCAGGCTCTTGGAAAAAGAGCTGACCACCACGGTGTGCGGGTACAGGGGCAGGAGCGAGGGCACGGGATGGCCGTCAAAGGTCAGGAAGCGGTAGGGCTCGTCCGAAAGCAGATAGATGGTCCGCCCCGTTTCCCGGCTCTTGGACCGCAGCAGTTCGGCCAGGGCGTGCAGTTCGGATTGGGCGTAGACCCGTCCGGAAGGATTGTTCGGGGTGTTGATCAGCACGACGCGGGTCTTGGGGCCGACGGCCGCGGCCACGGCGTCCAGGTCCAGACTGAAATCGTCCGGGTTCGTGGGCACGGGGTGGAGCTTGCCGCCGTGATTTTCGGCGTAAAAGCCGTATTCCACAAAGAACGGAGACGGACAGAGCACTTCATCCCCCGGCTCCAGAACGGCCCGGAAAAAGCTGTTCAGCGCCCCGGCCGCGCCGCAGGTCAGGATCACGTCCTGATCCGAGACGGGTACGCCCTGTTCCTGGGACAGAAAGGCGGCCAGAGCGGCCCGGGCTTCGGGATACCCGGCGTTGGGCATGTATCCGAAGCGCTGGTCCCGGCGGGCCAAATCTTCCAGGGCCTCGAACACCGCGTCCGGCGGGGAGAGGTCCGGGTTGCCCAGGCTGAAGTCGCAGACCGCGTCCACGCCGTGCCGGGCCTTGAGTTCCGCGCCGGTCTCGAACATTTTGCGGATCCAGGAGGACCGTTGGAGATAAGCCTGGATTTGCGGAGCCAGGGCGCTGGACTCTGTTGTCGTCGCTTCGGGCATGCTGTTTTCCTCCATCCGTTCAGGGGACCTGGAGTCCCATTTTTCGATATTCGTTGAGTTTGTTGCGCAAGGTGCGCACGGACACCCCCAGCAGCAGGGCCGCCTGGGTCCGATTGCCGGCGGTGTGGTCCAGGCTTTTGAAGATCAGTTGCCGTTCCACCTCGTGCAGCGGCAAAATCGGCCGCTGGGCGTCGGAAATGTCCAGAGTCGTCGCGTCCGAGGATCTGTCCACTCCGGCGGTTCCAGCATCTCCGACTTCGACTTCCATTTCGGTATCGTCCTCGTATTCGGCCTCGGCACTGGGCTCGCTTCGCGGCTCTTCAGCGCAAAAGCTCCTCAGGTCATTCCCGACGGCTTGCTCCTGCCAATCGCCGCTTTCATCCAGAAGAAAGTGCCTCGGCTCAATGGCCGCGCCGCCGCAGAGCAGCGCGGCCCGTTCCATCAGGTTCTGGAGTTCGCGGACATTGCCCGGCCAGTCGTGTTCCGTGAGCCACTGGCGGGCTTCCGGGCTGATGCTGATATCGCCCAGGGAGTACATTTTGGCGAATCGGCCGACGAAAAAATCGGCCAAAAGCTGGATGTCCTCCCCGCGTTCGCGCAAGGGCGGCAAACGCAAGGGGATGACGTTCAGACGGTAGTAGAGATCCTGGCGGAACTCCTTGGCCTCCACGGAAGCGGCCAGGTTACGGTTGGTGGTGGCCAGGACCCGCACGTCCACGGGAACCGTTTCGCTGCCGCCAACCCGGTCCAGTTCGCCTTCCTGCAAGACCCGGAGCAGCTTGGCCTGCAAGCCCAGGTCCATCTCCGAGATTTCATCCAAAAGAATCGTCCCGCCGTGGGCCAGCTCGAACTTGCCCAGCTTGCGGGTGATCGCCCCGGTGAAGGCCCCTTTTTCGTGGCCGAACAGTTCGCTTTCCAGAAGGTGTTCCGGCAGGGCCGCGCAGTTCACGGCAATAAAAGGCTGGGCCGAACGGTCGCTGAAGTTGTGCAGGAACCTGGCGAACATTTCCTTACCCGTTCCGGATTCGCCGGAAATCAGGATGGTCGCCTTGGAACGAGCTACCTGGCGGGCCAGGGCCAGGGCCCGCTTCATGGTGGGATGCCCGCCGATGATCGCGGTTTCCGGGTCGGACCGAGACGCATCAGGAGCTGATTTCTGGGCCTCTTTGGGCTTGGCCTCGGACGGAGCCGTGAGCAGGGTGCGAACCTTGTCCCAGAGCAGTGGCTCCAGCCAATAGTCCCTGGCCCCCAGATCCATGAACCGCTTGGCGTCCTCCGCCGAACCGTTGTCCGTGAAAATGATCACCGGCGGCATGGGTTCGCCGGCGTGTTGCATGGCTCGCAGCAGGTCCTCGGCTTGAAAGCCGGTCAGCCGGTCCCGGCAGAAGATCAGAATCGGCTGCTGGCGCTGGATGAACTTCAGTGCTCCGGGGATGGTTTCGGCCATTCCCACGTCCAGACCGGCGCGTTTGATGGGCTGAAAGAGCGGGGTGACCACGGAAGTGGGCGCCAAAAAGAGGATGCTCGCTACTGGCATGGCTTCATCTAACTGGAAGACGATTGTTTTTCAATCGTTTCGTGTTGATGCTCCAGTGCAAAGCGGATATTTGACCAAAGACGGACGACGAATCGAACACGCACGGTATGAAGCCATGAGGAGGACGGATGATTTCCCGAGACACGATCCATGATTTCCCGAACGTCGAAGCAGCCTACGCCCATGCGGCCCGGCGCATCGCCACCGCGCTACGCGTGCCCGGCTCACAACGGATCACCATTGCTTTGAGCGGAGGGCGCTCGCCCATCAAGCTCTTCGAATTGCTCCGCTCCGGCTCCGAGGGCCTTTCCAAAGACATTCCCTGGGAGCGGGTGGTCGTCTGCTGGGTGGACGAGCGGTTTGTCCCCATGGATCACCCGGAGAGCAACTTTGGTTTGGCCCGGAAATGGCTGCTGTCCAGCCTGCCCATTCCCGAGGAGCAAATTTTCCCCATGCCCACGGACCGCCCCTCGCCGGAACAATCGGCCCAGGACTATGAACAGACCCTGCGTGGACTGTTCGCCTCGGAGGTGGAGTCAGCCGCCGCGAACTTCCCCCGCTTCGACCTCGTGCTCCTGGGCATGGGCCCGGACGGCCACGTGGCCTCCCTGTTTCCGGGCAAACCGGCCCTGGACGAGCGCAAGCGCTGGGTCACCCACGTGCCCGAGCCGGGCATGGAGCCGAACATCCCGCGCATCACCCTGACCCTGCCCGTGCTCAACCACGCCCGCTCCACCGTGGCCCTGGTCACCGGGAGCAAAAAACAGCCCGCGTTTCAGGAAGCCCTGACCAACCCCCGAAGCGCCCTCCCCGCGGCCCTGCTCGCCCCCCAGGGGGACATGGCCTGGGTGACCTGCTTCACGGACTGAGCGAGTGACGAAACATCACGCTGCGCTCGACACCGCGACCTTTCAACTTTCCAACCGCCTCCCGGTCATGTACATCCGGCCCTTTGCGACGGAACCGATAGAGCGTCCCCGTCGCGACTTTTTTCTTCATCGCCCAGTCGAAGCACGTCAAAACGAATCTATTCAGGAGTACGGAATATGACGGAAAAACCAGCAACAGCAACGATCATCTACACCCTTGTCGACGAGGCCCCGGGGTTGGCCACGCGCTCCTTCCTGCCCGTGGTCACGGCCTATGCCGGGGCGGCCGGAATCGGCGTGGAAACACGGGATATTTCCCTGTCGGGCAGGATCATCGCCAAGTTTCCGGAGCGGCTGACGTCCGAGCAGCGCATCCCCGACGATCTGGCCGAGTTGGGCGCCCTGGTGCGCAAGCCCGAGGCCAACGTGATCAAGCTGCCGAACATCAGCGCCTCGATCCCCCAGCTCAAGGCCGCGATCAAGGAGCTGCAAGGCCAGGGCTACGACCTGCCGGACTATCCGGAGGAGCCGAAGACGGACGAGGAAGTTGAGATCAAGGCGCGGTACGACGCGGTCAAGGGCAGCGCGGTGAACCCGGTGCTCCGGGAGGGCAATTCAGACCGCCGGGCCCCGGATTCGGTCAAGAACTACGCCCGGAAGCATCCCCACTCCATGGGCGCGTGGTCCGCGGATTCCCGGTCCCATGTGGCCACCATGCAGCAAGGGGACCTGTGCTCCAGCGAGAAATCAACGACCATCTCCGAGGAAACGGCCGGGAAGGCCCGGATCGAATTCGTGTCCCCCAACGGCGGGGCGACGACCTTGAAGGCCGAGACGGCCCTGGCCGTGGGGGACATCGTGGACGCCGCGGTGATGCGCCGCAACGCTTTGCGAGCGTTCCTCGCGGAGCAGATCGCCGACGCCAGGGACCAGGACCTGCTCTTTTCCGTGCACCTGAAGGCCACGATGATGAAGGTCTCGGACCCGGTGATCTTCGGCCACGTGGTTTCCGTCTTTTTCCAGGAGGTCTTTGCTAAGCACGCCGAGACCCTCGCGGCCTTGCGCGTGGCTCCGGACAACGGCCTGGGCGACCTTCTGGCCAAGGTGGCCACCCTGCCGGAAGACCAGCGGGCGGCCATCGAAGCGGATATCCGGGAAGCCCTGGCCAAAGGGCCGAAGCTGGCCATGGTGGACTCGGACAAGGGCATCACCAACCTGCACGTACCCAGCGACGTGATCATCGACGCCTCCATGCCCGCGGCCATCCGCACCTCGGGCCGGATGTGGGGCCCGGACGGCAAGCCGCACGACACCAAGTTCGTCATTCCGGACAGCAGCTACGCCGGGGTCTACCAGGCCGTGATCGACGACTGCAAGGCCCACGGAGCCCTTGATCCCACGACCATGGGCACGGTGCCCAATGTCGGTCTGATGGCTCAAAAGGCCGAGGAATATGGAAGCCATGACAAGACCTTCCTGGCCCCCGGAGAGGGCCTGATCCGGATCGTCGCCGCCTCCGGCCAGGTGCTCCTGGAGCAGGAGGTGGAACAGGGGGATATCTGGCGGGCCTGCCAGACCAAGGACGTTCCGATCCGCGACTGGGTCAAGCTGGCCGTGACCCGGGCCCGGGCCACGGGCTGGCCCGCGGTCTTCTGGCTGGACGACCGGCGGGCCCACGACCGCGAACTCATCGCCAAGATCCGGGACTATCTGCCCGAATACGACACCACCGGCCTGGACATCCGGATCATGGCCCCGACCCGGGCCGCCAAGCTCAGCGTGGAGCGGATGCGGGCCGGGGAGAACACCATTTCCGTGACCGGCAACGTGCTCCGGGACTACCTCACGGACCTGTTCCCGATTCTGGAAGTGGGCACCAGCGCGAAAATGCTCTCCATCGTGCCGTTGATCAACGGCGGCGGCCTGTTCGAGACCGGGGCCGGGGGGTCCGCGCCCAAGCATGTCCAGCAGTTTCTGGCCGAGAGCCATCTGCGCTGGGATTCCCTGGGCGAGTTCCTGGCCCTGGCCGCGTCCCTGGAGCATCTGGGCCACGCGGCGGGCCATCCCGGAGCCAAAATCTTGGCGCACACCCTGGACAGGGCCAACGGCCGCTTCCTGGAAAGCAACAAATCGCCTTCCCGCAAAAGCGGCGAGATCGACACCCGGGGAAGCCATTTTTACCTGGCCCTGTACTGGGCCGAGGAACTGGCCCGGCACCAGGAAGACGCGGCCCTTGGGGCCGTATTCGCTCCCCTGGCCGCGAAGTTGAAGGAGAATGAATCTCGGATCACCGAAGAACTGCTGGCGGCTCAGGGCCGCCCCGTGGACATCGGCGGGTATTACCGCCCGGACGATGACCTGGCGAACGCGGCCATGCGCCCGAGCCGGACCTTCAACGCCCTGCTGGACTTGCTCGCTGGGTAGGCTTTTTTGAGCACAATCCTTGCATGGTTGAGGGTGCAGGCTGAACACGAAATGCCCACCCTCAACCATGAAGGAGGCGCTCATGCGACAGCCAACCCTCAACCGTCCCTCCCGACAGGACTCCCGCGCCCCTCAGGCATCCCGGGCCCCGCTGACCCGGCACGCCTGGCAGCGGATGACCGCCAGGGGCATCCCTTCCGACGCCGTGGAAGCCGCCTTGCAGTACGGGCGGATCGTCCACACCCGCGGCGCGGCCATCAGCGTCATCGGCCGCAAGGAAGTCGAGCAGTGCCACAAACACGGCATCAACCTCTCCGCCTACGAAGGCGTCCAGGTCGTCTGCTCCCCTGACGGGGCAGTGATGACCACCTACCGCAACCGGGATTTCCGTGGACTGCGCACACCAGGCCGCAAGAAGTCCCGGCGTTGATTTGCGAAAGTG
Organism: Desulfonatronum lacustre DSM 10312; assembly: GCF_000519265.1. Lineage (NCBI taxonomy): Bacteria > Pseudomonadati > Thermodesulfobacteriota > Desulfovibrionia > Desulfovibrionales > Desulfonatronaceae > Desulfonatronum > Desulfonatronum lacustre. The sequence goes on from NZ_KI912608.1 coordinate 2,840,506, forward strand.
CATCCCGGCATGACAAGCCCCAGCTCTAGCCGAACCGGTAGTGCTTCCGGCGTCCTTGAAGATCTTCCACTGACAGGACATGCCCTGGGGAAACGTGATCAGATCGCCGGCCCGGATGCGCACGGGCCGGCCGCCGTCCGGCGTGACCTCCACCTCTCCCTCCAGCAGATAACACATTTCCCGCTCGTCATAGCTCCAGGGAAACTCCGAAGCCTCCTTGGTCCAGATCGCCAGGAACGAACCCCAAGCTGAGCAAGGTTTTCCTCGGTGGGATTGGACGTGACCAGAGTTTCAGATTCCATGCGCGACCACCTTTGGCTTGAGTGTTGTTCGCGTCGAGATAGCCATCAATCTTTGACGCGGCTAGGAATTTTTCGTAGTTTTTTGAAAAAACGGAGATGACCATGGAAACCATATGTGAAGTCGCCACCATGACCACCAGGGGCCAGGTTACCCTTCCCAAAACAATCCGTCAGGCACTGGGGCTTGACGCTGGCACCAAGCTGTCTTTTACCCTTCGAGACAGTGAAATCATGGTTTCGCGTGTCGGGGCCGAAGAGCATAAGGATCCTGCAATCGGGGCATTTCTGCGCCTTCTGGAACAAGACGTCGCCCAAGGGTGCAACATTTCAGGGCCATCAAAGGCACTCACCGCGAGCCTGATCGCGGCGCTTGAGCCTACGCAAGAATCCACGGGGAACATTTCCGGGGATGTGGCCCTGTAAATGCAGCGCCACGGATGGACCTTGCTCTTTCATGACTGCCTGCTCCGGCAACTGGAACGTCTTTCGAAAGCCTGTGAGCGGGCCAGGGCGGCGAACCCCACGGACTGGCAGGATAATGCCAACACCAAGCTTTTCCGCGCACTCTCACGGCTGATGCTGGAAACCATCCCAAGCGACCCAAGCCGCCCTGCCTACCGTCAGGGCACAACCCTGGGCAAGGCTCATCGCCACTGGCGCAGGGCCAAGATCGGCAGACGCTTTCGTCTGTTCTTCCGCTACGACTCCACCGCGAAAATCATCGTCTATGCCTGGGTTAACGACGAAAAGACCATGCGGCAGGCCCATGGGAAAACCGACCCGTACGCTGTCTTTCAGAAGATGCTTGCCCAAGGCAATCCCCCCGATTCCTGGAACCAGCTCATCACCGATTCCAGGTCCGGCCGTCAATTCGATTTTGATTGAATTGCATTGGAGTCATGGAAAAAGCTACTGCACCGGACCGCCGCCCCGGAACATGAAGTACACCGCGCCCACCAGGCACAGGGCGGCCCAGAGATAGTCCAGGCGCAGCGGCTCCTTCATGTACACGAAGGCAAAAGCGGCGAACACGCTCAGGCTGATCACCTCCTGCATCACCCGTAACTGTCCCAGGGTGTAGAAGTTGATGCCGATGCGGTTGGCCGGAATCATCAGGGTGTATTCGAACAGGGCGATGCCCCAGCTGAACAGGATCGCCAGGACCAGAGGCTTGGCGGCCATGTGCTTGAGATGGCCGTACCAGGCGAAGGTCATGAATATGTTGGAGAAGAAGAGCAGGATGATGGGTTTGAGCATGGCGGATGCTTCATGAAGGAAAGGGTCGAAGCCAGACCGATAGGTATTGGCCGACGGATCAGACGCGGATCGCGGGGAGGGATTTGCAATAAATCAATTTGTCGTCCGCCGGAGCGTAAAAGTCCTTGAGCACGGCTACCTGGGCGTAGCCGCACCGTTCATAGAACCGCTGCGTGGGTTGGTAGAGCTCGCGGGAGGACGTCTCAATGTAGACCCTGGTTCCGCCCAGGGCCGGGATTTCGGCTTCGGTCGCCTGGATCAGGCGCCGACCCAGGCCGTGACCCTGGCGACGCGGATCGACGATGATCCAGTAGAGGTCAAAGCTGGAAATCGTGCAGGGAATGAGGCCGAAGCAGGCGTAGCCCAGAAGACCGTTCGCCGCGTCCTCGGCGAACAGAAAATGATACCCGCTGGCCGGGCCTTTGTTCAGGCGTTCCTCGGCCAGTTCCGCGGCCACGGCCACCTCCTCGGCGGTGAAGAAGCCCGTGGCCTCGGCCATGTGCGCAATGGCCGGGATGTCCGCGGCCCGGACCCCGCGGCGGAGCGTGACGAGGTCGCTCATGCGGCCTCCTTTGGAACCGCGGCGGTCCGGAAGATACGGTCCACCGCAGCGTCGAAGGTCAGGCCCGAGGCCGACAGCGCGGCCTGAAACCCGGCGTCCGGAGACAGACAGGGGTTGGCGTTGACGTCGATGATCCACGGACGCCCTCTCTTATCTACCCGAAAGTCCACCCGAAAATCGATTCGGGCGTACCCCGCAAGGCCGAAGGCCCGCCAGCAGTCCAGAGCCAGCCCGCTCAGTTCGGCCAGCAGTGGCGCGTCCCGTTCTGGAAATTCCAACTCCCGCACAGTGTTCCGGTACTCGAAGCTCTGCTCCAGCCATTTGGCCCGAAAGCCCACCACCTGGGGCTGGTCCTCCGGGAAGTCCAGAAAGCGGATCTCCGCCGGGGCCAGAACCTGAACCGGCGTTTCGTTCACGTCGGGGTCAGCCAGCAGGGCCAGATTGAATTCCCGGCCCGGAACATAGGCCTCGGCGAACCATTCCCCGCCCGGATTTCGTTGTCGTTCACCCATGGCGGCCCTGAGTTCCTCCGGACCGTTGACGGTCAGGACGTTGTCCGCATCCAGGCCGTGAGAGGCGTGTTCCCAGACGGATTTGACGATGTACGTGCCGGGAAAAACCGCGTTGCCTCGGCCCTGGTGGTCCAGCCAGACCGGCGTGGGCAGTCCGGCCTCCGCCAGATCGATTTTGGCCAGCAGCTTGCTGGTGGAGCGCTCCAGGGCCCTGGCCGGGCTGCCCGTGCTGGGCAGACCGTGCCGGGCCAGGACGGCCGGGACGTGATGCACGTGCCGGGCCGAGCCCTGAATGCTCTCCACCAGATTGACGACCAGATCCGCCGCGACGTCCGGGAATGGGCCAGGGCCATTGGAAAAAGCGCCGGGCGTGAGCGCGAGGTCGGGCCAGGGCCGGACCTGCACGTGATGGCCCAGCCGGGTCGCGGCCTCGGCCAGGGCCCGGACCTGGGCCAAAACATCCGCGTCGTCCAGCGAGGCCGCCTCTTTCAGCGGGCTGTGCGCCACCAGGATTTTCATGCGACCCGGACCAGCGGCTGATCGTACTCTCCCATATCCACTTCTGGTGCGTCACCAAGTTCCCGGGGATGGAAAGAGTCCGGCGCGAGCCGGACAGTGGATACGATCCCTTGGCCCGGGTCTTGGCCCAGAACTTGGCCCAGAACGTGGCCGGACGCCTCTTTTTGCACCTCCAGCCGCTCCAGGGCCGACTCCATGATCATCCGGATCAGATCCCGGTGGGCGATGCCTTGGAAGCCGCACAGAATGGACAGATCCGAGCGTATGGGATGCAGGCCGGGCAACGGGTTGATTTCCAGAATATTGGCTATGCCGTGTTCGTCCAGGCGGATGTCCACCCGCCCGCCGTCCCGGGCTCCCAGTCCGCGCCAGGCTTCCAGGGCCAGCAGGGACAACGAGATTCCTTCCTCGCCTCCCACCAGCCTGTAGCGGACCCGCTCCTCGTACTCTTCCTTGTTATCCTGGGAGTAGATCAACCGGTCCGCGCCTTCCAGAAGCAGCACTTCCATCACTCCCAGGGACTTGGCCCGCTTCCCCGTGCCGACAATGCCCACGGTGAACTCCCGGCCGGACAGAAAGCGCTCCACCAGCACCGGCTGGTCAAAGCGACGCAGCAGGTCCGCGCAGGTCCGGAACAGCTCTTCCCGTGTGTGAATCAGGCTGGAGCACTCCACGCCCTTGCTGGTGCCTTCGGCCACGGGCTTGGCGAACAAGGGAAACGCCAGGTTCACGGACTCCAGATCGGCCAATGACTCCACCAGAGCAAAATCCGGCGTGGGCAGCTTCAGGTCCCGAAGCACCCGTTTGGTCATGGCCTTGTGCAGGCACAGGCCCAGCAGCAGCGGATCAGAGAAAGTGCACCCAATCCCGTTCGCCTCCAGCAGGGCCGGAACCTGGGCCTCACGGCTGAAACCACGTAGCCCCTCGGCGATATTGAACACCAAATCCCAGCGCCGCCCAGCGGTCAGGGCGCGCATCACCTCGTCCAGATTGCCGACTCGCTCGGTTTCCAGGCCCATGGAATGAATCCCGGCCTCAATGGCCTCAATGGTCTCCGGGCTGTCGAACTCCGCGGTCTGTTCCAGCGTATAGCCCTGGGCCAGATAGTCCCGGCGCAGATCGTAGGTCAGGCCGATTTTCATGCCGCTCCTCCTGTTTCCCGCGAGACCAACGGCTCCGGATCATGCACGCGGAACGTCGCCCCTTCGAAGTTCTTGAACACCAGGTCCTCCCCGTCCCGTCCCCGGAGATACTCCGGACACAGCGGCGTCTTGCCTCCGCCGCCGGGCAGGTCCACCACGAAATGGGGCACGGCGTAGCCCGAAGTGTGGCCGCGCAGACCCTGAATCATTTCCAGGCCTTTGGTTACCGGGGTCCGGAAGTGACTCGTGCCCACCACCTGGTCGCACTGGTAGAGGTAATAGGGCCGGACGCGGTTGCGCAGCAGGCCTTGAAACAAGCCGGTCAGCGCGGGCACGGAGTCGTTCACCCCCTGGAGCAGCACGGTTTGCCCGCCCAGGGGGATGCCGGCATCGGCCAACCGGCCGCAGGCCACGGCCGCCTCCGGGGTCAGCTCGTCGGCGTGGGTGCAGTGGATGCTCACGAAAAGCGGGTGGTAGCGTTTGAGCATCTGAACCAGGGCGGTGGTGATCCGCTGAGGTAGAACCATGGGGACCTTCGTCCCGACGCGGATGATCTCCACGTGCGGGATGGCCCGCAGCCGCTGGAGCAGGTACTCCAGGGCGTGGTCCGTCATGGTCAGGGGATCGCCGCCGGAAATCAGCACGTCGCGCACCACGGGATTGCGGGCGATGTAGCGCAAGGCCGGTTCCCAGCGGTCCGGGCCCAGATCCGTCCCCTGGCCCTGAATTCGGCACCGGGTTTGGCACCGAGCTTGGCCGTGCTCCGTCCCTTGTCCGACGCGCCGGGAGCGGGTGCAGTACCGGCAGTAGGTGGAGCAAAAGTCCGTGGCCAGGAAGAGCACCCGGTCCGGATAGCGATGGACCAGCCCCGGCGCTGGACTGTCGTGCTCCTCGGCCAGCGGATCGCCCTGCTCGCAAGAAAGGACATGATGTTCGGCCATGGTCGGGATCACGCAGCGCCGCAAGGGGTCGGCGGCGTCCCGGGCATCCGCCAGGCTGAGGTAGTAGGGCGTCACGGCCATGGGCAGCATGCTCCCACCCGGGCGCAGAGCCTCGCGCTCCGCGTCGGAAAGCACGAGCTTCCGCTCCAGTTCCTCAAGAGAGGTGACCCGCTGCTTCAACTGCCAGCGCCAGTCGTTCCACTGGCCGGGCATGGTATGAGGGTAATGTTTGGCCAGAAAAGCCGCGGAGCGAGGATTAAGGGGGAAGGAAGGTTTTGTGGATTTGCGTGTTGCAAATCCACCCCAGGAACGGCCGAATGTTTGGCCGATCACGCCGTCCAGCAGTCCGGTGAACCCGGACTCCGGTCCAGAGCCGATGCCCGCGTCGCGCAATAGAGCGGGAGGCTCGCTGTCCATCTCCATGATTTCTTCCATGAGTTGGCCTCGTGATTCTCCGGAAGATCGTCCCGGAATAAAAGTGCCGAACGCTCGACACCCAAAAGACAACCACCTGTCATTCAAGGGGTCTTGACGTCGCCACACGCGACGTCCGAGGGAGTCGAAAAGGAGAAGCCATTTGAAACGAAATTTCGAAAAACACAAGAGGGGAGGACGGAATGAAGGGGGTGGCTGTCCGTGTCGTGAATGGACATCAACTCGTAGCAATCAGAAATAAAAGAAGAAAAATATCGCAACCAGGTAAAAAACAAGCCCGCGCGACCATGATCCAAGGACGATCAGGAGGGGAAAAACGCAAGATGCGGTGTCTTTTGGAAGCAAAAAAACAAACCCAAAAGGACCGAATGAGAACGTCTACAGCATTTAAGGTTCTGTTTTACAAAGAGAATCGACTTCAAACATTACCTTGAAGTCGTCGCCAACAGCACCAGCGATTTCCCGAAACCCGATTTTTTTGATTCGAGGCCTGCAATGGCGGAAAAGACTCGGTAAAGTCGGTGGTTCATCCGTCCGCCGCTTCCGGTTCCAGCCGCCACTCCGTGTTCAAATGCACCAAACCCGGCGATTCGCTGGCGTCCCGGATGACGAAGGGATACCAGTCCTCCCGGCGATGGAACTGGGTGGCGTGGTCCCAGGAGTGGATGGAGAGGGAAAGAAAAAAGTTGCCTCTTTTCAGGGTCAACGGCGCGATACGCAGACGCATCGTTCCGCGGCCGTCGATAAAATCGATGGACGTCTTGGAAATTTGGGTGTTGGAGCCGAAGACGTAGATTCCGTTGCCGGTCTTGATGTTGAAGCCGAAGACCGGCTTGTCGATCCGCTTTTTGGCCTTGTAGTGCATTTCAATGACCATCTCCCTGCCGGCCTCGAAGATATTCGTCTCCGTGCCGGTATCGTCCAGAAGCAGGGTTTCCTCGATCTCCACGTCCCTGGTGCCGTGCTCCTCCACGTTGAGCATCCCGATGCGCACCATGTAGGATTTCAGGTAGCTGAGGATCACGGTGGATGGGTCGCCCTGGTCCAATAGTTGACCCTCGTGGATCAGCATCACATCGTCGCAGAACTCGCCCACGGTTTCCAGGGCGTGGGAGACCAGAAACAGGGTCTTGCCCTTTTTCTGAAACTGCCGGACCCGGTCCAGGCACTTCATCTGAAAGGCCGCGTCCCCCACGGCCAGGACCTCGTCGATGAGCAGGATGTCCGGGTCCATTTCCACGGCCACGGCAAAGCCCAAGCGCACGTACATGCCGCTGGAGTAGTGCTTCACCGGGGTGTCGATGAAATCCCGCAACCCGGCGAAATCCACGATGTGGTCGAAGCGCTTCTGGATATAGTCCCGGGGGATGCCCAGGATCGAGGCGTTGAGATAGACGTTTTCCCGGCCGGAGAGGTCGGGGTGAAACCCGGCGCCCAGTTCCAGAAGCGAAGAAATCCGGCCATGAGTGCGAAGTATGCCCTCGGTGGGGGTGATGGTTCCGGCTACAAGGCCCAGAAGGGTGCTCTTGCCCGAGCCGTTGGGACCGACCACGCCCACGGTCTTGCCCTTGGGGATCTTGAAGTTCAGGTTGCGCAGAGCCCAGAACTCCTGCTTGGCCCCCCCGCTGAACACCCCGGACAGGGTGCTGAACAGGGTCTGCTGGCCCACGCCCTGGACATAATAGCGTTTGCCCACGTTTTCAGCTTCAATGGCGTACATGTCTACCTTTCATGTCCTCTGTTCACGATGTCCTCGGCTCCACGATTTCCAGCCCACCCATATAGGGCCGGAGCGCGGACGGAATGACCAGGCTGCCGTCTTGTTGCTGGCAGTTCTCCAGAATGGCCACCAGGGTCCGGCCCACGGCCAGGCCCGAGCCGTTGAGGGTGTGCACGAACCGGGGCTTGCCGCCGGTGGTCGGCTTGAAGCGGATGTCCGCCCGTCGGGCCTGGAAATCCTCGAAATTGGAGCAGGAGGAGATTTCCCGGTAGGTGTTCTGGCCCGGCAGCCAGACTTCGATGTCATAGGTCTTGGCCGCGGAAAAGCCCATATCACCGGTGCAGAGGGTGATCACCCGGTAGGGCAGTTCCAGCAGCTGCAAAATCCGTTCGGCATGACCCAGAAGCAGCTCCAGCTCCTCGTAGGAGGCGTCCGGGTGGACGAAGCGGACGAGTTCCACCTTGTTGAATTGGTGCTGGCGGATCAGGCCCCTGGTGTCCCTGCCGTGGGAACCGGCCTCGGAACGGAAGCAGGGCGTGTAGGCGGCATAAGCCAGGGGCAGGGCGTCCTCAGTGAGGATTTCGTCGCGGTGGATGTTGGTCACCGGCACTTCGGCCGTGGGGATCAGGAAAAAGTCCGTCCCTTCGAGCTTAAACAGATCATCGGCGAATTTCGGCAAATTGCCGGTGCCGGTCAAGCTGTCCCGGTTGACGATGAATGGCGGCAGGCATTCCAGGTAGCCGTGCTGCCCGGTGTGCTGATCCAGCATGAAGTTGATCAGGGCCCGTTCCAGTCTGGCGGCCCAGCCGGTGAGCAGGGCGAACCGGGCTCCGGTGATCTTGGCGGCGCGTTCAAAGTCCAGACCGCCCAAACGCAGTCCCAGATCCCAGTGCTCCAGGGGCGGGAAGTCCGGACGCGCGGGCTCCCCCCAGGTGCGCAACACAGGGTTGTCCGCCTCGGATCGGCCAAAGGGGACGGAATCGTGGGGCACGTTGGGCACGCCCAGCAGCCAGTCCTGGACGCGCTGATCCAATTCCTTGAGTTCAGCGTCCAGAGACTTGACCCGGTCGGACAGGACGGACAGCTCATTGATCAGGGCCGAGGCGTCCTCCTTGGCCCGCTTGAGCCTGGCCACCTCGCCCGAAGCCTGGTTGCGTCGGGCCTTGAGCGCTTCCACTTCCTGCAAGAGCTTGCGACGTTGCTCTTCCAGGGCCAGAAAGGTCTCCAGATCAACCCCGGCCCCCCGGTCCTCCAGGGCCTTGCGCACTCGCTCCGGAGTTTGACGGATCATTTTTACATCAAGCATGGACTATCCTCATAACGGTCTTGTGATCACGGGAAAGACCCAGCATCTACCACCCCGGGCCCCGTGCCGCAACCGCGCCGCCCCTCATGTTCGCGGCTTCAACGCGGTCACGCTTCCCCCGTTTTTCGCCCTTCCAACCAGGCCCCCATTCTGGCCAGCAACGCGGCAAGTACTGCGCATCCGGCCAGCCACAGCGCCAGAGTCGCGATCCCAACATGCTTATCCAGAAAGAATCCCAGTAAAATCGGGGATACCGCCGTGGACACGACCATGACCGCCTGGTTCATGGAGCGGATCGCGCCCAGGTGGAGAATGCCGTAGCGCTCCGCCCAGATCGCGCCGGAAGCCGTGGCGCTCAGCCCCTGGGTGGCCCCGACCATTCCCAGATAGGCATAAACGATCAAGGGGGAGGGAACCGAGGCCAGCAGCACCAGGCCGGTGACGATCGGGGCCAGGGCCAAGGGCAGGGCTCGGGCCGCGCCCAGGCGGTCCACCAACGGCCCGGCGATGAACAACGCACCGAGGTGGCAGGCCGCGTAGACGGAAAACCCGGCGGCCAGCAGTTCCAGGGACCAGCCGAGTTCCTCGGCAAAGGCCATCTGGTGAAAAAACAGGGCCGTGACCGTGAACGGGGTCAGCAGCGTAGCGGGTAGGATCAGGTAGTAGCCAGGGTCGCCAAGCACGTCCCGGCGGCTGAACCGGCTGCGATCCGTACCGGGGTTAGTCCCCGAGTGGTTCTTGGACGCGATTTCATGGGGCGGCGGCGCTCCTCGGGATAAAAGGATCAGCACCGGCAGAATCAGCAGACACAGCAGCCCCGCGCCCACGACCCAGGGCACCCGCCAGCCGACCCAGAGCAGAAGCAGCGCGGCTCCGGCCGGCAACAACGCTTCAGCCAAGGGAAAACCCATGGCGGCCAAGGCCACGGCCCGGCCTCGATGGGCCGTAAAGTACCGGGCCGCCGTGGTCATCCCGATATGCGAAATCATGCCTTGCCCGCCGAAGCGAATGCAAACGAACCCCGCGGCCAGCACCAGGGCTCCCGGAGCAAATCCGACCAGCAGACACCCTCCGGCCAAAACCCCGATGGCCAAGGCCGTCACCCTGGGCAAAGTCCATGTGTCCACCAGACCGCCGAACCGAAACAGCAACAGCGCACTGCACAGCGTGGCCCCGCTGTACAGGCTGCCGTAGGCCGTATGGGTCAGGTCAAAGGCCTGTCGGATTTCAGCGCCAAAAAGCGAGACGAAAAACGTCTGGCCGAACCCGGAAGCCGCCATGGCCCCCAGAGCGAACAGGGCCAGCCGAGGATTGACTCGCAAGACGGCTGGAAGGTGGCGGGAGAGAAACTGGAACATGCTGAAAACCTGTATGCTTGGCCGGACAAAGCGATTTCTCAAAAACGACAAACGCCGCGCAAACCTTCGTTTGCGCGGCGTTGAAGACTACTCGGATGGAACGTGAAGGTCTATCCGCGACGGGAGGTCTGCATCCGGCAGACCTCGTCCCATTCCGGGCAGTCGGTGCGAACCGTGTATGTGCTCATACACATGTCTCCTTACCGAACCAGCGCGGCCAACTCACCCTTGAGATAGCGCTCTTCCATGACTTCCATGGACATCGGCTTGATCTTGGAGGCGTAGCCTTCGGTGCCGAAAGCCCGGAGGCGGTCCAGACAAATCTGTTTCATGGCCTCCCTGGCCACGCCGAGGTACTTGCGCGGGTCGAAATCCTTGGGCTTCTGGGCCATGTGCCGCCGGATCGCCCCGGTGGAGGCCAGGCGCAGGTCCGTGTCGATATTCACCTTGCGGACCCCGAACTTGATACCCTGCTGGATTTCCTCCACCGGCACGCCGTAGGTCTGGCCCAGATCGCCGCCGTATTCATTGACGATGGCCAGCCAGTCCTGGGGCACGGAGGAAGAGCCGTGCATGACCAAGTGGGTGTTCGGAATCCGCTCGTGGATTTCCTTGATCCGGCTGATGGCCAGAACTTCTCCGCTGGGCGGGCGAGTAAACTTGTAGGCTCCATGGCTGGTGCCGATGGCAATGGCCAGGGCGTCCACCCCGGTCTTCTTCACGAAGTCCGCGGCCTGCTCCGGATCCGTGAGCATCTGCTCCCGGGACAGCTTGCCTTCCGCGCCCACGCCATCTTCTTTGCCCGCGATTCCGGTCTCCAGGGACCCCAAAACGCCCAGCTCGCCTTCCACGGACACGCCGCAGGCATGGGCCATCTCCACAACACGGGCCGTGACCTGAACGTTGTACTCGTAGGTGGAGGGCGTCTTGCCGTCGTCCATCAGTGAGCCGTCCATCATCACCGAGGAAAAACCGGACTGGATGGACCGGGCGCACACCGCCGGAGAAGCGCCGTGGTCCTGGTGCAGACACAGCGGAATATGCGGCCATTCTTCAAGGGCCGCCTGGATCAGGTGGCGGATGAACACGGACCCGGCGTATTTCCTCGCCCCGGCGGAGCTTTGCAGGATCACCGGGCTGTTGGTCTCGTTGGCCGCGTACATAATGGCCTGGACCTGCTCCAGATTGTTCACGTTGAAGGCAGGAACGCCGTAGCCGTGCTCCGCCGCGTGGTCCAACAACTGCCGTAATGTGATCAATGCCATGAGATACCTCCAAAAGGAAAAAAGTTCGGATCAAACCGCCGTGCCGGATTCCGAGCCGATGATGTTTGGTTACGGACCTTGTCGATCCTACGTCGGTGGGCGGTTAAAGTAAATGCAGGCTGATATTTTCTATCAGGACGGATATGCTCCCGCAGCATATCTGGTCTCCAAATCGAAATCGTGATCGAAATCGAAATCGATCTTGAACAAGCATGACCCCAAGACATAGTCAAACAGCATTTTTTCGATTTCGATTGCGATTTCGATTTCGATTCGGTTGAAGCTGGCCGGTCTTGGGCAAAGGCGGGGATACGACTCAGAGCTACGGAGGGGGTCAGTCGCGACGGGCCTGAAGCAGAACCTCGGTCAACTCGACGAAGCCCGCGCCGCCCCGGGACGGCGTGACCCAGGCCGGTTCGGCTTCCAGTTCTCCGGCGAAATCGAGAACATTGGCCACGCCCACGGCATGGGGGAAAAAGGCGAACATCGGGGCGTCGTTGGGCGAGTCCCCGGAAAAGACGATCCGGGAAGCCATGGCGTCCAGGTCCATGCCGAAGACTTCGGCCAGAAGCCGTCGGGTCATGGTCAACTTGTCCCAATCCCCGAACCAGCCGTTGACGTGGATGGAGCTGACCTTGGCCCGGGCCCCGGCCTGTTCGAACAGGGCCTTGATCCGTCGCACGTCTTCCGGCGGCAAGGGAGGAACGTCCTCGCAAAAATCAATGGCCAGGTCCGCTTCCCGGTAGGCCTGGTCCGCGGACAACCCGGCCCCGGGGACCTGGGCCAGGATCATGTCCCGCAGTTCGGCCAGACGCTTCCGATCCACGGCCCGCTCCGGCTCGCTCTTGAAAAACCGTCGGATCATGGTTCGTTTTTCCCGGTCATACCGAAAATAAAAGGCCCCGTTTTCCCCCACCACCGCGTCCACGGGCCACATCCTGGCGATCTGATCGCACCAACCCGCGGGACGTCCTGTTATGGGCACGACGATCAGCCCGGCGGCCTGGAGCCGCTCAAGGGCAGCATAAGCGGCAGCGCCCAGACGTCCATCGTCGGTCAGGGTATCGTCGATGTCCGTAAGCACGACCTGGACGGCCCGGGCCGCGTCGCGAGGCATGTGGTTCAGGGGGCGCATGGCTTAAATAATGCGCTGGCGAATCTTGGTCACTACGATTTCCGCGACGATCACGATGGCGAAGATGCACAAGAGGATCAAGGCCACCTGGTTCCATCGGAACAGGTTGATGGCCGTGTCCAGGGCCATGCCGATGCCGCCCGCGCCCACCAGGCCGATAACCGCGGATTCGCGGACGTTGATGTCCCAGCGAAACAGGCTGATGCCCCAGAAGGCCGGGGCCACCTGGGGCCAGTAGCCCTTGAGAATGATGCTCGTCCAGGGCGCGCCCGCGGCCTTGAGCGCCTCGATGGGGCCGGGGTTGCACTCTTCCAGGGCCTCGCCCAAAAGCTTCCCGCAAAAGCCGATGGACCGGAAACCAATGGCGATGGTTCCGGCCAGGGCCCCGGGACCGAAGACCGCCACGAACAAAATGGCCCAGACCAGGGTGTTCACCGAACGGGAGGAGACCAGGATCAGCTTGGCCAGCCAGTTCAGGGCCGGGACAGGCGTGATGTTCCTGGCCGCCATCAGCGCCACGGGCAGGGCCAGGATCAGGGCCAGAATGGTACCCATCCCGGCGATGTGCATGGTCTCCACCAGGGAGCTGTGCACGCCGGTCCAGTAATACCCCGTATCCGGCGGCCACATCCGGGAGAACATGTCCGCCATCTGCGTCGGGGCGTCGTACAGAAACTCCGGCACGACGTGCACCGTGCGCAGGGACACGGCCAGGGCGATCCCGGCCGCCAGAAAGACGCTGAACCGGGCCAGACGCTGCAAGGGGGTGAAGCGCTCCCATTTGCGGCTAGTCATTGAACACCGCCTTGACAATGGAGGCCAGATACTCGCCGAGCATGACCAGGGCGATGATGGAAAGCAGAATGGCCGCCAGGAAATCGTAGTCAAAGCGCTGGAACGCCGCGAACAGGGTTCCGCCGATGCCGCCCGCGCCCACGATCCCGACCATGGTCGAATTGCGCAGGTTCGCGTCGAACTGGTAGGTGGCAAACCCGATGAACCGGTTCAGGACCTGGGGCAGAACGGCCATGAAGATCACGCTCATGAAGGGCGCTCCCGCGGCCCGGCAGGCTTCCACGGGCTTCAGGGAGATCTCCTCAATGGCCTCGGCGAACAGCTTGCCGATGAAGCCGATGGAAGCGAAGACCAGGGTGATGATGCCCGCCAAGGGCCCGAATCCCACGGCCTTGACGAAAAGGATGGCGAAAATCACCGGATGGAAGGAGCGGCAGATGGCGATCAACGTGCGCGCCGGCCAGGTGGCCCAGGTCGGCATCAGGTTCCGGGCCGCGACCAGGCCGATGGGCAGGGAAAAGGCCACGCCGAAGGCCGAGGCGATCACGGCGATTTCCAAGGTCTCGATCAGGTTGTCCACCAGCATGCGCCACCGCGTGAACTCCGGAGGAAACATGGCCCCCAGAAACCTCGCCCCGTTGTCCAACCCGGACACGAAGCGAGCCCAACTGAAATCCAGGGACCACGTGGCGTAAACGCAGTACAGGGCCAGCAGGACCCAGCCGATGCGCGCGCCCCAGTTGGCCTTGAAGGGTCTTCGGACCGCGGCCGCGCTCATGTCAGCCAGCCCTCGCCGCCGTAAATTTGTTGCAGATGGGTGTCGCTCAGTTCCTTGGGCGGCCCGTCGAAAATGATCGCCCCCTGGGACATGCCGATGACCCGGTCCGCGAAGCGTTTGGCCAGGTTCACGTCATGGATGTTGATCAGCACCGGAATGCCCTGGGAACTGGAAAAGTCGTTGAGCAGTTCCATGATTTCCACGGAGGTCTTCGGGTCCAGGGACGACGTGGGTTCGTCGGCCATGAGCAGGGCCGGGTTCTGCATCACAGCCCGGGCAATGCCCACCCGTTGGCGCTGGCCTCCGGAGAGGGCGTCGGCCCGGGTGGTGGCGAAGTCCGTCAACCCGACCTTGTCGATCAGCTCAAAGGCCCGGTCGATGTCGGCCTGCTCGAACTTGCGCAAAAAGGCCCTCCAGACCGGCACGAAGCCCAACCGGCCGCACAGCACGTTTTCAATCACCGTCAGTCGTTCAACCAGATTGAACTCCTGAAAAACCATCCCGATATGGCGGCGCGCCTCGCGCAGGGCCCTGCCGGACAGCCTGGACAGCTCGAGGCCGGCCACGCTGATGGTCCCTCCGGTGGGATCAATCAGGCGGTTGATGCACCGCAACAACGTGGACTTCCCGGTGCCGGACGGCCCGATGATGGCCACCGTGGTTTGCCCGCCGACCGAGAACGAAACGTCGTTCAGGACCGGCTTGCCCGGAACGTATGCCTTGACCAGGTTGGAAACAATCAAGGAAGCTGGGGCCTTGCCCCCGCTTCCTTTCGTGGGTTGCTCCGTCACATTGTCCCCTGCGCGAATTTGCGCCGGGAGGCGTTGGCGGGCATTCCGCCAACGCCTCCCGGCGGCAAGAGTTGATGGGTTTGAGTAGGGGCGGTTCGCGAACCGCCCCTGCAATTTCGAGAACCGTCCCTACTTCAGCTCCTCGCCCAGAGCCTCGTTGATCGTGCGAATGATGCCCCAGTCCACCTTGTAGGTCACGGGATAGAACCGGTCCGCGCCGTCAAAGGCTTCCTTCATCTTGTCGGTATAGCGGTACGTGTGAAAGGCGCCGACGATCTTCTGAACCAGTTCCGGACAGAGTTCGCTGGAATAGCCGAAGGAGGAGGTGGGGAAGCGCTCGCTGGTGTAGATGGCCCGCAGTTCGCCTTCCTGCACCCGACCGGCGCGGAGCATCCGTTCGTAGACGTCGGAAGCCACCGGAGCGGCCTCATAGTCGCCATGGGCCACGCCAAGCACGGACTGGTCGTGCTTGCCGGAGTAGACGACCTTATAGTCTTCTTCCGGGGTGAGGCCCAATTCCGGGAACAGCACCCGGGGCGCCAGGTTGCCGGAGTTGGAGGAGGCCGAAGTGTGCGCCACGGTCTTGCCTTTCAGGTCTTCCATGGTCTGGATGGGGCTGTCCTTTTTGACCAGCATGACCAGATTGTAGCCCTGAAATCCCTCGGGGCCGCCCTTGACCGCGATGGGCACGTAGCCGGCCAGATTCACGGCAAAGACGGTCGGGCCGGTGGAAAAACCGGCCACGTGCAGCCGACCGGAACGCATGGCTTCCACCTGGGCCGCGTTGGAATGCACGGTATAGTAAATGACCTTCTTGCCGGTGGCCTTCTCCAGGTAGCTCATGAAGTCGGCGAACACGTCCTGGTACACCGCGGGATCTTCCACCGGGGTGTAGGTGAAGACCAGGGTGGAGGGGTCCTTGCACTGCCCGGCGGGCAACAAATCAGCGACCAGGTCCTTGTCGTTGTCGCAGAACCGTTCGTCCAGATTGCCGCGGTGCTCGCAGACCTGGGCAAAACCGGGCTGGGCCAGGGCCAGAATCAGGACCATCGCCAAAAAGCCGAACAACTTTCGCATCATGTTCACTCCTTGTTGGGGGGTTGTCGTCAACTACTATGTCCGCTCTTGCTCCGACAATCGGTGTCGGGGTCGGTATCGGAGTCGGTATCGAAGCAGGAAAAAATGAGAACGCATCCCGGCGTTTTCGATCCCGATCCCGATTCCGACCCCGACAACAGCATTACTCCGTGCCAAGTAGTTACTCTCGTTGATGACCGTCCCCCTCTAACCGGAATTCAGGCTCAGGTCATCATTTTTTTCACCGGCTCCGCCGCAGGGCTTCCACGGCCTTGTAGGCCGTGGCAATGGCCACTCCGGCGCCGCACTTCATCCGAATCCAGTCCTGATGCGCCAGGATCGAACCGGCGGCATACAGACCAGAATGGACCGGACGCCCGTCCTCGGCCAAAGGACGAAACATCCGGTCAACGACCAGGCCCGTCCTGTGCACCGGGTGGCCGCGTGGATCAAAATAATCCGGATGGTGCCATCCGGAACGGCTCTCCGGCTGCCGGACCGCGAGGTCGAAGACGGTTTCCACGATGCCGCGGTCCCGGCGGGCCGCAAGCCCGCCTCCCAGAAACCGGCCCGAGCAGAGCAACACCTTGGCGGCGCGTACCTGGCGCTCCACGGGCTGCCCGGTGATCCGCAGGACAAACGGGTCGTCCGGTCCCGGCACGATGCCGGACATTTTTTGCTGGCAAAACAGGGCCACCCCGCGCTCCGGCAAGGCGCTCTCAAAGGCTTCCTTCAGCCGGATTCCGGGCACTCCCGGGGGCATGGTCGGGATTTCGAACACCGGAACGGCCAACCGTTCGGCCAGGTCACGGGTCACATCTCCGGGTCGGTGCATGCCCAGTACTGCCGGAAACCCCACGGCTTTCACGCCGTGGACGTGCGGCGCCACCACTTCGGCCAGGGCTTTGCGTGCCGAAGCCGTCTCCAGCATCCGGGCCGCCTGCTCCGGATACAGCTCGCCCCCCGTGTGGCCGGGCATGGAGACGGACACGGCCTGAAGCCCCGGCCAGACTTCGGCGAGGTTCGCGGCGATCTGCCTGGACGAAAAGCCCTTCAAGCCATGCAGGGCGACGATCAAGGCAGGCTGCTTGCTCTCCAGGGCCAGACAGCCGGCCAGGGCTGTTTCCGGAACGCACCAGGAGTGCTTGATCGTGCCGGCGGGGGTCGGCAGGCTGAAATTTTTCTCTCCACCCGTTTGATACGGCAAACCGATGTCCGCGAGAAATGCCAGCGTTTCCGCAAAGGCGGCCCGAATCTCCTCGGGATGCAGCCCCGCATAGGGATGGCCGGGCTCGATCCGCAACAGATCGTTCAGCGCGGCAAAGGGCCGACGGACCACAGTGGGTCGTCCGTCCGCCGTCTCCGAGGGCAAGGCTCCGAGGACGTCGAAGACGCCGCTGGTATAGGCAACAGCTCCGGTGCTTCCGGCCTGGACCACGGACAGTCCCCGGTTGGCGGCGAAAAGAGCGGCGGCCATCCCCCCGATGCCCGTTCCAATAATGGCAAGATCGCAGTGCATCATGTCATTCATGTGACAATTCAGCCTCCGGGTCCTCCAGGGCCTCTGGCGCTGGGAATTCCAGGCCCAGCAAACCGCAATGCAGGGCTTCGGCCAATTCCGACTGCACCAGCTGCGCCCCCCAGAGAATCGGACGTTGCCCTTTGAAGCGCTCCTGAAAAAAATCGCGCACGGTTTCAAGCCCGCGCCGTGAGGACAGTGCTCCGGTGTCGTACAAATGCGAGGCCACGCGCAAACCGCAAAACGCACCCTGACAGGCTCCCTTGCCCACCCGGCTGCGCTTGCCCAGGGGCTGGAGTTCAGGGTCGGGAAAGTTGCCCCGGCAATCGTCCAAAAGGTCGTCCACCGCGCTGGCCGAAACCATTTCGCACTCGCAAAGGATCTCGTCGTCCGTGGCATGGCCCATGACCCAGACTTTGGCGGAGCGTCCCGGTTCGGTCCAGGCGCAGCGGTCAATGGAAGGCAGCGACACCTCTCGTGTCCGGCATGGTGCGGCATTGCCCAGACGACGGCAAACCAGATCGACGGTCTGCTCGGCCATCAGTCGAAAGGTGGTCAGCTTGCCGCCAACCACGGAGCAAAAATTGGTCAGTCCGTCACGTTCATGGTCAAAGAGCAGGAAACCCCGGCTCACGGCTCGCCCATCCTGGCCCGAATCCGAAGAACCCGCGGCAAGAAGAGGGCGCACACCGCAATAGGCCCGGATATACCTGACACCGGCCAAAGCCGGGACCATTTCCGCGCCGTGGACCACGTTGACGTCCGCCTCCCGGACCGTGGGCCTGGCCAGGTCGGGGTCGGCGATGGTCACGCTGGTGGTGCCCAGGATGGAAACCGTGCCTCCGGGAACGAGAATGTCGCCGTCTCCGGGAGGCCTGAGGCGATGCACGACCCGTTCGGCCAGGCGGTCATGGGTCACCAGCAGGGTCCCCTGGGAGCAAAGCAGAGGGATCACTGCTCCCGCGAGACCGGCCACGCGCCCGGCCCAGGCCCCGGCGGCGTTGATCACCTGGGAGACGACGACGGTCCGGGTTTCTCCTTGGGTCATATCCTTCAAGCGCACCCGGACAATCCGGCCGCGATCCAGTTCAAAGCCGTGAACCGCGGTCCGGGTCAGCAGGGTGCTCCCGGCCAGGGCCTTGGCATGGGCCAGGTTTTCCAGGGAAAGGCGGAACGGGTCCAGAGAGGCGTCGGGCAGGGTGTAGGCGGCGATGAGGTTTTCGCTCAGAGCGGGCTCCATGCTCCGGGCATCGGCCAAAGCGACGCTTTGCGCCTGAATCCCCGCAGCCTGGCACCATCCTGGAAAATCCGCGATGTATTGCTCGTCGTCCCCGGCCACGGCCACGTAAAGTCCTCCACATTCCTCGATGCATTGAGGGGCCAGACGTTTCAACAGCTCGTTCTCTTCCCGACACTCCCGAGCGGAATGAACGTCCCCGGCCACGTACCGCCCCCCGCTGTGCAGCAACCCGTGATTGCCCCCGGAGGCCCCGGAATTGATATCCCCGCGTTCGACGACCACGGAAGAAACTCCCCGCAAGGCCAGATCCCGGGCAATCCCCGTGCCCACGGCGCCCGCGCCGATGATCAGTACATCCGTTTGCATCTGTTGCATGGCTCTGATTATCGTGATGTTGAGGTGTTGGTGTTGAAATGAGCCGTGTGTATCCGAGCCGGGGAATATGCACAACCATTGCTTCAGGAAAAGGCCTGGGCTAAATTTGCGGGCTGGAGACGCCCGGCGGAATGACGTTCTTCCGTCGAGATACAACGCAATTCTTTAACCGTGAACGGTGAACCATGAATCCGGACCCCTCGCCCGAGATCACCTCCTCCGTCTTTCGACGCCGGGCCCACGACCTCCTTCCCCGGGACGGCAACTACACCATGTGTCTGAGCTGCGGCCTGTGCTCCTCCGGATGCCCGGCATCCGGCCTGGCGGATATGGATCCCCGCAAATTCGTCCGCATGGCCGCCCTGGGTCTGGGCGGAGAACTGCTCAAGACTCCCTGGGTCTGGATGTGCACCCTGTGCAAACGCTGCCAGCACGTCTGCCCAATGAACATCGACATCCCCAGCCTGATCTACCACGCCCGGACCTGCTGGCCCCGGGAGCAACGGCCCAAAGGCGTGGTCGCCTCCTGCGACCAGTCCCTGCGCACGAAAACCGGCTCAGCCATGGGAGCCAGCCCCGAAGATTTCGAGTTCGTCGTCGATGATGTCCTGGAAGAGGTCCATGCGGTTCAAAAAGGCTTTGAACTGTTGCGGGCCCCCATGAACAAGCCGGATTCCTTTTTCTTCCTGAATCAGAATTCCCGGGAACCCATGACCGAGCCGGATGAAATGGTCCCGCTCTGGAAAATCCTGGACCATGTCGGCGCGGACTGGACGTACGGTTCTTTGGGCTGGGCCGCGGAAAACTACTGCATGTTCGCGGCGGATGACGCAGCCTGGGAGCGGATTGTCCGGGAGAAGGTCAAGGCCGTGGAGGATCTGGGAGCCAAGGTCTGGCTGAACACGGAGTGAGGCCACGAATTCTACGCGGTCCGGGTCGGGCTGCAAAAATTCGGCATCACCCCGAACTTTCGCCTGGAAAGCATCATCACCTGGTACGCTCGCTGGATCCGGGAGGGCAAGCTGCCCGTGACCAGCGACTGGAACCGCGACCTGGGGATCAAGTTCACCGTGCAGGACCCGTGTCAATTGGTCCGCAAATCCCTGGGCGACGACATCGCCAACGATCTGCGCTTCGTGGTCAAAAGCGTGGTCGGCCCCGAAAACTTCGTGGAAATGTATCCCTGCAAGTCCAACAATTATTGCTGCGGAGGCGGAGGCGGCGCGCTCCAGGCAGGCTTTCCCGAAGCCCGCAGGGCCTACGGACTCCGCAAGCGGGATCAGATCCTGGCCACCGGAGCCACCTACTGCATCGCCCCCTGCCACAACTGCCACTCCCAGATCCACGACCTGGCCGACCACTTCGGCCACAACTGGCACACCGTCCACCTCTGGACCCTGATCTGCCTCTCCCTGGGCATGCTCGGCGAAAACGAGCGGACGTATCTTGGGGGGGATTTGAAGGGGCTGGCGGTGCGTCATGCCCTTCATGACTGACTGGGCGTACAGCGCTCCAGCACCATCTGCAGATCCTCCCTGCGCAAGGGCTTGGCCAGGTAGTCGTCCATGCCCGCTTCCAGGAACTTCTCCCGATCCCCGGTCATGGCGTAGGCTGTCACGGCGATGATGGGGATTGCGGCATTCTTTTCTGATCTGATCTCTCGTGTCGCCTGCACCCCGTCCATGACCGGCATCTGCACGTCCATCAAGATGCAGTCAAAGCAGTGGGGCTTCATCAACAGGTCCAGGACCTGTCGGCCATTCTCCGCCAGGGTGACCGTGTGTCCATCTTTTTCCAGTAGCCGTTGCATGGGGATCTGATTGGAGGGGTCGTCCTCGGCCAGCAGGATGTTCAGGCCTGATTCGGGACGCGGCGCTTTACGGACTGCGGAGCGCGGACTCTCCTCCTCCGGGTCCGCCAGCCCCACGGGCAGGATGACCCGCACGGTGGTCCCCTGGCCCACGGTGCTTTCAATGGCGGTCGTTCCGTCCAGCAGGTCCACCAGCCTGCGAACGATGGCCAGGCCGAGTCCGGCGCCCTGATATTTTCGGGTGTAGGACCCTTCGGCCTGGACAAAGGGGTCGAAGATGGCTTTCAGTCGGTCCTGAGGGATGCCGATGCCCGTGTCTTCCACGGTCAGGAGCAGGGGCACGACGTTTCCGGACGCGGGATAGGCCAGAGCAAGGGTCATTTTGACCTTGCCCTGGTCCGTGTACTTCAGAGCGTTGCCCACGAGATTGAAAAGAATCTGACGCAGCCGTACCTCATCCGTGTTGAGCAGCCTGGGCAGGGCCGGGTCGATGACGCATTGCAGGGCCAGTCCTCTCTCTCGGGCCGTGAGGGCGAAAAGATCGGTCACGGCGTCGCAGGTTTCCTGGATGTCGAAGTTGACCTTATTGATTTCCATTTTTCCCGACTCCATGCGGGAAAGGTCCAGGATGTCCGAGAGCAGGCGGGTCAGGCGGTGGGCTGAATTCATCGACAGTTCCACAAAGCGCTGCTGCTCGCCGGTCAGGTCCGTGGTCTGCAGAAGCTGCATCATGCCCATGATGCCGTTCAGCGGAGTGCGGATTTCGTGGCTCATGTTGGCCAGGAATTCGGACTTGGCCTGGTTGGCCGTCTCGGCCTGCTCCTTGGCCCGGCGCAAGGCCTGCTCGACCAGGCCGCGGCGGGCCAGTTCCTGTTCCAGTTCCTGGGTGCGTTCCAGCACCAGCGCGGCCAGTCGCTCCTGGTCCCGGCGCTTGGCGTTGTTGGCCGCCTTGATCTTGGCCATGGCCCTGATCTGGGCGCTCAGTTCCACCTCGTCGATGGGCTTGGGCAGGAAGCCCTCCGCACCGACGCGCAAGGCCTTGATGCGGCTTTCCCGGCCGGTCTTCAGGGCGGTCAGAAAGACCACGGGGATGTCCCGGGTGTGTTCGTCGTCCTTCAGCCGACGGCAGACCTCGAAGCCGTCCATCCCAGGCATCACGATATCCAGAAGGATCACGTCCGGATCCCGGGAGCGGGCCAGCTCAATGCCTTGCCGACCGTCCAGGGCGGTGAGCAGCACGCTGTCCGGGAATGCGTCCCGGACCACGGCCCGCAGCGTGATCAGGTTGTCCTGGTGGTCGTCAACAGCCAGCAGCGTCAATTTTTCAGCATTTTCCACGCAAGATCTCCTGAATGGTTCAACGGACTGCTAAGGGTGTTCCTGGTCTTGCCTGACGGCACCGGTCGTCAGCGCGCCGGTCGTGGGCGCGACCATGTTCGCCACGGCGGCCAGGAGGTGTTTCCTGTTGATGTCGCCCTTGCGGATCAACTGATGGATGTTGTTGCCGGTAAGAAAATGCAGTTCTTCCCGGGTGACGTGCTTGGCCGTAAGAATCAGCACGGGCAGAAGCCTGGTCCGATCCTGTCCGCGGATGGCGCGGAGCACGGCAAAACCGTCCACTCCCGGCATCATCAGGTCCAGGATCACCGCGTCGGGTACGGCTCTGTTGATTTCATCCAGAGCTTCCTTGCCGTTGCGGGCCGTCCGGATATCGTATCCCTGCTCTTCGAGCATGTCCCGAAGCTGGATAACCGCCGGTTCGCTGTCTTCCACCAGGAGTATGGACTTCCCTCGGCCGTCCTCCTCAGACAGAAGTCCTCGTCCTCGGGTGCGGGATCGGGTGCGGAAAAGGTCCGCCGGTTCTCGTCCTCCCGTGCCGATCTTGTCCGCGGAAAGGATCAGGGGCAGGGTCACGGTGAAGGTCGTACCCTGACCGGGAACGCTGCGCACGGCAATGTCTCCTCCCAGCATTTCGGCGTAGCGCCTGGCGATGGACAGCCCGAGGCCGGTGCCGCCGTAATTTTTGGAGGTGCTTTCGTCGGCCTGCCGGAATTCATCGAAGATCACGGACAGGCGATCCTCGGGGATGCCGATGCCCGTGTCCGTCACGGTGATGACCATTGCCTCCCCGTCCTGTTCGGCGGCAATCTCCACCTGCCCTTGTTCCGTGAACTTGACCGCATTGGCCGCGATGTTCTGGAGAATGTGCCGACACTTGGAGAAGTCGCTGGCCAGGGGGGGCAGGTTTCGGCCCATGCGCACGACCAGGGCGATGCCCTTTTCCCTCGCCTGGGGTTCAAGCACTTCCACGACCTGGTCCACCAGGTCCTTGAGCGGGAAGCGTTCAATGGCGACGTCCTCCTTGCCGGCCTCGATCCGCGCGAGGTCCAGAATGTCGTTGATCAGGGCCAGCAGGTGTCTGCCGTTCCGTTTGATCACACCCAGGTAATCGTATTCCTCCTCGGGCACGGCTCCTTGCAACCTGCGTTCAAGCACGCCGGCCAGGGCGATCACCGAATTCAGCGGGGTGCGCAGCTCGTGGCTCATGTTGGCCAGGAAGGTGTTCTTCAGCCGGTTGGCCTGTTCCAGCTGCCGTTTCTGCATGTCCAGTTCGATGTTCTGCTCGGTCAGCTCGTCGGCCTGCACGCCCAGCTCCTTTTTCTGGGCCTCCAGCTCGCGGTTCCAGTGCGCCAGCCTATCAGCCAGGGTCCGCGCCTCGCGAAAGGCCAGGACCCCCTCCATGCGCGCGGTGAGCACGCTCCAGACGTCCTGTACCAGACGCATGGTCGCGTCGTCGTACCCATGGATGGAGGACAGGGAGATCATGGCCATGACCTGGTGATCCGACCCCACGGGGATGGTCAGGATTTCCCGGGGGGAGAGTTCCCCGCTCACGGCGATGAAGGCGAAACGGGTGTCGTCGGGAATGTCCGTGATGCGCTGGATGCGGCGGGTGGCCAGGGCCGCGCCCAGTTCGCCCTCCAGATCCGCGGCGGAGAAGGCGGCGCGGGCTTTTTCGCCCAGGCCGATGGAAACCGAGTGCTCGTAGGCGGTCTTGGCCTCGTTCAGAAAATAGATCGCGCCCGCCTGGGACCCGGTCTGTTCGAGCAGGACCTTGAGCAGTTCGCGACAAAAGGAGCGGACTTCATTTTCCCGGAGCATGGTCTCGGAGAGCAGGGCCGCCTTGGCGTGGATCTGCATCTGGGTCTGGATCCCGGCGGCCATGACGTTGAAGGAGGCGGACAAGGCGCCCATTTCGTTGGCGGAGCGGTAGTCGCTGCGGGCGTTCATGTCTCCCTGATGAAAGCGATCCGTCGCGGCCACGAGCGTCTTCAGCGGCTCCCTGATTCCACGCAGCAGGAACCAGGCCACGGCCATGGAGCCGAGGATGATCGCGGCAATAGCGAAGGCCAGTTGGCCGTTCAGCGAATTGTGCAGGCTTCGCGCATCCTGGTAAAAAGCCTCGGCTTTCAAGCTGGCGAAATCGTCGATCACCTGGACGTGCCCCATCATTTCATTCAGATGATCGCTGCCCAGCCCCGTGGATGTATGGATGTCAATCGCCCGGGCCTGGGCCGACCTGTTGCCCAAGATCAGGCGCCGGACTTCTTCCCGGTTGGTCTTGCATTCCCTGTAGACCTGCTCCAGGCGGTCGATATCCGCACGCGGCCCGAGATAACGCTCGTAGAGAATGGCGAACTGCCTCTCGACGCTGGCTTCATGGTTCTGGATGAGGCGGGCGAGACGCAGTTCATCCGCCGCGGTTCGCGCTTCGTGCTGCTCTTCCGCGGCCCAGTGAATAACCAGAATGTCCACCTTCAGTTCGCTCAAGGCCCGGCGGACGGTCAAGGGATGGTCGTACAGGCCTTCGGTCTGCCGCCAGAGCAGGTCGGAATGGACCCAGGCCAGGGCGGCCAGTCCGACCACCAGAAGCAGGATGAGTCCCAGGCCGAGGCGCAGTTGCCTGCTGATTTTCATGTCTTCAAAACGCATGGGCGGCCTTTTTGTTATTTTTTTCGGAACACGGGCGCGGGCGTGAGGGTTGTTTGAAAGGCTCCGTACTGCTCCACCAGGGACCGTTCCGCTTCGCCCGTGACCAGGTAGCCGCCGGGCTTCAGGCAGCCGTGGAGCTTGTCCAGTATCCGAGCGCGGATTGCAGGGTTGTAGTAGTAGAGCAGGTTGCCGACGAAGACCAGATCAAAGTCCCCGTAGATGCTCATGGGCGGGCAGACCGAGTCCTGGGCGAGCAGGTCGTACACGGAAAAATCAACCCGCTCCCTGATCCTGGAGGCAAGGCTGTAGCGCCGGCCATGCTGAAAGAAACAGGCATGGATGTACTTCAGCGGCACGTTGCGTACCGCGGCGAGATCATAGCTGCCGGCCCGGGCCGCGGCCAGCTCCGTCTCGTCGATGTCCGTGGCGAAAATGCGAAAATGCGCGACGTCTTTTTGATCCGCGGTCAGCTCGTCCAGAAGGATGGCCAGGGAGTAAACCTCCTGACCGGCGGCGCAGGCGCAGGACCAGATCCGGATCTCCCCGCGCCCGCGTTTTCCGGCCCGATCCAGAAGACCCGGCAGGACAACCTGCTCAAGCAAGGCGAAGGTCAAAGGGTTGCGAAAAAATTCGCTGTACGTGATCCGCAGGGCCGCGCACAAGGCTTGCGCCTCAACCACGTCCAGCTCCAGTCGGCGACAATAGGCGTCCGGATTCAGTCCCGCGACCTCCAATCTGGAAGAAAGGGTTTTCTCCAGAAAGGAGTGGTCGAAACAGGAAACATCCAGCCCGATCGTCCGCTGCATGGTGTCGATCAGTTGCCTGAGATGCTGATCCATGAAAAAGCCTTTAATTGCAACAAACGGAATGCAGTCAGCGGGTTTTGAGCATCAATAGAAAAAAAGCGTCGTTGCGAATCATGATCCCTGATTCATTGCTTATTTTTGAATGAAAAATTTGACGGCTCTAACTTGAATAAGGTTTTTGATATCTCAAATGGAGCGATTTCTTTCCAGTCACATCCAAGACTTTTTCTGATTTTGAAGCACAGCCTCTTGAAAGATTGTAGCTCGCTCTCTTTTTCAAGTGTTCCTCCTTGCTCCCAAAATCTTGTTAATTCTTCTACAACGTCCTTATCGCCGCATATGCATATTCTAGCTTTAGCGTCATTTAGAACTGCAAGGCCTTCTAATTCATTTGTTTCTACACCGAGTCTCCTTGATGCAGCCAACCTTGTTGTCGCATTGATAAAATCAATATATGCTTTCAACCGTGTTTCTGCTAACTCATTTTTCCTTTCTCTTGCAGCTGTAAAAAAATGGCCTAAGATAGCAACGATTATAGCTGTAAAAAATGCGATTATAGATGATGTGAGTACGGATATCATTTCTTTCCAATATTAATCATTTATTGATGTCCCTCCTGCATTCCTTCGCGTGGCAGCCAGTGCAAAGTGAGCATGGTTGTGGGATTAAATAACTTGTTGAGGTTGGCGTGCCAAGGTCAATGTGGATGCCGAATATGATATCAATCCACGGGCTTTATTTCTTAAGCAAACCATTCCGTCAAGTAGCGGTACATTTCAACCGGCATTCTAACGCTTTCGAGATTCTCCCCGCGCTCATGAACGCGGTAAGAGCTGAATGTAGATATTACACCAACAAGTTCCCCAATGCTGCAGAACAGCGGCTGAAGTTGCTTTTTCAAAGGAACCCAAGGGCTGACCATTGTGTTGGAATGAGATTGGTTTGGAAGGGCGGCTCTGAGTCGTCTGTTGCGGCTTTTTCGTTATTATCATTCAGCAGAGCCGAAATTACAGCATGATGCTTCAAAAAGGATGTCTGGTTGTCGCACCAAACTCGACCCAAGCGAGAGAGTAAAACGCCGGCTGCGAGCAACACTTCATAGCCGGATTTCTCAAACCGGGAATTAGAGAAATTTTTAGCTTGACCCTTTTTGCTGCCTTTGGCAGCCACATCACAGGATCTCGAACATCCCTGGATGCACTCCGTAAATCTGTTCAAAATGACGGTCTGCATAGTTCTTCATATCAGCCTGTGTTCCTGACGATGTAAGCCAGCGATAATCATATTCAAAAGGCCCAGTTCTTGTGATCCATTGTCGTGTCATGTCGTAGCTGACATTAGTGGCATAGAAATTCTCAAATGTCGCTTGGATCAGTGTCTGGCTCTTGCCAGAAATTAGACGTGGATAAATTCCCCCGTCGTCTGCTTTGTCGATAAACGGTGCTGAGTGGCGCTCAAATAACCTACCAGTTTCAAGGGATACTCGCTCCTCGGTCATCCACACACCCGGCCAACAGAAAAATTCTGGTCTCGAAAGCTTGTCTTTGTTAAACTCTAAAAAATGTGAAAATAGGAAGTGTACGGGTAGATTGATTGTGGAGTAATCAAAATTTGCATACTCGGCAGCTAGAGACTCAAGAGCTTGGCTGGCGCCTATCCATCGAGTTACTGTTGCAGCTACAGTGTGTGGTGAGTCGATTAAAAGCATACTAGAGAGCGTCTCGCTCACCTCGATGTATTCAGCCTTTGAATATCGCTGAATTGTGCGTGCGAGATCTGGACGCCGCGCGATTGTGCGGCAGAGCGAAAAAAAACGAAAACCCGGATCAATATCTTTTATGAACGTTGTGAAGACCTGCAGAGGCATCGGAAATCCTGCACCCGGATTCAGCGCGATGTCACAGACCAATAAGAAGAGAGCGACAACGGGATGATCAATGTTTCGCGGCCAGTCAAGCTCGGTTAATTGTAGAAAAGATTCGAATGCATCCCCGTAGATTCCCTTGATCATCCTTTTGGAGCGTACATCATCCCAGGTGAACTTTCCACCCGAAGCGAAATATAGAAACTGCAATTGCGCAAACCGGGCCTGCCCTTCAAATATCTCATCAGCTCCGATTTGCGTAATTGCCACATCAGACCCCCAGTAGTATCCCTTCTCCTTCCGAGCTCGCATTGTGGCAAATTCCTTCTCCCACCCTCTGGGATCAGGGAATACGCATAAGGTTGGGTCGAGTGTGGAAGCGAGGACAAGGATGACATTTCCATAAGCGATTTCACACGAGTGACCAACGCAATCAAAGAGCGGGTGTTCGACAATTTGCCGAATTAATCGTGGATTCTTGGTGATGAGCCTAAAAAATTCAATGTCTAATTGGTTGTTAACAATGACGTTCGCCATTCCGACAGGCGTTTCTGGATCTCCCCCCGGAGCATTTGCCCCCTCAACCAAACGAAGGATTGATTTCTTTGGCCCAATACGCCTCGTAAGTTCTTTGAGATTATCGTAGTTCAGGTGCGCCTGGGCTGGATAGCTGAGGCTTAGCATCAAGCCTGTTGTTGACCCAACATGTTGCCACCAGTGGATCGTTTCATGAACGTAGGTCGAATACGCCTGTATATTGTCGAAGTCGATCCCGCCACCTACGATCCCTTTAGGCATTGCGGCGATTTTGTGGTGGATTACAGAGGATAGGCGCAACACGCACTGAAAAAAATTATAGAGTCCGTGTGCATTTAGGCATGCATTGAGGTCAATAGGTGAATCAATCATGCCAATGGAATTATCGAGCAAACCAGCATTCCATTCGATGTGTCGAAGCTTACCGTCACTCGAATTTTGCTGCACTCTTTTGCTCCATTGGCTGGCAGGGACTTGTCTGACACTACCTACAATTCAAGAACGGCACCCTTAAAGACTCCTGATCCAGTCAAAGCACGCCTTGAGGGCGGGCATCTGTTCTTCAATCTCGGCCGCACTCATGGCGCGCAGCCGCTGTTCCTGTTCAATAATGGCGTCTTCGCCCTTGTCGTCCGTATTGGTGATCTGCTCGATACAGCCTTGCGGCCAAACCCACACCCGTGTCGCCTTCAGTGCCTCATGACTGCTTTGGGCGATCGCGCCACCCTCGTCGTCCGCCGCAAAGCAGGCCCAGACATCGGCAGCCAGCCACCCTGCCTGCTTGTCAGTTTGTGGTAGCCCGTTACCGTTGAGCCTAAATCCATGCTCAGGTTGCAAGCGGGCAAGTACTTGTGTTGCGGCCTGAATGTCTGACCCGTCGCACTCCAGCAGCCCGCTTCGTCGCGCATTGGTATATGCAAAATCCAGGTCTGCCACAGCGCAGGCTCGAATCCCCATGGCCGCCAGCACCAACAACGCCTTGGGTATATCGGCGCAAGACCCCATCGAGACAAATGCGATATGATCTAGCTCCGGTGGCAGCCCGTTTAGCTGCTCGTAGGCCAGCGGCAGCAAGCGGCGGTCAGTCTTACCCTCGCAGAGCACAACCCGGTCGGCAAAGTAGATCTCGGCCAGATTGCTAAGTTCAAACAAGGTGCGTGACTGGCTCTCGGCACTTTCGATGGCCTCTTCTACTGCTTGCCGCAAGGGCTTCCGGACTGTTACGCCCTCCCCGGCGGTCTTGCCAACAATCACGGTGTAGGCTGCATTGTCGCGGCTGAGCATTAACGGCGAATGTGTGGAGAACACTACTTGAAAACCAGCACTGGAAAGATGCGCCAGTGCCTGCCGCAAGCGCCGCACCCCTTGCGGATGCAGATAAAGCTCTGGCTCGTCTATCAACAGCAACCGACGTGAAGGGCTGCCATTATCTTCCTTTCGCGTTTCAGCCAGGTAGCGGATCAACGCCATTTGAATCGCTCGCTGCGCACCGGTACCCATCTGATCAAAACGCCGCCGGTCACCTGTCAACTTGTCGGTCACATGCAGGTCTCCCGCCTTGAAAAACTCCTTAACGTCCACCATCTGCAGATCCAGCTCAAGGGCTAAGCCAGGAAAAAAGTGAGCAAGCGCATCAGTGGCGTCGGTATCGAATTGTTGCAAGTGATCGGATCGTTGGTCCCCGTTCGCTGTCAGGATGCTGCGGATCGTATCCAGTGCTCCATTAAGCTCGGCGTGTGCTTCAAGTAATGGCTCCATGATTTCGTCAAGCAGGTTCTTGATCGTCGTGCCCGCCTTGGCCTTTCCAAGGTCTTCGCCTATATCGTGCATTGCTTGAACTATCAGCGGTTCAGGCAAGAGAACGGAAACCGCCTGCGGGAGCCCTGTGGGGTAGTTTCGCCAACGGTCAGGGTAGTTACGATCCACACATTGCTCAATATCCCAAACTTCCTTTTTGAGTCCCTTCGCGGACGTGCCCTCTGCTGTTGCCCGAATCCACAATCGGCCACCACGACAATAGGGCTCTATGGCAGTTCGGTGCCTTTGTTCGGAAATGCGACTCAGAACCTCGTCCGTGATACCGTCAACACACGCGATGACTTCCACTGGCTGACTTGGATCATAATAATCCTGCTTTGAGAGCGCAGTTGGCTTCAGAACCCACCCAATAGCTTGCAGAATCGTTGATTTTCCAGTGTTGTTCTGGCCTACCAAAGGGGTATAGCCTTCAAGCGGTAATGAGACTTCACGGCAGGCACGGAAATTTTTAATTATCAAATGGTTGACACAATGCATTCAGGTTCCTTGATCCCTTTCGGAAGTAGGCGGATATGGATGTGGTAGATATCGTCGTCTATGCTCGGTAAAGGCCAGTTGTTTGGCCTCCAACCCAGTTATTTTCTGGAGTTATCACAGATTGTGATTGCAAGGCAGCAACCTCCTCTCGTTCAACTCAAATGAAACCTGCGGAAAATCTGGCAAGTTTTTTTACCGCCTGCTCGAGGGCGCGGGTTTCAGCGCATCCTGGGTTTAGCCAAATTCGAACTGGATTCCCGCCCTCGTGGGAATGACTTGTTTTCCATGTCGCCCCGAACCAATCATACCGCGAAGTCTGTCGTCATGCAGACGGGGAGCGCGTTATCCAGTCTGCTATTCTACGAATTAACTAATTAGATTCCCGAATGTTACCAATATTGGCTTGTGCCGTAGCCCAGAGCGGCTGCTTTTGCAAGCACTGTGATCATTAGTGTGTACATTGACGCCAGACGCGTCAGGCGGGGTCAGTGTAATGAAAAGGCCCGATTCCGCAGGCTGTTCAAAAAACCCGATGGAAAGCGCCAAAAGTTATCCGGACACTTCCTGTGTCCGGCCCTACGGGCTGTGGCTTCGCCACATCAACTTCTGCCTTCCGACTACCGACATCCCATCCGTCACCTGATCGTCCGGCTTCTTTCTTCTGAATTTGTCAGCCGGACAAATTCAACACTTTTCCCCAGGCGCCGATACGGTTCCAGATCCATAAGCTCGTAATCATCCGGAGCCAGCACATCCCGCACGCCAAACTTTGCCATGTCTTCAACGGAAAGCAGAAAAAAACTCCAGACACCGTACTCCTCGTTCCCCACTCGGCAGATGTACTCGTCGACGCCGATTTTTTCAAAAAAACGAGCTTGATTGGCCTTGCTGTTCTCCATGTATTCGCGCGTCTGTTGGATGGTTTGCGCGAGCAGAGCTTCCAGGTCAAATTTGTTTTTCGCCTGTTCATCAAGTTGATCGTAGGCTTGGATTATCTCTGCCCGCACATCCGCTTCGGACATTCCTTCCTTCTGCAACGCATTGCCATGCCACCCCACAATGGCGTTCGCGCGGATGATTTTGCGCCGCCCTGCCGTGAAGACGTAATTGGCGCAGGACGACATACACATCTTCTCGACCACGACATCCGCCTGATTGTCGAAGACCCACTCTCCCAGCCGCATGCCCGCATTGATTTCGCCGCCCCCGGAAGCGATGACCAGCGTCTCCACCACGCGCCCTTCGACCGAATCCAAAAATTTGGCCACATTCAGGTCGGTAATACTGCCGACAAAGGTCGCTGTCGTCCCTTCCAAGCTCATAGAGGCTTCTTCCGCGGAAGGATCGTAAACCGATCGCCCGAAAACCTGGGTCTGACTGAGCGCGAATAAAACCAAGGACATCATCAAAATATTTCTCATGGTTCACATTCCTTCATGGGTTCAGATCTTTTGCTTGGCTGCCGCCGATTGGAAGATGACTGATGCCGTGGCTCGCCCGCTGACTTGGGTCTCGACTTCCCTGACTCAGACTTTTTTCGCCGAATCGTCAACACGAAAAAACCACCGTCAATTCTGATTTCAGGTTCCGGAAGCCCTGCCTTCCCGCATCGCCGAATCATGTCGCGGATACCGGTTCCCATGCGTTCAACCCAAGTTGGCTGGGGCAAGTTTGCGTCAGCCCTGCCCGTGCGGAGTGTTGCGGACGTCTTCGGCAAGCTCGCGGATCCAGGAGCGCGATCCGCGTAGGTCTTCGAAGGCAAAAGGGTTCAGGAACTGGCGGCCCCACATCATTTTTTCATCCATCACGCCGCAGCCCGCCTCGTCGCACACAGTCCGCCAATGGCTGCCGATGGCTTTGATCTGCCCTCCGATCAGATTACAGGCACTGGCCTCGGACAGCAGAAAAAGGTGCGCGGCATCCAGACAGAGGGAGAGCTTGCTCAGCCGTTGGTTGCCCTGGATGAGCATGGCTTGGGAAGCTTCCTGGACCGTCCGGCCTTGAGGACAGATGTCGTAGGCCGGGGTGAGGGTAAGCATCCGGCCATCCCAGAAGGCTGAATGGTTGCGGGCGTGGTCGTCGGTATTGCCGACCAGGATGTTGAAGGTCAGTCGGCCGAAGAGTTCGCGCAAGGTTGCCGAGGCGTTCGTAAAACGGTGTCGGATCAGTTCGGCGAATTGCTCATAGGAGGCATACCGGGCCATCATCTCATCCAGTTCGAGCATGGTCAGGGCCGTGACCATGGCTTTGCGCCGCCAGCCGTCGGGGCCAAAGTCCCGGTCAAAGCGATCAATGAGCAGGACGTCCTTGTTCGCGGCCCGGGTCATGCGCACCGCCGCGACGTCCAATCCGCAAAAACGGGCCAGGCGCATGGCGATGAACTCGGCCTTGAGCACGGCGTAGAGGTCCGTGGAAGAGGCGAACTTGGCGATGCGTTTTGCGTCCGCATCTTCCACCAGAGCCTTGGGACGCGCTCCGCCGATGGACGTGCCGTGGTGCAGGGCCTGGTCAAGGTCCGGGGTGAGGGCGAGGCCTTTTTCCACGCGTTCGGCAGCTTCCAGAAGTTCCTCCAGGGAAACCGTTCCGGAGGATCGAGGTTCAAACAACGTGGCCGAATGTTGAAAATCCAGCGCACCGATTCGGTCGGAGCCGGAATGCAGCAGATAGGTCAGTTCATCCGCCTGTCCGGTATCCGTGGTCGTGCCGGACATCCCGAACAATCGCCCGAGAGTGACCTTTCGCCCCCAGGCGTCCGGTGAGGCGTCACGGATGCAGCCGGGCATGCGCATGCCCGGACGCGGCGACAAGCGACCGGATTGCAGGGACAGTTCCGGGGCGTAGAGAGAGATGGCATTTTCGCGAGCCAGGTAGCTCCGTCCGTAATTGAAGACCAGGGTTTCGCCCTGGACGCCGAGCCGTCCGGCGACCACGGGTTCCGTCTCGTCTGGAAGCCAGGTCCAGACAAAAGCTTCCGTGAACGTGCCGTGCCTAGAAATCGTCATGGACGTCACCTGACCCCAGGCGCACGGATTGTGGCAAGAGCGCGATCCTGGCCTCGATGTGCTCCCGCAGGTCATGCGGCGATTGGGACGTGTTCGCGAACAGGGGGACGCCGACCAAAGCCGCGACCTCGAACACGAGACCAATTTCACACTTCATGTCCCCGGATTCGATCTTGCGCAGCGTGGTCCGGGAGATCCCGGCCCGGTCCGCCAAATCCTTGGTCGGCATCCTGCGTTCAATCCGGTGCAGGCGGATCAGCCGCCCCAGGAGGCTCGCGGCTTCCTTACTATACAGCGAATAGGCCCTTGGAATCCGTCGCGTGCCTTGCGTGACCATTATACTGTCCTTAAAGTTGATTCAAGATCATTCTAATGATCACTACCTGGGGCACTGCGTCCTGTCAAACCACGGCGCAATGGGGCGTGGCCTGCCCGGGCTCATTCCACCCAATTATACGTCCGTTCCACGGCTTTCAACCAGCCTTTATACCCGGCCTCGCGGTCCGTCGCCGACATCCCGGGCTCCCAGACCTTGTCCACGGACCAGTTCCGGCACAGCTCCTCCTTGCTCTGCCAGTAGCCCACGGCCAGTCCGGCGGCGTAGGCCGCGCCCAGGCAGGTGGTTTCCGTGACCATGGGCCTGATCACCGGGACGTCCAGGACGTCGGCCTGGAACTGCATGAGCTGCTCGTTGGCGACCATGCCGCCGTCCACCTTGAGCTTTTTCAGGTCCACCCCGGAATCCTTGTTCATGGCCTGGACGATGTCCTTGGTCTGGTAGGCGCAGGCTTCGAGCACGGCCCGGGCCAGGTGATACTTGTTCACGTAGCGGGTCAGGCCGACGATCGCACCCCGGGCGTCGGGCCGCCAATAGGGCGCGAACAGGCCGGAAAAGGCCGGGACGATGTACACCCCGCCGTTGTCCACGGCGTGCTTGGCCAGGCGTTCGATATCCCGGGCCTGCTCGATCAACCCCAGATTGTCCCGGAACCACTGGACCAGCGACCCGGCCACGGCAATGGACCCTTCCAGGCAGTACACCGGCTTCTCCGCGCCGATCTGGTAGGCCAGGGTCGTCACCAGGCCGTGCTGGGAGGGCACGGGGGTCTGTCCGGTGTTCAGCAGCAGGAAGCACCCCGTGCCGTAGGTGTTCTTGGCCTCGCCCACTTCAAAGCAGGCCTGCCCCACCAGGGCGGCCTGCTGATCTCCCAGGGCCCCGCAGACCGGCACCCTGTCCCCCAACGGCCCGTCTTCCATGGTCGGCCCCCAGGACTCGGCCGCGCTGCTGGGCACGATCCGGGGCAGGCCCTGGCGGGGAATGCCCAGGACGGACAGGATTTCGTCGTCCCATTCCAGGGTGGCCAGGTCCATGAGCATGGTCCGGGAGGCATTGGTCACGTCGGTGACGTGCGCCCCTCCCATGGGCCCCCCGGTCAGCCACCAGATGATCCAGGTCTCCATGGTTCCGAACATGATCCGATCCCGATCCACGGCCTCGCGGGCCTCGGGAACGTTGTCCAGGATCCACTTGATCTTCGGGCCGCTGAAATACGTGGCCACGGGCAAACCGGTCCTGCTCCGAAACCGGTCCACGCCGCCGTCCGCGGAGAGTTCCTTGCAGATCTCGTGCGACCTGGTGCACTGCCAGACAATGGCGTTGTAAAACGGCTCACCGGTTCGTCGGTCCCAGGCCACCACGGTTTCGCGTTGATTGGTGATGCCCAGGCCAGCCAGGTCCCTGCCCCGGATTCCGGCCTTGCGCAGCGCCCCGGCGATCACGTCCTGGGTGTTGGTCCAGATCTCCAGGGGATCATGCTCCACCCATCCCGGTTTGGGGAAGATCTGGGCGTGCTCCTTCTGATCCATGGCCACGATTTCCCCATTCCTGTTGAAAATGATGAACCTGGATGACGTGGTCCCCTGGTCCACGGCGCCGATATACTTGCTCATTGCGGACTCCTCTTGCCGATGGCGGTGTTTGCTGTCACTGGTTGCCATTCGGAACTCATTTCTGGCGCGAAGGCCGCGTGCGCCAGACGCACCGACAACCAGGCAGTAACAATAAAGGGGCCGGGAGAATTCTCCCGGCCCCTTTATTTTACTATCAAAATTCGGGCTATGCAGACCGGCTGGTTCGACGACTCAGACGCTCCGCAAGGTGGAGTTGGGTTCGATCACCGACCCGGCCTGTTGCGGGCCATAGGCCGAAACAACGGAGACGACCATCTCGTTTTCTTACGCAGCCCGTTGGTATTCGTACTTATTCATGCGCATTTCCAGGGTTTGCACCTGCTGCCGCAACACCGCATGCTCCGTTCTGCCGACGATGACTTGTTGCAAACCGTCGATCCGCTTGTTGGTTTCGTCCATGCGCAGCGTCAGATCGGTGCGGACCTGGTCGATACGTTCGGTCAATTCGGTGCGAACCATGTCGATACGTTCGGTAAGATCGGTGCGGACCATGTCTATACGTTCGGTCAGATCGGTGCGAACCATGTCGATACGCCCGGTCAATTCGGTGCGGACCTGGTCGATGCGTTTGTTGGTGTCATCAATACGCCGGCTCTGGTCGACCAAGACCTGGAACATGTCGTCCAGGCGTTTATTGGTCATATCCATTTTTGATCGGAGTTCGGCGTTTTCCAGATGAATTTTTTCCAGTTCCGGAACGATCCATTCCTTGATCAATGAACGGAGGGCTTCTTTGACTTCCATGGCTGACCTCGCTTGAAGAGCTTGGTGAGGGAAAGAGTCACGATCGCCGACGAATGGCCTGGGCAAACGGCGGGGTGGCGCTTCCCCTCAGGACGGCTCCAGGGAAAATGCTCGATAATCACACAGCACGAACTGTTGAGAATTCCCCGCGCCATGTCAAGGGTCTTCTTTCCAAGGCCCCGTGCTCCAGAAACAAAGCCCCCGCCATGCATGGCGGGGGCTTTGTCGTTTTCAGCACGAGGAGAGCGTCTACTCCGCGCCCTGCTCTTGTTCGGAAGCTTCGGCCCGGATGACGTCCAGCAATTCGATCTCAAAGACCAGGGTGGAGTTGGGCTCGATCACTGGTCCGGCTTGTTGCGGGCCATAGGCCAGATCAGCGGGGATGACCACTTCCCATTTCGCGCCCTGGGGCATGAGCTGCAGGATTTCGGTCCAGCCGGGAATCACGCCCTGCAAGGGGAAGGTGGCCGGTTCGCCGCGGTCCACGGAACTGTCGAACACCGTTCCGTCCACCAGAGTACCGGTATAGTGCACCGTGACGATGTCCTCGGCCAGCGGGGTTTCTCCTTCGCCGTCCGCGATTACCTGGTACAGGATTCCGCTGTCCGTGGCCTGGACCCCGTCCCGCTCCCGGAACTCGGCCATGAAAGCCTCGCCCTTGGCGATGTTTTCCTCGGATTGCTTTTGAACCATCTCCATCTGCTTTTGCATCAGTTCCTGCTGCAAGGTCATCAGCACCTGCTGCTGCTCTTCCTGGGTCATCAGCGGTTCCCCGCCCAAACCCAATCCGTCGCGCAGTCCCTGGGCCAGCGCGTCCACGTCCACCTCAAGCTCGCCCATGGCGATATTGGTCCCGATATCCAGACCAATGGCGTAACTGGTCTTTTGGACCTGTGTATCCAGGCTCCGCACCGCGGTGGGTTCGGAAGCGGTCTGGGGCGCAGAAGCCTGTTGCTGGCCGCAGCCCAGGATGACCAGAGTCAAACCAACACCAAGACAAGACGCGATTGTCGTTTTTCGGAAGCTCATGCAATCTCCTTGAATCAAAAGAAAGTTTAATGTTAAAATGCCAGTATAGGATAGCCGTTCCTGCTTGTCCATGAGACATCCATGAACTGAAGCGGGAAGCCGGCGGGGTTCCTTGGTGGCGCAACCATCGCCGACACCCTTCAAAATACGGCAATTATTGCAATAAACTAAGGCTTTCCTTGCAAATTCCATTGACAGCGCTGTTTTGTTCATGGCATTGGCTTCTTTGTTCCATTCAAGGATTCGATCTCTGGTCGAGGCGATTCCTTATCGGGAGCCGCTTTTACCGAAACGTCATTTCAGGGTCCATGGTCAACCTAAACGAGGCTTGATTTGGTCATGCCCCTCGACGTTCGCCCGACGTTCGCCCATGTCCGGAAGGTCCTCGGGAACTGTTTTTTTGCTGTATTATTCGACTCTGTTCGGTTCAAAACCCCCAATCAACATCAACGTGGAGGAATGCAATGCGTGCAAAAAATTGGACCAAGGCCGTCCTGGCCGCCTGTCTGCTGGTTCTCGTCTGTTCCCCGGCCTGGGCGCAGAAGATCAAGATCGCCGTGGCCGCTCCCCTGACCGGCCCCGCCGCGTCCTACGGCGAAAACATCAAGTCCGGCGTGGAGACCAAGGTTGAGGAAATCAACGCCGCCGGCGGCATCAACGGCGTGATGGTCGAAGTCGCCTATTTCGACGAACTGTGCGAACCCCGCGAAGCCGCGGTCGTTGCTCCGCGGATCGTCGGCGACAAGGACATCGTCGGCGTGGTCGGCCACGTCTGCTCCTCGGCCCACCTGGCCGCCCTGCCCACCTACGTGCGCATGGGCATGCCGGTGATTTCCCCCACGGCCACCAACGTGACCATCAGCCAGCAGAACAAGGACAACCAGGGCCGCGTCTGGTCCTTCCGCAACGTGTATCTGGACGACTACCAGGGCTACTTCCTGGCCCATTACGTCAAGGAGATCCTCGGCCTGGAGCGCATCGCCGTGTTCTATGAAAACAACGACTACGGCATCGGCCTGAAGAACGCCTTCGTGGCCGAAGCCAAGAACGTCGGCCTGGCCATCGTCGGCGAGGAAGGCTACGTCAAGGGCGCCACGGACTTCGCCCCGCAACTGACCCGCCTGCGCGGCGGCAATCCGGACGGCCTGTTCATCTCCGGCTATTACAATGAAGGCGCGCTCATCGCGGCCCAGGCCGAGAACCTGGGCATGAACGTGGCCAAGTTCGGCGCGGACGGTCTGGACAACGTGGACTACATCAATCTGGGAGGCGCGGCCGCCAACAACACCTACATGACCGTGCCCTTCCTGGCCGAGGCCGCCCCGGAGCAGGCCCAGGACTTCATCAAGAAGTTCGAGGAAAAGTATCAGCGCGACCTGGACTGGATGAGCGCCAATGCCTATGACGCCGCCGGCAAGTTCGCCGCCGCCGTGGCCGCCGTGGGCACGGACCGGACCGCGATCCGCGACTACCTGGCCGGTATCAATTCCATGGAAAACGCCTACATCGGCATCACCGGAGCTACCTATTTCAGCGAAATCGGTGATCCGGAAAAGAGCGCCTTCGTGAAGATGGTCAAGGACGGCGCCTTCACCGCCGCCCCCAAGCAGATGCAATAAAGATCAAAATAACAACGAAACGGAAACAGGCCGGGCGCTCCCGGCCTGTTTCCGTTTCATCCAGCCCTTCCCCACCTCGCCGGCAGGAGTCCCACTTGCTTGAACAACAACTGATCAACGGTTTGACACTGGGCCTGATTTATGCCCTGATCGCCGTAGGCTACACCATGGTCTACGGAGTGATTCAGCTCATCAATTTCGCCCACGGTGAAATCTACATGCTCGGGGCCTTTTTCTGCGTGACCTTCATTACCGCGGCGGGCCTGCCTTTTTACGCGGCCATTCTGATGGCCATTCTCTGCTGCATGCTTTGCGGCATCCTGTTGGACATCATCGCCTACCGCCCCTTGCGCAAAGCCCCGCGCCTGGCCGCGCTGATCACGGCCATCGGCATGTCCATCTTTCTCCAAAATGTGGCCCTGATCATCTGGGGCAGCCGTTCCCGGCCCTTTCCGCAGTCGGCCCTGCCGCCCTTTTTCCGGGAAAAGGCCCTGGTAATAGGCGACGTCAGCCTGACCTGGCTGCAACTGTTCATCTTCGCCGTGGCCATCATCATGATGATCGGTCTGTATTTGACCATCAACAAGACCCGGATCGGCACGGCCATGCGCGCCCTGGCCCAAAACAAGACCGCCGCGTCCCTGATGGGCATCAACGTCAACTACGTCATCTCCTTCACCTTTGCCCTGGGTTCGGCCATGGGAGCGGTGGCCGGGATTCTCGTCTCGGTCTACTACAACACCCTGTACCCGACCATGGGCTACACCGCCGGGGTCAAGGCCTTTGCCGCGGCCGTGCTCGGCGGCATCGGCTCGGTTCCAGGGGCCATGGTCGGCGGGGTGGTCCTGGGCGTGGCCGAGGCCTTGGGCGCGGGTTACGTCTCGTCTCTGTACCGTGATGGAGTGGCCTACGCGGTGATGATCGCCGTGATCATCTTCCGGCCTTCGGGCATTTTGGGACGATCCGTGGTGGACAAGGCGTAACGTTGAAAAACTCCCAATTGCTGCGTCGCTGCAAAGAGTTCAAACGCTCACGTATCAGTAAATACGCTTCGACCTTTCACTTTGCTTGCTCCTTGCACTTGTGGTTTTTGGACGAACTGTCGACTTTAGGACTTTCAACACTCAGGTAATCCTTATCAAGATGCTTCTCGTCGCCAACAACGCACCTCATATACAGCTAATATTTCGGGGAATTTCGTGAATATCGGAAAATCACTCACCCTTCTGATCGTCGCCGCGGCGCTGACCTATCCTCTGGTGCCGCAATCCAGCGACTACATCATCCACGTGATGACCTTGGCCATGGTGTACATGATCCTGGCCATGGGTCTGAACATCGTGCCCGGATTCTGCGGCCTGCTGGACCTGGGCTACGTCGGCTTTTACGGCATCGGGGCCTATACCGCCGGCCTGCTGACCATTCACTACGACATGTCCTTCTGGGTGATCGTGCCCTTGGCCGCCCTGAACGGAGCCTTGTGGGGCGCGTTGCTCGGCGCGCCGACCCTGCGTCTGACCGGGGACTACTTCGCCATCGTCACTTTCGGCTTTTCCGAACTGGTGGTGCTCTTTCTGACCAATGAAATCTGGTTGACCCGCGGCCCCCTGGGGCTGCCCGGCATCCAGCCCATCACCGTGAACCTGACCTGGCTCAACGAGGCCTGGTACTTTCAGTTCTACGACAAGACCCCCAACTTTTATGTCGTGGCCCTGCTGGTGGGTCTGGTCTTCTTCATCATGCGCCGAATGGAGGACTCCCGCCTGGGCCGGGCTTGGTACGCCATCCGGGAAGACCCCCTGGCCGCGGCCAGTTGCGGAGTGAACATCCTCAATTACAAGGTCATCGCCTTTGCCATTTCCGCGGCCATCGGCGCGGTGGGCGGCTGTTTCTACGCCCGTTGGTCCATGTTTCTCTCCCCGGACATGTTCAAATTCTGGGAATCCTTCCTGGTTCTGTGCATGGTCGTGTTGGGCGGCTTGGGCAACATCAAGGGCGCGCTGATCGGCGCGGTGATCCTGGTCTGCCTGGGCGAGGTGCTCCGGGAAGTACTCACTTCCTTCGGCCTGCCGCCGGAGACCCGGTTCATGGCCTACGGCTTGATCATGGTCCTGATCATGCGCTTCAAGCCGGCCGGCTTTTTTCCGGCCATCGCCTCCAGCGGCCGATCAAACCCACTGCTGCTCGACCTGCAAAAGCGCTTGACCGCCCGAAACGCTCCCAAGGAAGAACCCCGTGACGCCGCTGCTTGAAATCGACGGAATCAGCAAACGTTTCGGCGGGCTTCTGGCCCTGACCGACGTCTCGTTCAACGTGATCGAAGGTGAGATCCTCGGCCTGATCGGTCCCAACGGGGCCGGAAAGACGACCATGTTCAACTGCATCGCCGGAGTGTACAAGCCCACGTCCGGCAATCTGGTCTTCACCCGGGACGGAAAATCCCTGCGCACCAACGGCCGCAAGCCTGAAAAGATGACGGAGTTGGGCATTGCCCGCACCTTCCAGAACATCCGTCTGTTCAGCGCCCTGACCGTCCTGGACAACGTGCGCATCGCCCGCCACTGCCGGACCACGTCCAACTTTTTTCGCTCCGTATTGCGCACGAAATTTCAACGGGCCGAAGAGAAGGACATCGTCGACGCATCCATGCGCTGGCTGGATTTCGTCGGCTTGGGCCATCAAGCCCTGGCCGACGCCAGCAGCTTGTCCTACGGCGATCAGCGCCGCCTGGAGATCGCCCGGGCCTTGGCCACGGAGCCGAAGCTGCTCCTGCTGGATGAACCGGCCGCGGGCATGAACCCCAGGGAAACCCGGATGCTCGTGGATCTGATCCACGCCATTTTGGACGCCGGGGTCTCCGTGATGCTCATTGAGCACGACATGAAACTGGTGATGAGCATCTGCAAACGACTGGTGGTCCTGGATCACGGCACACTGATCGCCGAGGGCGGCCCCAAGGAAGTCCGGGAAAATCCCCAGGTCATCGAGGCGTATCTGGGAAGGGGGGCGGCCCATGCTTGAGTTGCGGGACGTACAGGCCTACTATGGCAACATCCAGGCCTTGAAGGGCATCAGCCTGAATGTCCGGGCCGGCGAGATCGTCACCCTGGTCGGGTCCAACGGCGCGGGAAAGTCCACCACCCTGATGACCATCTCCTCGGTGGTGCCCGTGCGCTCCGGAAGCATCACCTTCCTGGGCAAGGACATCACCAAGACGGCCACGGACAAAGTCGTGGCCATGGGCATCACCCAGGTTCCGGAAGGCAGAATGATCTTTCCGGCTTTGACGGTGCTGGAAAATCTGCGGATGGGCGGTTATCTGCGCAAGGACAAGGCCGGATTGAAAGAGGACGAGGAGCGGGCTTTCGAAATGTTTCCGATCCTCAAGGAACGCCGCAAGCAATATGGAGGCACGCTTTCCGGAGGCGAGCAGCAGATGCTGGCCATCGGCCGTGCCTTGATGGCCCGGCCCAAGCTGCTCCTGCTGGACGAACCATCCCTGGGACTGGCGCCCATCGTGGTGGAAAACATCTTCGAGGTCATTGTCCAGATCAACAAGGAAGGCACCACGGTCCTCCTGGTGGAACAAAACGCCCAAATGGCCCTCCAGATCGCCCACCGCGGCTACGTCCTGGAAACCGGCCTGGTCACCATGTCCGGAAAAGCCTCGGATCTGTTGGAAGATCCCAAGGTTCAGGCCGCTTATCTTGGTATGGATTGAGAACTTATTATATGCAACAACTAGGTTGGCAATCATGGAAGACACGATCCTGGATGTGAAAGAAGCGTTGCACATCATTGCGGAACAACTTCCAGATGATGCGTCCTGGAATGACGCTCTAGACCGCATTCGTTTTCGCATGGCGATCGCAGAAGGGAAAAGAGCTGCAATTTCTGGAGAATTTGCTACAGATGAGGAAGTCCGTAGAGTTTTTGCAAAATATGGGGTTGAATGTTGATCCTTCGATGGACACTGATAGCTCTAGCAGATTTTGAGCATGCACACGACTATGTAGCGCAAGACAACTCTGAATCCGCGAGACGCATTGCGCAACGCATAATGGATGCGACAAAAAAAATATTACGTTTTCCACGAATAGGTCGAGTTGGCGAAGACGAAGAAACACGTGAATATCTGGTTCCCAAAACACCCTATATGCTCATTTATTCTATCAATGGCGACACTATAGAGCTTCTTCGGGTTTGGCATATGTCACAAAAATCAAAGGACTTCCAGCATCCGCCGCTTGACTCAAAAAGAACGAATCCTCCAAAATCATGACTCAATAACTCAAGGATACCTTTTCCATGCATCATGAATCAGAAATCCCTTTCGGCCTGACCTTTGACGACGTGTTGCTGGTTCCGAGCTATTCGGAGATTTTACCGGACAAGGCGGATGTGCGGACCCGGATCACGCCGGAGATCGAGTTGAATATTCCGTTGGTCAGCGCGGCCATGGACACGGTCACGGACGCGCGGATGGCCATTTCCATGGCCCGGGCCGGAGGCATGGGGATCATTCACAAGAACATGCCCATCGAGCGTCAAAAGATCGAGGTGGAAAAGGTCAAGAAGTCCGAGAGCGGGATGATCATCGACCCGGTGACCATCCATCCGGACGACAGCGTGGCCAAGGTCCTGGAAATGATGGCCGACTACCGGATCTCCGGCCTGCCCGTGGTGGAAAACGACCACCTGGTG
This sequence comes from Desulfonatronum lacustre DSM 10312, assembly GCF_000519265.1. Taxonomy (NCBI): domain Bacteria; kingdom Pseudomonadati; phylum Thermodesulfobacteriota; class Desulfovibrionia; order Desulfovibrionales; family Desulfonatronaceae; genus Desulfonatronum; species Desulfonatronum lacustre. Next base: position 2,883,909 of record NZ_KI912608.1, read on the forward strand.
GGCATCGTCACCAACCGGGACGTGCGCTTTGTCACGGACATGGAGATCAAGGCGCGGGAGATCATGACCAGCGAGAATCTGGTCACCGTGCCCGTGGGCACGACCCTGGACCAAGCCAAGAACCTGTTGCACGAAAATCGGATCGAAAAACTGCTGGTGGTGGACCACAATCAGAAACTGCGCGGTCTGATCACCATCAAGGACATCGAAAAAGTCAAGAAGTATCCCAACTCCTGCAAGGATTCCGTGGGGCGGCTGCGTGTTGGCTGCGCCGTGGGCGTGGGCGCGGACGGCGAGGCCCGGGTGGCTGCCCTGCTGCAATCCGGGGCTGACTTGTTCGTCGTGGACTCGGCCCATGGGCATACGAAGAACATCCTGGAAGCCGTCCGGAGGATCAAGGGCAGCTTTCCCCATTGCCAGCTGGTTGCCGGAAACGTGGCCACCTACGAGGGCGCCCGGGACCTGATCCGGGCCGGCGCGGACGCGGTCAAAGTGGGCATCGGCCCGGGCTCCATCTGCACCACCCGGATCGTGGCCGGGGTGGGCGTGCCTCAGGTTACGGCGATCATGGAAGCGGTCCGGGCCTGCCGCGAGGCGGACAAATGTCTGGTCGCGGACGGCGGGATCAAATTTTCCGGCGACGTGGTCAAGGCCATCGCCGCGGGCGGGGACTGCGTGATGATCGGTAGCCTGTTCGCCGGAACCGAGGAAAGCCCCGGAGAAACCATTCTGTACCAGGGCCGTTCCTATAAAATCTACCGGGGCATGGGTTCCATCGACGCCATGCGGGACGGCAGTTGCGACCGCTATTTCCAAGAAAAATCCTCCAAACTGGTTCCCGAGGGAATTGTCGGCCGGGTGCCCTTCAAGGGGCCGGTCACGGAAAGTATCTACCAACTCGTGGGCGGCCTGCGCTCCGGCATGGGCTACCTGGGCAGCCCGGACCTGAAGGCCCTCCAAACCCAAGCCAAGTTCATGCGCATTTCCCCGGCCGGGCTGCGGGAAAGCCATGTCCACGACGTCATCATCACCAAGGAAGCCCCCAACTACCGCGTGGAGAATTTTTCATGATCGATACCGACAAGGTCGTCATCCTGGACTATGGTTCCCAGTACACCCAGTTGATCGCCCGCCGGGTGCGCGAGGCCGGAGTCTATTCCGAGATCCACCCCTGCACCATCACCACCGAGGAACTGCGCGCCCTGAACCCCAAGGCGCTGATTCTCTCCGGCGGCCCGGCCAGCGTGATCAACAACGAAGCCCCATCCCTGGACCCGTCAATCCTGAACTGGGGGCTGCCCATTCTCGGGATCTGCTACGGCATGCAGCTTCTGGCGCACATCGGCGGCGGCAAGGTTGTGCCGTCCCAAGACAGGGAATACGGCCGAGCCGAGTTGTTTCTCACCGCGGACTGTCCGCTTTGGGACGGACTGACGATCACGGAAGGCCTCAAGGTCTGGATGTCCCACGGAGACAAGGTCCTGACACCGCCGCCGGGATTCACCCCCCTGGCCCGGACCAGTCGGGTGGACGTGGCGGCCATGGCCGACGTTTCCCGCAAGATCTACGCCCTGCAGTTCCATCCGGAAGTCGTTCACACCGAGGACGGCGACACGATCCTGCGCAATTTCCTGTTCCGGGTGGCCGGCCTGAACCCGACCTGGAACATGGCCTCCTTTCTGGAAGAAAACCTGGCCCGACTGCGCGATCAAATCGGTGACCAGGAACAGGTAATTTGCGCGCTGAGCGGCGGCGTGGATTCAACCGTGGTGGCCGTGATGCTGCACAAGGCCATCGGACGCCGACTGCACTGCGTCCTGGTGGACAACGGCCTGCTGCGCCAGGGCGAGGGCGAGGAAATCGTGGCGTATCTGCGCCAACATTTCGATCTGAACCTGCACTACGCCCAGTCCCAGGATATGTTCCTTTCCCGGCTCAAGGACGTGGAAGACCCGGAGCAGAAACGCAAGATCATCGGCCACACCTTCATCGAAGTTTTTGAACAGGAAGCCAAATCCCTCACCGGCATCAAGTACCTGGCCCAAGGTACCCTGTACCCGGACGTCATTGAAAGCATCTCCTTCAAGGGGCCTTCCGCGGTGATCAAAAGTCACCACAATGTCGGTGGGCTGCCGGAGATAATGAACCTGTCCCTGATCGAACCTTTGCGGGAGTTGTTCAAGGACGAGGTGCGCAAGGTTGCCGTGGAACTCGGCCTGCCGGATTTTATTGTTTGGCGGCACCCGTTCCCGGGCCCGGGGCTGGCCATCCGCATCCTGGGAGAAGTCACCCCGGAACGGCTGCACATCCTGCGGCAGGCCGACAAAATCGTGCACACGGAACTCATGGCCGCGGGTTGGTACTACAAGGTCTGGCAAGGCTTCGCCGTGCTTCTGCCCCTGAAGACCGTCGGCGTGATGGGTGACGAGCGGACCTACGAGCACGTCATCGCCCTGCGCATCGTGGACAGCATCGACGCCATGACCGCGGACTGGTCCCGAGTGCCCTCGGAAATCCTGGGCCAGATATCCAACCGGATCATCAATGAAGTCAAAGGAGTGAACAGGGTTGTCCTGGACATCTCCTCCAAACCGCCCAGCACGATTGAGTGGGAGTAGGCACATGTTCGGCATCGGCACAACGGAATTGCTCATTATCATGCTCGTGGCCCTGATCGTCCTGGGTCCGAAGCAGCTTCCCGGCATTGCCCGTTCCCTGGGCAAGGCCCTGGGAGAATTTCGGCGCGTGACCACGGATGTTCAGCGGACCTTGAATCTGGAAGCGGCGAAGATCGAGGAGGACGAACGGGAACAGAAGAAGGCCGCGACGGCCGTCAAAAAGGCCGAGGAACCTCAGGCGAAATCAGAGCCATTTTCAACGCCTCCTTCGGCTGCCGGCGAGGAGAGTATCCCGCCTTCGAAACACGCGGATTCAAATCCCTATGTCGCCGCGCGGGGCGAAACTTCACCAGAAAAAACTTCACCGGACGAAACTTCACCGGACGAAACTTCACCGGACAAAACACCAGCGGACAAAACACCAGCGGACGAACGTCAACCCCAACCAATGACTTCCCACGCTTCGTCCCAGGAATCGACTGCCTCGACGCAAACTCCCTCTGCTTCCTCCGTGGCGAGGGAGACCTCCCCGGCCGGAGAATCTGAAAAAGAGGCATCTGATTCGTCCGAATCATCACATTCCAAGGCCCAGGCATGAACGCGACGACCCAGAATACGGAGCAGCAAAAGGACGTCGCCGGGGAACTGAAGGAAATGACCCTCATGGACCATCTGGGGGAGTTGCGGTCCCGCCTGACCCGATCCGCGGTGGCCGCTGTCCTGGGCTTTCTGATCTGCTACGCCTTTTCCAAACAGCTCTTCGGGATCATGATGCTGCCGCTGATGGAGGTCATGCCGCCGGAGAGCACCCTGATCTTCACCGGCCTACCCGAAGCCTTCTTCACCTACGTCAAAACGGCCTTTGTGGCCGGTTTGTTTCTGGTCAGTCCGTATATCTTCTACCAGATATGGCAATTCATCGCCCCGGGACTGTACGAGCACGAACGCAAGTACATGATCCCCATCGCCGCGATTTCCGCCTTGTTTTTCATCAGCGGCGCGTTGTTCGGCTACTACATCGTCTTTCCCTTTGGCTTCGAATTCTTCATGGGCTATGCGGACGAAATGATCCGGCCCATGCCCAGCCTCAGGGAGTATTTCAGCTTTTCACTGAAACTGCTCCTGGCCTTTGGGGTGATTTTCGAACTGCCTCTGTTCATCTTCTTTCTGGCCCGGCTGGGCCTGGTCACTCCCGCTTCGCTGCGCAAAAAACGCAAGTACGCCATTCTGCTCTCTTTCGTGGTCGCGGCCATCCTCACTCCGCCGGACGGGATCACTCAGATTCTGATGTCCGGTCCCTTGATCATTCTCTACGAAATCAGCATCTACGTGGCCCACTTCTTCGGCAAGAAAAAGAAGCCCAAGCCCACGGACGACGAAGAAGAGGACGCGAAGCAATGATCACTCCAGGACAGGCCCGAAGCATGACCGGCTTTGGAACGTGCCAAGTCCAAGACGACCATGGACGGCAAAGCTGGGAGATTCGCACGGTCAATTCCCGGTATCTGGAAGTGAAATGGCGGATTCCCGGATACTGTCGCCGTCTGGAAAGCGCTTGGGAGAAAATCGTCCGCGACCACCTGGCCAGGGGCCGGGTGGAGATCAGCCTGGACCTTCGGCTCAGCCGTCCGGACGCCGCTTGCCCTACCCTGGACACGGCCCAGGCCAGGGGCATGGTGGACCAGATGCGCGCCCTGGCGGAACAGACCGATATTCCCTTTCACCCTGACCTGAATCAACTGTTTCATCACAGCGGCTTGTGGCGGGACCCTTCAGGAGATCTGCCCGAGTCATTGGTCGATTCCCTGGTCGCCGGTCTGCGGACCGCGCTGAGGGATGTCCAGGAAACCCGCTCCAGGGAAGGGCGAGCCCTCAGCGTGGATATCCTTGAACGGTTGGAGCACTTGTCGCGGATCTCGACCACTATCCGCGACCAGGTTTCCCAACTCGCCCCAAAACGCATGGAAGTGTTGCGCGAACGGGTCGATGCGTTGCTCCAAGGGTGCAATCAGCACCGGGAGTCGGCACCGCTGGTGTTGGACGAACCCAGGCTGCTGCAGGAATTCGCCCTGCTCGCGGATCGGCTGGACGTCAGCGAGGAACTCACTCGCTTGTCCGCGCATCTGAACGAAGCGGTCAGGATTCTGACCAAGCTCCCTGATCCCGGACGACGCCTGGATTTTCTGTTTCAGGAATGTCTGCGGGAGATCTCCACCTGCGGCAACAAGACCCAGGACGCGGACATCAGCCGCGACGTCGTGGCGTTCAAGGCGGAACTGGAAAAGTGTCGGGAACAGGTCCAAAACCTGGAATAACCGCTCCATCAACTTTCAGCCGAGGAGGAAGAGGTCCATGTCCAAAACAAGCCTGCTGAACATCGGGTACGGCAATTTCGTCGTCAGTTCCAGAATCATCACCATCGTCAACCCGACATCCTCTCCCATGCGCCGACTGCGCGAAGAGGCCAAGGCGGACAAACGACTGATCGACGCCACACAGGGCCGAAAGACGCGCTCCATCGTCATTACGGATTCCAATCACGTCATTCTCTCCGCCATTCAGGCCGAAACAATCGGACAGCGTTACACGGTCCGCGACGACGGCCCGGACGAAGACAAGTAGCATGGCCGGAGAACCAGGACGGTCCCGTCAGGGCATCCTTATGGTGATCAGCGCCCCCTCGGGTACGGGCAAAAGCACGCTGATCAACCGGTTACGCGCCGAATTCCCCCGCCTGGCCTTTTCGGTGTCCTACACGACCCGAGCTCCCAGAGCCGGTGAACAAAACGGACGGGAGTATCATTTCGTCGACATGGAGACGTTTATCCGCCTCCGCGATGCGGACGAACTGGCCGAATGGGCGGAAGTCCACGGCAATTTCTACGGAACCTCCAGACCGGCGGTCCAGGCGATGTTGGAACAGGGTCTGGACGTACTGTTCGACATCGACGTCCAGGGATCCCGGCAACTGCGCCAAGCCTTTGCCCAGGGCGCGTTCATTTTTCTCTTTCCTCCCTCAATGCGGGTTTTGGAACAACGACTGCGCGGCAGAGGCACCGAAACCGAGGAATCCCTGGCCAAACGCCTGGCCAACGCCCGCCGGGAACTGGAACAGGCGGATTTTTTCGATTACTGGATCGTGAACAACGACCTGGAGTCGGCCTATCGGGATCTACGCAGCGTGTACCAGGCCGAAGGCCTGCGCAAGTCGTGCAACGCCGGACTCGTGGAGCAGGTCCTGGCCAACTGATCTCCCGAGGAGCCCATGCCTGAACTGATCGTCGCCCTGGATACGCCGGATCTGAATTCAGCTCTGCATCTCGTCGACCGGCTGCGGCGGCACACGCGCTGGTTCAAGGTCGGTCTGGAACTGTTCTCCGCGGTCGGCCCTCGGGTCGTGGAGACCCTGCGTTCCAGGGACTGCGATGTTTTTCTGGACCTGAAATATCTGGACATCCCGAACACGGTCCAGGCCGCCGCCCGGGTCGCGGCAGGCCTGGGCGTGAACATGCTCACCATCCATTTGTCCGGCGGGCAACGGATGGTTCAGGCCGCCCTGGAGGGCGTCCGCCGAGGAACTCCCTCTTCCGCGTCTGTTCCCTTGGTGGTTGGGGTGACGATGCTCACCAGCCTGAATCAGGAAGATCTTTCCTGGATGGCGAAACCCGGTGACAAAGCCGCTCCCGATCCGGGCGGCCTGGCTCTTGTCTTGGCCGAGCACGCCCGCCGATGGGGCGTGGACGGCGTGGTCTGTTCCGCCCAGGAAGCGGCCGGGATCAAATCCATCACCGACGCGGCCTGTATCTGCGTCACACCGGGAATCCGCATGCCGTCCGACCAACAAACCAAAATCGCGCAGGACGATCAATCCCGGGCCCTCACTCCGGCCGAAGCCGTAGCCGCCGGCAGCGACTATCTGGTGGTGGGCCGCCCCATCACCAGAGCGGACGACCCGGCCCGAGCCGCGGAATCCATTATGCAATCCATGGCAGCGACGATTGAAAGGAGGCATCCATGGCCGAACCTTCCGTGAAAACTCCGTCCAATGAACACAGCCGACAAACCAAGGAGCGAATCAAAGGCGTTTTTTCTTCCCAGGTGCTGACCAAGATCGGTACCGGCACGACGATGCGCAAGAGCATCCAGAAAAGTTATTTTTTCGTCCAGGAACTGGACGACGGGACCATTGAAGTCCAGCCGCTGAACGTAAACTACGTGCCCTCCGGCCCGAAACAGATTTTGTCCAAGGATGAATTTCTGGAAAAATTTTCACCGGAGCCGGAATTCTACACCATTACGGTCATGCCCAAAATGCGGGAGTTGGAGAAGACCATTGCCCGAGGCGACCGGCACCGCAAGCGCGGCGAGACGTTCAGCGCGGAAATGGAATACGGCAGTGCCGTCAGGGTCGACGAAGAAAACGTCCGCGCCAATTTCGGATTGGGATTGACCTACCTGGAGCGTGGGGCCACGGACAAGGCCCAGGATATTTTCGAACGTCTGGTCAAACTGGAAGCGGCGTATGAGTCGGAGCACAAACATCTGTTCAATGAATTCGGCATCAACCTGCGCAAAAACAAGATGATCGACCAAGCCCTGGATTACTATGCCCGAGCCCTGGAGCTTTCGAAGAACGACGAGAACCTTTACTACAATATCGCCCGGGTCTGCCTCGAAAAAAAAGACATCCCAAAAACCGTCGAAATGCTGACCAAAGCCCTGGAGATCAACCCGGAAATGCCGGAAGCCCATAAATTTATGGACTTCCTTAAAAGCAAAGGCTTGGCCAAGACGTAATCCAACGAAACGCAATCTCACGATTCGCTCCGTCGGTCACGTCATGCTTCGAGACCTAACCTCAAAGGGAGTTTCGGTGGCCTTTCACACCAGAGGGCAGGATTTTTTAAACCAAATACCAGAAATCCAACAGGATCTTCCGGTTTCCCCGCAACTGTTCCAGACGCTGTTTTTGCTGACCAGCGAGCAATCCAGTTCGTCGCTGGTGGACATCGCCAAGGTCGTCGAGAAAGATCAGGGACTGACCGTTCGCATTCTGACCATGGCCAATTCGGCCTATTACGGATTGCAGTCCCAAGTCGGCTCCGTGCATCGGGCCGTGATGATCCTGGGACTCCAGGAAGTCCGTAAACTGGTTCTGCTTTTGAACATCCGCTCCCTGGAACAACGCTTGGATGCTACCCTGTTCGACGTTTCGACCCATTGGCGACACCAAGTGGACGTGGCCCATGCCGCCAAAATCATGGCCGGCCACGCTCCGGGCGCGGATCCTGAGGAACTGTTCACCATCGGCCTGCTCCATGACCTGGGCAAGATGATCACCGCCCTGTACCGCCCCGACGACTGGAAAGCCATCCTCGAGCTTCGTTCGACGAAGAATGTTCCGCTGTTCATGGCCGAAGACGCCTATTGGGGGCTGGACCACGCCCTGATCGGCGCGATGACCCTGAAATCCTGGTTTTTGCCCGCTTCCCTGACCGAACCCATCAACTGGCATCATGCCCCTGAGCTGGCCAAGGATTTCGGGATGCAAGCCAGGATGATCCGGCTGGCGGACGTTCTGGTGCTTCATCAGCTTGATCATCATGGACGCGACTGGCCCGAAACAAATCTTCCCGCCAAGGACATTCGCGACCTCCAGCTTCCTGAAGACCTCGAACACAATTTAATTCCCGAAATGCGGGCCTCGGGCCGGACCGATCTGTTCCTGCGGGGCCTGGGAATTGCCGCATAAAGCCCCAAAAATCCTTCTGATCAGCACCGTCCCTTGTCATCATCATGCACACACTCCCCACCTTCCCCGACAAAACGTGGAGGTTTCGCTCCGCTTTGCCCGAACGACGTCACGTCAGGAACCTGGCCGCCGACCTGGATATTTCCCCGCTTCTGGTCAATCTGCTCTGGAGCCGCGGAGTACGCACGACCGAGGAAATGGATTTGTTCCTGTCTCCCGGACTGCGACATCTGGCCCAACCGGAGCAATGGTGCGGCCTGACCGCTGCCGGAGAAACCCTTGCCAAAGCCATCGCCCAAGGCAGGAAACCGGCCATTTGGGGCGACTACGACGTGGACGGGATTACCAGCACCGCGCTCCTGCTGCTTTTTTTCCAGGCCAGAGGCGTCGAGGCGGACCACCATATTCCCCATCGACAGACCGAGGGCTACGGACTGAACATTACCGGTATCGAGGACCTGGCCCGGCGCGGGATCGGCTTGTTGATCACCGTGGACTGCGGCATCAGCCATCTCCGGGAAGTGGCCCGGGCCAAGGAATTGGGCATGACCGTGGTGGTTTCCGACCACCATCTGCCCGGCCCCGACCTTCCGGCCGCGGACGCGATCATGAACCCCAAGATCGGCGACTGCCCGTGCCCCAATCTGGCCGGGGTGGGCGTGGCCTTTCTTCTGGCCGCGGTGCTCAACCGGATGCTTCCCGGCGAACCTCTGGACATGCGTCAATTTCTGGATCTGGTAGCCTTGGGCACTGTGGCGGACATCGTGGAACTGACCGGACAAAACCGGATTCTGGCCAAGAACGGTCTGACCATGCTCAAGGAGGGCAAACGTCCGGGCATCCTGGCCCTGAAGGAAGTCTGCGGATATAAACCAGGCGCGGTGCTGGACGAGGACCGGGTGGGGTTTGGTCTGGCCCCCCGGATCAATGCCGCTGGCCGGCTGGGTCATGCCGAAACCGCCCTGCGCCTGCTGCTGGCCCGAGAGATGACCGAGGCCAGGGAACTGGCCAAGGAATTGGACGGCTACAACACCCACCGCCGGGACATCGGCAAGGAAATCCAGGAGGAAGCCCTGCGCCTGGCCCTGGAGCAAAAAGACCGCTTCGGACTGGTGCTGCACGCCCCGCACTGGCACGAGGGCGTCATCGGGATCATCGCCTCCAAGGTGGCGGAAACCCATTACCGCCCGGCCATCATCCTCACGGACCACGAATCCGGCCACCTCAAGGGGTCCGGGCGGAGCATCCCGGAGTTTTCGCTCTACGAGGGGCTCGTGGCCTGCCAACACCTGCTGGACGGTTTCGGCGGTCACAGCCAGGCCGCCGGGCTACGGCTACGCCGGGACAACCTCGCGGCCTTTCAGGAAGCCTTCAATGCCGCGGCGGCCCGGGCCCTGGACAATACCCCGCCCAAGCCCACCCTGATCCTGGACGCGCCATTGAACTTCGGGGAAATCGACTACGATCTGCTCAAGGAGCTGGAACTCCTGGCCCCTTACGGCGCGGACAACCCAAAGCCGCTGTTTCTCTCCCCTTCGGTGACCGTGCGCAACCGCAAACCAGTGGGCGCGGACCATGTATTCCTGGATCTGCGCGACGACGAGGCCGGGGTGACCATGCGGGCCAAGGCCTGGAATCAGGCCGAAAACCTGCCCCGAAGCGTTGCCGGGAAGTCCATGTTCCTGGCCTACACTCCGAAATTCAACGAATTCAACGGCGTGACCAGCATCGAACTGGCCTTGCGGGACTGGGCGCTTCAGGGATGACGCCGTGCACGTTCATCACCACACGACCTTGCAATCCCAGGGCGGCACGGCCCGTGTCGCCCTCAACCTCATGGACTGGCTTTCCAGGCAAGGGGTCACCAGCTCCCATTCCTTCGAGATCCAGGACGGCGCCGACTCCGGAGAGCGTCTTCAACCATCCGCGGTTGCCGAGCATGTCCGCCATTCAACCAACCTTCCAAGCAGCCAAATCGTCGTCCACCTTCACGGCTCAGGCGACTGGCCCACGTGCCTGGAAGGATTCGCGGCCAACCCTCACGGGCTGGTAATCACCCTCCACGACTGTCGCCTGCTCACCGGAGGCTGCGCCTATCCCCTGGAGTGCGGGTTCTGGAAAACCGGTTGCCGGGAGGCCTGCCCCCAAAACCTGCCCGCTCCCGCCCACCACCATCAGGCCGTTTTCCGGCTGCTGGCAACGCTCCGTCCGCTCCTGATCTCCCCCTCCGCCTGGCTGAGCCGCATGGTCCGGGAAAGCCATCCCCAGGCCCAAATCCAAACCATCCCAAACGCCGTCCCGGAAAAGCCCGGCCCATTGGCAATCAAATCAGCCGCCGTCAAAACGGCCATGAAGCGGGAACTGGGCATCGACGTCGCGGGGAAAGTCGTCCTCTTCGTGGCCCATGGCGGCAAGCAGGCCAGGTACAAAGGTGGACACCTGTGGGACCGGATCTGGAAACACATTAAGAAGGGCGAGCCCCGGGCCGTGGCTCTGGCCGTGGGCGGAGACGCTCTGCGCCGTTCGGGTGACTTTCTCGAGCTGCCCTATCTGGACCAGGAACACCTCTCCCGCTGCATGAACGCGGCGGACGTACTGGTCTATCCCAGCCTGGCGGACAACCACCCCCTGATCATTCTCGAAGCCATGTCCCGCGGCCTGCCCTGCGCGGCCTTTGCCAGCGGCGGCATTCCCGAACAGATCATCCATGAGCACAGCGGATTGCTGGCGCCTTTGGGCGACGTGAACCGCCTGGCCGCCTCGGCCCTGAACATTCTCAGAAATCCACGCCTCGGCAACCAGCTTGCCAAAACCGCCCAGGACCGCTTTATCCGACTGTTCCAAATGGAACACATGGGCCATCGTCACCTTCGGCTCTACGCCGACCTGCCGCGATTCTGACCGGACAGGGCCGCCTCGCGTTCCAACAGCGTGGGGTGGGAATAGTGGAATGCGCTGTACAGGGGGTGGGGGGTCAGGTTGGAGAGGTTCTTCTCACTGAGTTTGCGCAGGGCCCCGATCATCGGGTCGGCGCCCGGTCCTTTTTCCCGGGCGAAACGGTCCGCCTGATATTCATGGTTGCGGGAAAGCCGGTTCATCAGCGGAGAAAGCCAAAACGTGAACAGCCCGGCCACCAGGGCGAAGAGCAGAAAAGCCGGTCCCGCGCCGCTTTGCGCGTGGTGAAACCCGAACGCTTCGATGAACGCCGGGCTTTGCAGCAGCCAGGCCAACAGCGCGAAGGAGACCAGCCCGAATCCGGCGGACAGGGCCAGCATTTTCGGAATATGGCCGAGTTTGTAGTGGCCGATTTCATGGGCCAGCACGGCTTCCAACTCCTCCTCCGACAACTGCTCGATCAAGGTGTCGAAGAGTACGATCCGCCGGAACCGCCCGAACCCGGTGAAAAAGGCGTTGGAATGGCCGGACCGCTTGCTGCCGTCCATGACCTGGATGGTCTTGGCCTTGAACCCGGTCCGGTCCGCCAGGGCCATCAGCCGCTGTCGCAGTTCGCCCTCCGGAAGCGGGGTCAGCGTGTTGAACCAGGGCAGGATCAGCATGGGGTAGAGCACCATCATCACCAACTGAAAGACGAAAAAGACCACAAAGGCCCAGATCCACCACCAAGGTCCGATCCAGTCGATCAGGAATAATATCCCGGCCAGCAGGGGCAGGGCGATGATCACGCCCAGGATCAGCCCCTTGATCTTGTCCGTGATCCACAACCGCATCGTGCTGTTGTTGAATCCGAATCGCTCCTCCAGCCGAAACTGGGCATGGTGATCCAGGGGCAGGCCGGGCAGGGAGAGCAGGATCATCACGGCAACCAGATACAACCCCTCCCGCCAGACCGAAGCCGACGACCCACCGCCGAACAGGTCGTACGCCCACGGCAGCAGCCCGGAAAAAAGCACCGCCACAAGGACCACCGCTCCATACACCTCGCCGAACAGCCCAAACCGGCTTTTGGCCAGGGTGTATTCCACGGACTTGCGATACGTCGCCTCATCCATCACCTCGCGCAAGGCCTTTGGCGGCGCATGCCTCCGGCGGCGTACTTCGCGCATGTTCAAAAGAATCAACCAGCCTTCCCAAATCACCTTGGCGAGCAAGGCGGCCGAAACCACGATGAGAATCAATGTTTGCATCTTTATAAAATCATATATTACAAGTTGGTAAGTTTACTAATCGTTTTTGGCTTCATGAACCACGGCTCCGAAGCGCGACGGATCCAATTCCTGTTGCAGCACTTCCAGATTCACCCGCAGGGCGTCCTCCAGATCCCGGACTTGGTTCAACAGGTCTTCGATTCCTTCGCGCACCCGGCGCAGGGATTCGGTTTCCGCCGGGGCGTCCAGGGCCTGGACCAGTTGCTCCGGCGGGGGGAGGTCGCCGGAGCGGGTCAAGGCGACGGAAACGAGCAGGTATCCCGGAAAAAGGCTGATCAGGAACACCGCCACGGCGGTCAGATAAAAATCAAAGGGCAGCCATTCCCCGGCCAGCCAACCGAGAACCAGGCGCAGGGCGGCATGGCCGAAGACCAGCACCGGCAGGAGATTGCCCGCCAGGGTGTGTGCGAGGCCCAGGCGCTGGACGGCCAGTTGGTCGGCACTGGCAAGCACGGCTTGTTCCAAGCGCTCTTGGAAAATTTCCCGGGTGCGCTGGTCCTGCTCCAAGTGTTCCGACGTCCGGGGCAACACGCCTTGGGAGCGCAGCACGTTCAGGCTTTGATGCAGCAGTCGGGCCGTCCAAAGGGCCTGCTCCGCTTCAGGCGACGAAGCCGGTGGTTCAGGAACTGATGGTTTCGCGCCGTCCAGCCGGTCCAGTCCGAGGTCCTGCAAGGTTCTGCGCGCATCCTGGACGACCTCGGTCAATCGGCGTTCCTCTTCAGCGGAAAACCCTTGCAGGATGGTCCGCATGGGTAAAATCCCCTGCCAGGCGGCCTTGGCCGCGTGCCACCCGGCCCGGAGCATCCTGGTCAGGGACGGCCCGCCCGCGGACATCCTGGCCAGGTGATAGGCCAGGCCGGAAAAGGCCAGCCGCCCGCGCATCCACACCGGCAGGGCCAGGAAGCCGCCCACGCGGCCCGGAGCGGCCCGCCAGGCCTGTTCCCGAATGATCCGGCGCAGCATGTCCCGGCTTTGGGGCGTGGATACGGCTCGCAAAAAGACCGAGCGCACCCGCTGGTCCAATTCCCGCTCATGGGTCAACAGGGTTTGATGCAACGTCTCCAGGTCTCCGCGCGCTGATCCGGAAAGGGCGTGCCGGATCTGGTTGAATGCGTCCTCCACGCGCAGAGCCCGGACCTGCTCCCTGGCCCGGTGGGCGAACAGGGCCGCGCGCAGCCGTTCCAGACGCTCGTTCAACCCATTTGCACCGTTTTGCGCCGCCACCGCACTGACCGCGAAAAAACCGTCCAGGTCCAGGTCAAAGCCCAGTTCCCGCACCCGGCCCAGAAAATCCGCGCACACGGCCTCCCGGTCCTGCTCCGGAATCTGGTCCAGCTTATTCAGCACGAAAAACCAGCGCTTGCGGGCCGCCCAGCGCCGGACCTCGTCCTGGACCCTGAAATTGGCCCGCTTGTCCGGGCTGCCGACGTAGACCACGATGTCCGCCCGTTCCACCAACCGACGGGTGCGCTCCAGATGCACGGACTCCGTGCTGTCCACGTCCGGAGCGTCGATAAGAACCGTTCCGGACAAGCGGTGATCAATGGTCACCACATCCGCTTCGTCCAGAAAGGTGAGATGCTGTTTGTCCGCCGGGGCCGCCGCGACATGGGCGTGAGTGGTCTTGGGGCGAATCGTGGCCGAGGTCGGGCTGAGACCGGGCTTGTCCAGCAGGGCGTTGAACAGTTCGGACTTACCCACCCCGGTCCCCCCCAGCAGCACGATGCACACCGGACGGTCCAGATATCCTTCGAAACCACCAGAACCGGCTGCTTCGCCATCCAGGACGGTCACGGCCCGCTCCAGGCGCAGGGCCATGGTCTGGGCCGCGGAAAGGCGGTCGAATGACCGGACTTCCTGGATCAGCTCCTGAATCCTGGCGACGATCCGCCGGGAAAATAATTGTGGCGCGGTCATGGATGGTCTCCTGGTTCGCCGTGTTTTGGCCAATCCGCCCGAATCGCCTCCGCGGCGGCCAGACAGGCTTCAGGATCGGCCTCATTCAGGGCGCGAATCCGCTCTTGCCAACCCTGCGCAAAAAACGGTTCCGCGAGATGCTCGCGCAGATGGGCCTCCAATTCATCCCGACGCTGGGCCCGCCATTTGGCGTCGGCCTTTTCCAAGATATCCTTGAGTTTGAGTTCCTCGAACATCTTCAACACCGTTCCCGCACCCAGACTCCCGGCCCCTGCGGCCCCGGCCACGCCGAGCTGACCCATAGCGCCAAAGACTCCACCGGACACAGCCAGATCCAAAACCAATGCCGCGCCGCCCAGCAATACCAGCATTTCCGACAACGTTCCCACCAGGGAGCCGTACCAGGGATGCTGTCGTGACCAGTCCCGGACGTCGGCCCGGAGCGCCTCCTTCCAATCGTCGCGCACCGGGGGCGGTTCGTGTTCCTGAAACTGCCGGGCCGCTTCCCGGCAGTTCTGCGCGGAAAACAACTCCGCCTCCGTGGAAAAATCCCGTCGCCAGGCTTCCAAAAGCACGTCCACGGCTTCTTCCAAGCGCCGCTGTTCCAGTTGTCGGCGATCCCGCAACACCGCACGGCCTTCGGTCTTGCGAAACCGTGTGAACAATTTGCGTACGGAAAACAGCATGCCCGCTGCCTGGGCCATGGGAAACGTGACGATCCGCAACCAGCCGGGCCGACTTTCCTTGACCACGTCAATGATCAACTCCACCAACTCCCCGGCGGGAAACTGGGACCCGGCGATCCGCTCGCTGACCTCGACGATTCGCTGATCCGCGGTCTTCAGACGCCCGCGCAGCTCGTCCCGGATCGCCACGGCTTCCCGAGCCAGTCCCTGGGCCGCGGTCAGCCCCTGATCCACGACCTCCAGGAGATTGGACCAGTACACCCCCACGGCGTCCTGGCCCTTGATCAGGGACCAAAAATCCGGACCATCCGAATCCAACGGCCGGATACCCTCCAATTTCGGTAAAGCATCGCGCGGCGCATAATACACCGCCGCCTGTTCCAAAAACGCGCCGATCCGCCGTCCATCCCCTCGCAAATCCTGAAATTCCGGAGCCTGTCGGACATGATTCAAGACATCCTCCCAGATGTCCCGGGCTGCGTCAGCCTCGGCGGGAGCCGACAGCTTGGTGATCACGTAGACCAGATGCCCGGCCCGCCCGGCGGCGATGCGCAACTGCTCCATGACCGCGGCGTCCTTGTACGCTTCGGGATAAACCATGAAGACCACGGTCTCCGCCCGCCCGAGCATGGCCTCGGCCCGGGACCGATTGCCCCGCTCCACGGTATTGAAATCCGGCACGTCCACCAGGATCAACCAGGCCGATTCCGACTGGTGAACTGACTGGCGAACCGGTTGGTGAACCGATTGATAATCCGGGTAATACTGAAAAAAAAGGTCCGTCGCCGGTCGCTTCCCGTCACGGAGCACGTCCATCTCGGTCAACGGATGCATCCGGTAGCCGGGAAAGAGTTCGTCCAGGTCCAGGTCCTCCCGCAACGGTTCCGGAACGCCCACGGTGCAGTTGAAGGTCATGGGCCGCCGCGTTTCCCCGGCAGGCACGGGAATGCCGGTCAGCAGCCGAAAAACCGTGCTTTTCCCGGCTCCGCTGGGCCCGAAAAGCACGCAGACCAGACATACCCTGCCCCCATGAACAAGAATCCGCCCCGGCCTGCCCACCAACTCGGACCACCCAGGCAGACAGTTCAGATCAACATCCTCGCGGCCCATGGCCCGATGCACCCTGGGCACGCAGTCCAGAAGGCGGCTGAGTTGCCGCTGAATGGATGATGAAAATTCGGTTTGCAACATGACGAATCGCTCATCAGCAATATATTAAATTAAAAAACTGCTATTATTGAAAAATTACACGCCATACTGCTCAATATACCCCTCCAGCCGACGCATGCCCTCCTCCAAATTTTCCAGGGAATTGGCGTAAGAAAAGCGCAAAAAGCCTTCGGCGTTGGCGCCGAAGTCGATGCCCGGGGCCACGCCGATCTTGGCCTTGTCCAGGATATCGAAGGCCAGCTTGAGAGAGTCCGCTCCCAGGTGCCGGGCATTGGCCAGGATATAGAAGGCGCCGGTGGGTTCCACGGCGACGCCCAGGCCCAGTTCTCGCAGTCGGCGGACCAGGAACTTGCGCCGCTGATCATAGACGGCCCGCATCCGGGCCACGTCCGGCCCGGCGGATTCCAGGGCAGCGATGCCGGCCCATTGGGCCATGGCGTTGGCGGAAATAAAGAAGTTCTGGTGCAGGATGCGCAGGGTGGGGATGAATTCCCTGGGCGCGATGACGTAGCCCAAGCGCCAGCCGGTCATGGCGTAGGCCTTGGAGAATCCGTTGAAGACGAAGGCCCGATCCGTAAACTCAAGGACGCTGCGCTCCCGGCCCTCATAGACCAGGCCGTGATAGATCTCGTCGGAAAGAATCCAGGGATGCCCTTCCGACTCGGCGCACATTCGGGCAAGGTTTTGCATCCGTTCAGCGCAGAGCAGGGTCCCGGTGGGATTGGACGGGGAGTTGATCAGGAGACCGCGGGTTTTGGGCGTGATTCTGGATCGCACGTCCTCGGGCCGGAACTGGAACCCGTCCTCCTCCAGCGTGGGCACGCACACCGGCACGCCGCCGACAAAACGGATAAAGTTCAGATAACAGGCATAGTGGGGGTCTGAGACGATGATTTCCTCACCCATGGCCAACAAAGCGGAAAAAACCAGGAACATGGCCGGCGAAGTGCCGGCGGTGACGATGATCTGGTCCGGATGGACCTCAACGCCGTAGGTTTCCTGGTAATGGCGGCAGATGGCCTCCCGAAGCTCGATGATCCCCTGACTGTGGGTATAGTGGGTGTGGCCGTCCATCAAGGCCTTACAGGCGGCCTGCTTGATGCACTCCGGGGTGTCGAAGTCCGGCTCGCCGATCTGCATGTGGATCACGTCGTGTCCCTGGCAGGCGATGCTTTGACATTTCTCAAGAACTTCCATTACATAAAACGGCTTCATGCCGGTACAGCGATGTCGACTCATGATGTACGCTCCAATGCGATTTGATCGCGGGTTTCTATCCGGGATTTTGCCCGCGACCGCAATCCCAAACTCTATGCCAGGACGAATGGAAAGAAAAGTTTGACCGACCAGTCTCCCCTCCTTTCAGAATCCGATTTTGCCAGCTATCACCATCAGCACCTGTTTCACGCCGCCGGAGAAGGATATTTCCTGACGTGGTTCGACCGGGATCTGGAACATATTCTGGACCGGGCATGGAATTCTTCGCCCAGTGCGGCATTCGCCCTTCATCAACGAATGACCAGGCGGATCATGGAAACGCTGGTCGCCCATATTCCCCAGGTTCGAGAACACGGGTGCGCTCCGCTGCCGCCCTGGACTCCGATTTTGGATCAGGCCATGGTTTTGCTTGACGTCCGATATCTTCCCGGAGGCCGGTTCAACCGCGCATACGCGGTGTTGACCTTCTGGCCGTGGCGGGCCAGGGGCGGCGGGGGGGCCAGCGGGTGTTTCGGGTGCGCCTTGCGGCAAGGCGATCCAGACACTGGTCAACGGGATTGCCAAGGACGGTTTTTCGATGTTCGCAACTCGATTTGATCATCGCGGTTCAGGCCTGATATATGAATCAAAAAATCTCATTATTTAAACATGATGACAAAGATAGGAAAACCATGGTATATATCTTCGTTTTTTACGAACAGAATATACCTCCACCCATGAACCACCCCCCCAAAGGAACATCGAAGATTCTGTTCCGCACCCTTGAAATGACATTATTTTAATAAAACAAATCAAAGATATACGTTGAATACCAACAAAGTGACAATGCTCATAACAAGAGGAGTATTTATATGAAATTTCTTATACAGAGAGAAGAAATTCTCCCAGCCTTGCAACAGGCCGCCCAGATCACCAGCGTGAAGACCGGAGCCGTGTATCTCCGATCAACGTGGCTCAAGGTGGAAAACGACCAATTGCGGATCATGGCCACGGATTCGAACATCGAGTTTTTCGGCGTCTTCTCTCCACAAGTCAGGGAAGACGGACTGGTGGGCGTCAACGGACGCCATCTGTACGATCTGATCCGTAAACTCCATCCTGGAGAGCTGCAATTTCTCGTGGATGAGAAAGCCAACAACCTGGTGGTCAAGCAAAACAAACGGAAATATGTCTTGCCCATCAATGAGAACTACTGGTTTCAGCCGCTTTCCGTCTTTCCCGAGGAAAACGCCGTTTCCCTGTCTGGAGAGACCCTCTCCACGATCATCGACAAGGTTTCCTATTCCGTGAGCGACGACGACACGTTGCAGGCCTTCAACTGCATGCTTTTGAAATACGCGGCCAAGGACCAAAAAGTCGATTTTTGCGGTCTGAACGGCCATCAGTTGGCCCTGTGCAAACTGGAGCACGAAGGACTGCAAAATCTGTTGCCGGAACAAGGCATTTTGATCAGCAAAAAGTATCTCCACGAACTGAAACGCATGATTCCCTTGAAGGAAATCGAACTGAACATCCAGAACAATCGGTTTTATTGCCGTTCCGTGGATCACAAGGAGAACATCAGTCTTCCCCTCTCCTTGTATGAATATCCGGACTATAACCAGTTGCTGGCCAAACACGCCGCGCCGGATCCCAGCGGGATGGACGTGGATCGCCGGGGTTTGGTGGATGCCCTGGACCGGATTCTGATCTTCAATACGGAAAACAGCATGTGCACGTTTTTCGAGTTTAGCGAAGGCATGGTGCAGATGGATGTCCAATCCGAGGAAAAGGGTGAAGCCAAGGAATTTCTGGATGTCGTGTTTCAGGGGAATTTGAAGAAGATAGCCTTTCCAACACGAGATATGATTGAAATTCTCTCTCACTTCGAAACGGATCAAATCCATTTTCACTTCACCAGCCCGGATGGACCGTGTTTTATCGAAGACATCAATGATCCGGACTATAAAGTGCTGATTATGCCCATGCAGATATCCGAAGAAGTGGTGTACACGGATACGGACACGGAAGCGTAGCGATCAGACTCGATCATGACCTGCTCGCCAGGAAAGAAAGCAACAGAAGGATTTTTCCGCAATGGAACATGAAACAAAATATACCGCCAGCAACATAACGGTGCTGGAGGGCCTTTCCGCGGTCCGGAAACGTCCGTCCATGTATATCGGCAGCACCAGCGCCCAGGGATTGCACCATCTTGTCTATGAAGTCGTGGATAACAGCATCGACGAATCCATGGCCGGGTATTGCTCCAAGATTCAGGTCCAGCTCCATCTGGACAACAGCATCACGGTCACCGACGACGGCCGCGGCATTCCGGTGGATATCCATCCCAAGGAGAAGAAGCCGGCCGTGGAAGTGGTCATGACCGTGCTGCACGCCGGCGGGAAGTTCGACAAGGACACCTACAAGGTCTCCGGCGGCCTGCACGGCGTAGGCGTGTCCGTGGTCAACGCCTTGTCCTCGTCCCTGGAAGTTATCATCAAGCGCGACGGCAAAAAGTATTTTCAACGCTATGAACGAGGCGTCCCGGTCACGCAACTGAAGGAAATCGGCACGTCCCAGAATACGGGAACGATCATCCGCTTTCATCCGGATGAGGATATTTTTGAAACCGTGGAATTCAATCCGAACACGCTCAAAAAGCGGTTCGATGAACTGGCCTACCTGAACAGCAAGATCGAAATCGAATTCATCGACGATTTGAACAACGAGGTCCACACCTTCAAGCACGAAGGGGGCATCGTCTCCTTTGTCGCGGACCTCAACGCCAGTGAGCAGACCATTGGTCAGATCATTTCCGGAACCAGCGAGTCCGGCGGTGTGATCACGGAATTCGCCCTGCAGTACAATACCAATTACAAGGAAAACGTTCACACCTTCGTGAACAACATCTGCACCCATGAAGGCGGATCGCACCTGGCGGGCTTCAAGTCCGCCCTGACCAGGGCCATCAACAATTACGCAACGAACTCGGACGCGGCCAAAAAAAGCAAGGTCAAGATATCCGGAGACGACGTGCGCGAGGGGTTGACCGTGGTGATCAGCCTGAAGCACCCCGATCCCCAGTTCGAGGGCCAAACCAAGACCAAGCTGGGCAACAGCGAAGTCGCCGGAATCGTCTCTTCCTCGGTCTACGAGACGTTGAATCGCTATCTGGAGGAGAACCCCAAGGACGCCAAGGCGATCATCGAGAAGATCGTGGACACGGCCCGGGCCCGGGAGGCTGCGCGCAAGGCCAAGGAACTGGTTCGCAAGGGGCCCCTGGCCGGTTTTTCCCTGCCTGGAAAATTGGCTGACTGCCAGACCAAGAACCCCGAGGAGAGCGAACTGTTCATCGTCGAGGGCGACAGCGCCGGCGGTTCGGCCAAGCAGGGCCGTAATCCAAAGTTTCAGGCTATCCTGCCCCTGCGCGGCAAGATTTTGAACGTGGAAAAGACGCGGATGGACAAGATTTTGTCCAACAAGGAAATCCAGGCCCTGATCACGGCCATGGGCGTGGGCACCGGAGAGGACGACGTGGATTTGAGCCGCTTGCGTTACCACAAGGTGATTATCATGACCGACGCGGACGTGGACGGCTCGCACATCCGCACCCTGCTGCTGACCTTCTTTTTCCGCAAGTTCCGCTCCCTGATCGACCAGGGGCATGTTTATATCGGGCAGCCTCCGTTGTTTCGCATCCACAAGGCCAGTTTCGAGAAATATATCCATGACGCTGATGAAATGGACACTTTTCTTCTGGAAAAGACCGCCAACCAATTCGTCTTGCATGGTGAGGAGGATCTGCGCATTGAAAACAGCAAGCTGCTGTCCCTGCTCAAGGCCGTGAAACGCATCCGTGCCTTTGCCTCGGACGCGCGCAATTTGGGTCTGACTCCGGAGCTTTTTTTCCGTCTGGTTTCCTACCGGTTGCGTTTGGATGAGGATTTGCGGGACATCAATCTGCAGGCTTTTCAGGAGTACATGAAGCTGCACGGCTATTTCACGGACGTGATCCACGAAACGTCGGAGATTGAAACCATCGCTTTCATGCGCTTCACCCATGAAAACGGCTATTACGTCAAGCTCAAGGGCGAGTTCTTCAAGTCCAAGGGGTACATGAAATCCTTTGACCAGATCAGTAAAATCGTGGAAGAACACGGGACGCTGTTTTTCAAGGTGTTCAGGGGCGAGGACAAGGTCGCGGAGATGGACCTGTTCGACTTGTATGCTTTTCTGCTGGCCGAGACCCAAAAAATGTACAATATTCAGCGGTACAAAGGTCTGGGGGAAATGAATCCCGAGCAGCTCTGGTCCACGACCATGAACCCCGAGGCTCGAATCCTGCTCCAGGTCAAGGTGGAGGACGCCGTGGAGGCGGACCAGATTTTCTCCCGGCTGATGGGCGACAACGTGGAGCAGCGCCGGATTTTCATCGAAAAGAACGCCTTGTTCGTGGATCAGCTGGATATTTAATTTATATACGGCCCTTTTCGGGCCTTTCGTTTAGAACGGCTGACGCATGACCAGCCGACCATTTTTCGGAGCCATCGTGAAGAACAACATATTTATTGAAGAGGAAATGCAGCGCTCCTATCTGGAGTACTCCCTGAGCGTGATCATCGGCCGGGCCATCCCCGATGTCCGGGACGGGCTCAAGCCGGTGCACCGGCGAATTCTGTTCGCCATGCATGACCTGGGGAACACTTACAACCGGGCGTACAAGAAATCGGCCCGTATCGTCGGCGATGTGATCGGTAAGTATCACCCCCACGGCGACAGCGCGGTGTACGACGCCATGGTCCGCATGGCCCAGGATTTTTCCATGCGCGAACCCCTGGTGGACGGGCAGGGCAACTTCGGGTCCCTGGACGGAGACGCTCCGGCGGCCATGCGGTACACCGAAGTGCGCATGTCCAGGCTGACGTCGGAGTTTTTGCAGGACATCGACAAGGAAACCGTTCCCTTCCGGCCCAACTACGACAACACCTTGCAGGAGCCGGAAATTCTGCCCACCAAGGTACCCAACCTGCTGCTCAACGGTTCGTCCGGGATCGCGGTGGGCATGGCCACGAACATCCCCCCGCACAATCTCGGCGAGCTGATCGACGGCCTGCTGCTGTTGTTGAGCAAGCCTGAAGCCGAGTTGGCGGACCTGCTGGAATATATCAAGGGTCCGGATTTTCCCACAGCCGGGTTCATCTACGGTCGGCACGGGATCATTGACGCTTACAAGACCGGCAAAGGCTCCATCAAGGTCCGGGGCAAGGTGGATATTGAGGAGCGCTCCAAACAGGCCGAGTCCATCGTGATCACCGAGATTCCGTATGCCTTGAACAAGGCCAATCTCGTGGAAAAGATCGCTCAGATCGTCCATGAAAAAAAGGTGGAGGGGATCAGCGACCTGCGGGACGAATCCGACCGCAATGGGATTCGAATCGTCATGGATCTGAAGAAAAACGCCATCCCGGAAGTGGTGATCAATTCCCTGTACAAATTCACGCCTCTGGAATCCTGGTATCACATCAACACCCTGGCGGTGGTCCACAACCGGCCCCAACTTCTGAAGTTAAAAGACGTTTTGGAGCTGTTCATCGAACACCGCAAGGAAGTGGTCCTGAACCGGACCCGGTATGATTTGAACAAGGCCGAACAGCGGGCGCACATTTTGGAAGGGCTGAAGATCGCCCTGGAAAACATCGATGAGGTCATCGAACTGATAAAGTCCTCCAAGACGCCCGCGGAAGCCAAGCAGAACTTAATAGCCCGTTTCGCCTTCACGGACCTCCAAAGCCAGGCCATCCTGGACATGCGCTTACAGCGCCTGACC
Source organism: Desulfonatronum lacustre DSM 10312 (assembly GCF_000519265.1). Taxonomy (NCBI): domain Bacteria; kingdom Pseudomonadati; phylum Thermodesulfobacteriota; class Desulfovibrionia; order Desulfovibrionales; family Desulfonatronaceae; genus Desulfonatronum; species Desulfonatronum lacustre. The sequence goes on from NZ_KI912608.1 coordinate 2,907,245, forward strand.
AACCTGGAACGGGACAAACTTTTGGCCGAATACCAGGAACTGATCAAGCGAATCGAATATCTGAAGAGCATCCTGCAAAACGTGGAGGTTTTGATCCAGGTCATCCGTGAAGAGTTGGTGGAGATCAAGAAACAATACGCTACCCCGCGACGATCCGTGATCGTGGAGGAAGACGCCGGCAGCATCAATATGGAAGATTTGGTGGGCGACACGGAAGTGGTGGTCACCCTGTCCCAGCGCGGCTACATCAAGCGCACACCCATGGACATCTATCAGCAGCAGAAGCGCGGGGGCCGCGGCATCTACGGCGCTTCCACGGTTTCCGAGGACATCATCGCCCAGATGTTCACCACCACGAATCACAATTTCATCCTGCTGTTCACCAACAAGGGCCGGATGTATCAGATCAAGGCCTATAACATTCCCGAAGGTTCGCGCACGGCCCGGGGCATTCACGCCTCCAACCTGCTGCCCCTGGACAAGGACGAGTTCATCGCCACGGCCATGACCATCAAGGATTTCGCCACGGACAAGGATTTTCTGTTCGCCACCAAAAGGGGCGTGGTGAAGCGCTCCCAGGCTCAGTTGTACGTGAACTGCCGGCAAAGCGGCCTGAAGGCGGTCAATCTCCATCCGGAAGACGAACTGATTACCGTGCGGGAGATTTCCTCCTCTGCCGAGGTGGTCCTGATCAGTAAACACGGCAAGTCCATTCGGTTTTCCTGTTCGGATATCCGCTCTACCGGTCGAGCTACGGCCGGGGTCAAGGGCATGGACCTGAACCACGACGATCAGGTGGTGTCCTGCGTGGTCACGGACGACGACCAGCGCCATGAAGTGCTGACCGTTTCGGCCAACGGTTACGGCAAGCGAACTCTGCTGGAGAACTATCGCAGCCAGTCCCGGGGCGGGAAAGGTGTGATCAACATGCGCGTGACGCCCAAGACCGGCAACGTGGTTGGCTCGGTCCTGGTTCAATCGGAGGACGACCTGTTGATCCTGACCAGCGCCGGAAAGATCATTCGGATGAACGTGGCCGGAATCAGCCGCGTGGGTCGCGACGCCCAGGGCGTGATGCTGGTGCGCATGGACCCGGACACCATGGTGGTCGGCTTCGACAGCATTGACGTTGACGAAAAGGAATTGTTGGACAACGGTGAGGAATAGGAGGTTGAAAATTACGTCCGCCCCCGGCCTCGGGGCGCGGTGATCCCCAGCTTGCGCATTTTGCCCCGCAGGGTGCTGGGGTTCAGGTCCAGCAATTCGGCGGCCCCGCCGGGGCCGATGACCTTGCCGCCCGTGCGTTCCAGGGCCGCGCGGATCAGCCTGGTCACGGCATGGTCAAAGGGGAGCACGTCCTCTTCCGTCGTGGAAGGCTGTTTGCCCTCCGGGGCTGGTCCGCCGGGATGCATCTCCACGCTCAGGATGTCGGAGGCGGGCGAGGCTGCCTGATTCTGACTTTGGACCTGACCCTGGTTCTGACCCTGGCTCTGGCTTTGGATCAGGGAGCGCTCCACCAGGTTCTGCAGCTCCCGCACGTTGCCGGGCCACGGGTGCTGCTTGAGCAGGTCCAGGGCCCCCGGGGCCGGGCGGACCTTACGGGTGATCTTCATCTCCCGGGACTTTTTGGTCAGCAGATGATCCAGCAGGGCGGGAATGTCCTGCGGGCGGTGCCGCAGGGGCGGGATCATGATCGGGAAGACGTTCAGCCGGAACCAGAGGTCCTCGCGAAACGTTCCATCCCGGACCATCTGCTCCAGATTGCGGTGCGTGGCGCTGATGACCCGGACGTCCACCGGGATGGTCCGTGTACCGCCGACCCGTTCGATTTCCTTCTGCTGCAAGACCCGGAGGAGCTTGACCTGAGCGCCAGGAGTCAGCTCGCCGATCTCATCCAAAAAAATCGTGCCTCCTTGGGCGCGCTCAAACCGGCCCCGCTTCTGGGCAATGGCGCCGGTGAACGCCCCTTTTTCATGCCCGAACAGCTCGCTGTCCAGCAGGCTTTCGGGCAATCCCCCGCAATTGACCTTCACAAAGGGCCCGCCCCGCCGAGGAGAAGCCCGGTGCAGGGCGTTGGCCAGAAGTTCCTTGCCCGTGCCGGTTTCTCCAAGAAGCAGGACCGGGCTTTCCAAGGGGGCGACCTGCCGGACCAACAGCATCACCTCTCGGAGTCCCAGATCCGCGCCGATGATCGTATCGCTGGAAGTAATGCCGCGCAGCTCGTTGAACAGATATTGGTTGTCGTCCTCAAGCATTTCCTTGAGCCGGACCACTTCCTGATATTGCAAAGCGTTGGCCAGGGCTACGGCAAAGGGTTCGTTGAGGGTGTTCATTAATCGGGCGTGCCGCTCCGTATAGCGGCCGCGGCCCTCGGCCCCCAAGAGGAGCATCCCGATGCGCTTGTTTTCGAGGTCCAGGTCGGTGCGCAGCAACGAAGTATTATCCGGCCAGGTCATCTTCAGGATGGGTAAAACAGCCGGCTCCGCGTCCTTCCAGTCGTTGATAATGTTGAACGTGGGCGCGGATCGCCACTGTTGCCGCACATAGGCCAGGGAAACGTCCGGCACGGTCAGGGACTCCGGCGACTTCGGCCAATGGTCGGGAAAAATGCGGACGATGGTCCGCCCGATGTTCAGATCCGGATCAAACAAGCCGATAAACAGCCCATCCGCCGGAACAAACTCCCGAATGAACTCCAGGGTCCGCTCCATGGCCCGCCGCAGATTCAGACTGCTGCAAATCCGCAGCGTCGCTTCCCGAAAAAAAATGTTGTCGTCCATCTTGAGTCAATCTTGGTGTGTCATATTTAACGGGTTGTGCTGTAAAGTCATATTTGACGGGCATTATTTAGTCAAATATGACTTTTAAATAATGACCATCATCGCAACATATTAAATTAAAAGTTTTTTATACTTGGCACGACAAATGAAAAGTACTCCTATCCGTCAAAACCGACACTGCTTCGAACATATTGCCCGGAGGCGTGGAAATGCAGGAGTTCAGGGTCAAAAGGACCGGCAGGGACGATCTGGTCTTTCAGGGCGAGGTTATTTTCGCCGTCAGGCTGGAAAAGGTCAAATTCGTTCTCTATCTGACACGGAAAAGGACGTACGTCTTGTCCCGCGAGTACTACTTTCTCAATCTGCGTTATCTCAGAATGGCTCATTGTTTCGACACGTTGAAGGAATTGAACGCCTTCGCGACGTCGGAAAAGGACATGGATGCGGTGCGATTCATCATCAAAAACGACGCTTCGTTTTCCCGGGCAATGAGCTGACCGGCCCCGCCGAGGCGATACCATGCAAAGAATGGAAGTCATCTACGTCTGCCCGCTCAGTCGCGAAGAGGGGTTGCGAGCGAAACAAAGCGCGGAGGAACTGTACCTTTCCGGCGAGGGGGCCGTGAACTGCATTGACGTCTGGGCGTGTCCGGAACGAGAAGGCGACATCGTCATTTTGCTGTATAAAGACCAGGAACCGGGGATGGAGGAGTTGTCTCCGGAAGGAGCCAGAATCGCGGACTTTTTTTCACGGTTCGGCTGGGTTTCGCATACCCGGTGGTCGAGGGTGTGAGGGGGCGGCAATCGATCGATTTCGATTTCGATTTTGAGCATGCACTGAATGGTTGTGTCGTGTTGAATGGAAAACAGAGAGAGAACGGCATGAAGATATGGAGGGTCGGGATGCGAAGGGATGTTTTTTTTGTCCGGTATGGCGCGGCCATGATGGTCGTTTTGTTGTTTGTCCTCGGGCTGGCGGCGTGCGGTGGGTCCTCGGAGCCCCAGGAGCGTCCCGCGCCTCCTCCTCCGCCGGTGACCGTTTTGACCGTGCAGGCGCGGGACGTGGAGGTGGTTCGGGAGTATCCGGCCAGGGTTCACGGTTCGCGTCAGGTTCAGATTCGCTCCAGGGTGGAGGGAATCCTGCGCGAGCGGCTGTATGAGGAAGGCAGGGTGGTCAAGAAGGATGAGCTGCTGTTTCGCATCGATCCGGAACGCTATGAGATCGCCCTGCGGCGGGCCGAGGCCGATCTGGCCGACGCCCGGGCCAACCTGAACCATGCCCAAAGGGAGTGGGACAGGTATTCCCGGCTGTTCGCCGAGGCCGCGGTGAGCGAGCTGGAGCGGGACAAGGCCCTGACCGTCCTGGAAACGGCTCAGGCCCGTTTCGCCCAGGCCCAGGTGGCCGTAACCGACGCCCGGCGCAACCTCGGCTACACGGAAGTCCGCGCCCCGGTGGCCGGAGTGACCGGCCTGGAGAATCTCTCCGAGGGCAATCTGATCGAATGGGGCGGGCTGCTGGCCACCATCACCCAGCATGATCCGGTGCACGTCCGGTTCGCCATGCCGGAAACCGATGCCGCGATGCGTGGCGACGGCCGCTCCCGGCGCGCGGAACTGCTGCTGCCGGAAGGGCTGAAGTATCCCCACCCCGGAGAGATCGACTTCACCGCCAGCGTGATCGACGCCCGGACCGGCACGGTCACGGCGCGGGCCGTTTTTCCCAATCCGGACCAAACGCTGATCCCCGGACAATTCGTCCGAATTCGAGTCGCCCTGCAAAATTTGGAAGGTGTTTTCGCGGTGCCCGAGGCCGCCGTGGGCCAGGGCCGCGAAACGCCGCACCTGTTTGTCCTGGACGACGAGGACGCGGCCGGGATCAGGCCGGTCCGTCTGGGGCCGGTGAGCGACGGTCGACAGATCGTCCTGGAGGGACTGAACAACGGTGACCGGGTCGTTATCAACGGTCAGGTCGCCCTGCGCGACGGCGCGCCCGTGAACGTCGTGGAGACCGTCCATGACGATGCCGTAGGGGACACTCCCGAGGGTGATCAAGTGACCAACGGCCAAATTTCCGGGGAGAATCCGGAGCCGGAGGAACGCTGATGTTTCGCTTCTTCATCGATCGACCGATCTTCGCCTCGGTCATTTCCATCATCATTATTCTGGCCGGAGGGGCCGCCCTGCGCGTGCTGCCCGTGGAGCAGTATCCGAACGTGGTTCCGCCGCAGGTCGTGGTCGCGGCCATGTACCCGGGCGCCAGCTCCGAAGTCATCGCCGCGGCCGTGGCCGCTCCCCTGGAGCAGGAAATCAACGGCGTGGACAACATGATCTACATGGAGTCCAGCGCCACGGACTCCGGGATGCTGCAAATCACGGTCTCCTTTGAAATGGGCACGGACCCGGACCAGGCGGCCATCAACGTGAACAACCGGGTTCAGGCCGCCGCCTCCCGGTTGCCCCAGCGGGTCCGGGATCTGGGGGTGCGCGTGGAGGCCCGTTCCACGAACATCTTGATGGTTCCAGTGCTCTACTCGCCCGACGACAGCCGGGACACGCTGTTCATCAGCAACTACGCCCTGCTCAACGTCCTGGACGAGTTGGTCCGGCTGCCAGGCGTGGGGGAGGCCTCCCTGTTCGGCTCCCAGGACTACTCCATGCGCATCTGGTTGAACCCGGACAAGCTGGCCCAGTACGACCTGACCCCGTCGGACGTGGCCGCCGCCGTCCGGGAGCAGAACGCCCTGTTCGCCGCCGGTCAATTGGGCGCCGAGCCTTCCCCGGCGGACCAGGCCTTTTCCTTTGCCGTGACCACCCGAGGCCAACTGGCCGACGCCCAGGAGTTCGAACGGATCATCCTGCGCTCCTCCGAGGACGGGGGCGTGCTGCGTCTGGGCGACGTGGCCCGGGCCGAGCTGGGCTCTCAGAGTTACGCCTTTTCCGCGACGTACAACGGCCAGTCCGCCGTGCCCATCGGGGTTTATCTCCAGCCCGGGGCCAACGCCCTGGATACGGCCAATCGAATCCACGACACCCTGGAGGCGCTTTCCCAGCGCTTCCCGCCCGGCGTGGCCCATACCGTGGCCTACGACACCACCGAGTTCGTGGAAATCTCCATCCGCGAAGTGATGATCACCCTGGTCATCGCCGTGGTCCTGGTGGTGCTGGTCACCTTCGTCTTCCTGCAGCGCTTCCGGGCCACCCTGGTCCCGGCCGCGGCCATTCCAGTCTCCCTGGTGGGCACCTTTGCCGGGATGCTGGCCATGGGCTTTTCCGTGAACCTGCTGACCCTGTTCGGCCTCGTGCTGTCCATCGGCATTGTGGTGGACAACGCCATCATCGTCCTGGAAAACGTGGACCGGTTGATGCGCGAACAGGGCCTGCGGGCCCGGGAAGCAGCCATCGAGACCATGAAGCAGGTTTCCGGAGCCGTGGTCTCTTCGACCCTGGTTCTTGTGGCGGTATTCGTGCCCGTGGCGTTTCTCGGCGGGATGACCGGCGAACTCTACCGCCAGTTCGCGGTGACCATCTCCGTTTCCGTGGTGGTTTCCGGCGTAGTGGCCCTGACCCTGGCCCCGGCCATGTGCGCTCTGCTTTTGGACCGCAAGGTCCGCAAGACGTCCGGGCCCTTTGCGCTGTTCAACTATTTGTTCGACAAGCTCACCGCCGCCTTTGCCTGGATCGTGGAGAAGATGCTGCGCCACGCCGTGATCAGCATGCTGCTCTTCCTGGCCGTGACCGCCGGGACGGTGTACGCGGTCACGCGCCTGCCCTCGGGCCTGGTCCCCCAGGAAGACCAGGGCGTGGCCATGGTCGTCTTTCAACTACCCCAGGGGTCGGCCCTGCCGCGCACCGAGGCCGCGCGGGAGACCATCACGGGCATGCTCACCGGCCTGGACGAGATTCAGGACTTTACCACCGTGGCCGGGTTCGACATCTTTGACGGAGCCTTGCGCACCAACGCCGGACTGGGCTTCGCCAACCTGACCGACTGGAAGGACCGCCGAGCCCCCGGTCAGGACGCCATGTCCCTGGCCGGACGGATCATGGGCATGGGCATGAGCGTCCCGGAAGCCAACGTGCTTGCCTTCACCCCGCCGCCCATCCAGGGGCTGTCCCTGACCGGAGGCGTGCAAGGCTACCTGGAGGTCCGCGACGGCTCCTCGCCCCGGGAGGTCGAAACCCGGGCCGGACGCTTCATCGCGGCGATCAACGCCCGTCCTGAAGTGACCAACGCCCGGGTCACCCTGGACACCACCATCCCCCGCTACCACGCCGAGGTGGACCGGGAAAAGGCCCGGGCCGCGGGCGTGCCCATCAACCAGATCTTCGAGGCCATGCAGAGCACCTTCGGCGCCCTGTACGTCAATGACTTCACCCTGGCCGGACGCAACTGGCAGGTGAACATGCAGTCCGAGGGCGAATTTCGGAGCCGGCCCGAAGACCTGAACCGGGTCTTCGTACGCTCGGAGCACGGCCAAATGCTGCCCCTGAGCGCCCTGGTCACCCTGGAGCGCCGGCCGGGCCCGGACGTCATCAACCGCTTCAACGGCAACGCGGCGGCCAAATTTTTCGCCGATCCGGCCCCGGGCTTCACCACGGGCCAAGCCAAGGAGGCCATCGAAGAGACGGCCCTGGACGTGCTGGACCAGGCCACGCGGATCGGCTGGGTGGGGGAGGCCTACCAGTTGGACGCCGCAGCCGGGGCCGGAGCTCTGGCCTTCGGGCTGGGCCTCTTGATGGTCTTTTTGATCCTGGCCGCCCAGTATGAACGCTGGTCCCTGCCTTTCGCCGTGGCCTCGGCCGTGCCCTTCGGCGTGCTCGGCGCGGCCCTGTCCGGCCTGTGGCGCGGCTTTCCCAACGACATCTACTTCCAGATCGGCCTGTTGGTGCTCATCGGACTGGCGGCCAAAAACGCCATCCTGATTGTGGAGTTTGCGGCCCAGAACCGGGAACGCGAAGGCCTGTGCGCCTTCGACGCGGCCCTGGCCGCGGCCCGACAGCGCTTCCGGGCGATCATGATGACCGCCCTGACCTTCATCATCGGCTCCCTGCCCCTGGTCTTCGCCACCGGCGCGGGCGCCAACAGCCGTCAGGAGATCGGCACCGTGGTGGTGGGCGGCATGATCCTGGCCAGCTCCCTGGCCCTGCTCTTTGTCCCGGTGTTCTACAAACTGATGGACGACTCCTCGTTTTGGTTCCACAACCGGAAGATGCTCCATCCGGAGAAGGAGTGCTCTTGATGCGCGGATGAATGACCGGCCTGTTTCGAACAGTTACTGGCCAGCTGGCCTTTCGCGGGAATGACGTGTTTTTCAATACGTTTCCGAGTCAGTTATACTCGCAAAGGCGGTATCCATGCTGCTTTTACTCGGAAGAGTGCGAGTAGTTATACCAATTCTACTTCGGCAATGCGTTTTTCGCTTGAGAAAATGCAGTTATCGGGGTCGGCGTCGGTATCGGTATCGGTATCGGTATCGGGATAGATACTGTTTGTTCGCCAATAATTCTAATTCGATCCCGATACCGATACCGAAAGAGAAGCTTTGAATTAGAAATGGTATTACAACCATTTTTTGTTTCGATGGACTTGCCTCTTCCAGGTCCGACATCCTCGTCGCGATTCGGCTGTGCCGGAGAATTGGGATTTACTGAATATGACGCAAAAAATCCCGCAATCGTTCCGAGGGAGGGTTTTCGTAAAGATCTTTGGGCGGTCCGTCGTGGATGATCCGGCCTTCGTCCATGAAGATAAGCCGGGTGCCCACGTTGACGGCGAAATTCATTTCGTGGGAAACGATGACCATGGTCATGCCTTCCTCGGCCAGAGAGCGCATCACGGCGAGCACCTCTCCTTTCAATTCCGGATCCAGGGCCGAGGTGGGCTCGTCGAAAAGCATCAGCTTGGGCTTCACCGCCAAGGCGCGGGCAATGGCCACGCGTTGCTGCTGTCCGCCCGAAAGCTGTGACGGATAGTGGTTCCCACGTTCCTCCAGGCCCACTTTGCGCAACAATTCGGCGGCCAGTTCCCGAGCTTCGGCGCGAGATAAGCCGCGCACCTTGCGCGGTCCGAAGGCCACGTTTTCCATGGCCGTCATCTGAGGAAAAAGGTTGAACTGCTGAAAGACCATGCCCGCCTCCAGCCGGATCAGTCGGACATCGGTTTTGGAATCCGTGACGCTTTTGCCGTCCACCAGCAGCTCTCCGGAGGTGATCTTCTCCAACACGTTGATGCAGCGCAGCAAAGTTGACTTGCCCGAGCCCGAGGGGCCGATGACCACAACCACCTCGCCTTGATCAATGTTCAGGTCGATGTCCCGCAATACCGTTACCTTGCCAAAATTTTTACAGACCTTCCGGCACTCGACCATGCTCATAGGATTTTCATCCTTCGTTCCAGCAGACGCAGGGACAGCGCCAGGGTTGTCGTCATAACCATGTACAGGATGGCCACCGCGGTCCATACTTCCAAGGCCCGAAAGGTGGAAGCCATGATCTCCTGCCCCTGCCGGGTCAGCTCGCCCACGCCGATGACGATGAACAAAGAGGTATCCTTGAGGCTGATGATGAACTGGTTGCCCAATGGAGGAATCATCCGCCGGAAGGCCAGTGGACCGACCACGGACATGATGACTTGCAGCCTGGACAGGCCCAATGCAAGACCGGCGTCCACCAAGCCCTTGTTGATGGAGAGCACGGCCCCGCGGACGATCTCCGCGATATAGGCTCCGGCATTGACGGAGAGCACCATGATCGCCGCGTTCAAGGCGTTCATGCGGATTCCCAGGGCCAGGGGCAAGGCGAAATAGACGAACATGGCCTGGACCACTATGGGTGTTCCGCGAATGAAGGCCACGTAGGTAAAGGCAATCCAGTTCAGCACCGGAACCTTGTAGGCCTGGAACAACCCGGTAAGAATCCCGAGCAGAGTCCCCCCGATTAAACCGTAGAACGTGATTTCGATGGTCAGCTTCACGCCCTTCATCAGTTGGGGCATGGAGTTGAGGACCACGTCGTATTGAAATTCCATTGGATGTATCCTGATGGTTAAAGGTGTCGGCAGGCGTGAAAAAGACCTCGGTGGCGAAACATCAACCGGAGGTCTCCGCGTTGGAGCGCGGTCCAGAGATTGGACCGCGCTCCAACGCGGCGCGAGGACGGATTAACGAGGACTGGGGTCCTGGCCGAACCATTTGCGGTAGATTTTCGCATAACGTCCGTTTTCCACCAACTCCAGAAAGGCGACGTTGACGTCGTTGCGCAGCTTGCTGCCCAGGGGAAAACCGATGCCGTAGGACTGGGCCTGCATCCGGGGGCCCACGGCCTTGACCGCGCCTTCACCAGCGGTGGTGATATAGTACAGCACGTTGGGCGTGTCGTGCATGGCCACGTCCACGCGACCGGTGCGTAATTCCATGTAGGCTTGTTCGATGTTGGGAAACTTGATGATTTCCGACGGATTCAGCGAGGGGGCGTGGTTGTCGCTGGTGGTTCCCGTGCGCACCGCGATCCGTTTTCCGGCCACGTCCTCCGGACCCTTGATCTCCTCATTGTCCGAACGGACCATCAGGGTCAGGCCGCTGTCGTAGTAGGGATGGGAAAAATCCACGACTTTTTCTCGTGCGGAAGTGATGGTGATTCCGGCCAACGCCGCGTCAATGCTTCCGGTTTGCAGGGCCGGGACGATACCCGCAAAATCCATGGGCTGTAGTTCGTACTCCACGCCGAGCTCCTCGGCGATGGCGGCCCAGAGGTCGATGTCGAATCCAGTGTACTCGCCTGTTTTCGGGTCACGAAACTCAAAGGGAACAAAGGCCGTATCCACGGCCACAACAAGCTTTTTTGCCGCCGCCGGGCCTGAAAGAAGACCGAGAGTCAGCAACAGCGCGACCACGACGCATCCAATCAATTTTTTCATAAACACCTCCGGTTAAAGTTTTTACAAGTTCAACAACTCGCCTGTCGGGCGTATACAATACTGGAGACCTATCCAATAAAAACAAGGAGTGTCAATTTTATTCCATGTCTGATCGGCAATTCGGGCCGTAATGTGAAGTGGTCAAAACGTCGCGGACGGCGCATTGACCCGCGCCGCTGTCGATGTGTGATTAATCACGTGTAGATATCGCGAAAAGAAAAAACTCTTTCTCCTGACAGGCAGTTAAAAAGGACCATTTTTTAAGCCGGATGGAAGACAATGTTTTTGTGGCATGATTCATGCTAAGTTTGTGCTGTTAAACAATGTCCGATTCCGCGGACTGCTCACCGAACCTTGACGGCGCATTGAGCAACGTGGCTGACGAGTTTTCAACGGCCCGCCGCGGAAGAGGAGAGCGACCGGGAGGTCTTATGCACAATGGCGACGATGGTGATGGTGCTGTGCCGCGATCCGCAACCCTTTCCAGACGAAATTTCCTGAAAGCCGCAGGGGTGGCCGGCGCGGCCGCGGTTTTGCCCCTGAAAACGAATCCTGGCGGGGCTGCCCAGCGATCCGACCAGCACCCCGAAGAACTGGCCACGGTTCTGGACATCAGCCAGTGCATCAACTGCGGGGCCTGCGTGGAGGCCTGCCGGGAGGTTAACGGGTTCAAGCATCCCAAGCCGGAGAAGCCCTTTCCGGAGATGTTCCCCAAGCGGGTGCAGGCCGAGGACTGGACGGATCGGCGGTTCACGGACGACCGGCTGACCCCGTATAACTGGCTGTACATCCAAACCGCCGCCGGGGAGTGGAACGGCAAGCCTTTTGAGCTGCACATCCCAAGGCGGTGCCTGCACTGCCAAAACCCGCCCTGCGCCAATCTTTGCCCGTGGGGCGCGGCCCTGCGCCAATCCGACGGCATCGTGCGGATCAACGAAAAAATCTGTCTGGGCGGGGGCAAGTGCCGCGACGTCTGTCCGTGGGCGATCCCGCAGCGCCAAACCGGGGTGGGTCTGTATCTGGACCTGATGCCCAGATTCGCCGGGAACGGGGTGATGTACAAATGCGACCGCTGCTACGACCGTGTAGCCCAGGGCGAAGAACCGGCGTGCATCGAAATCTGTCCCATGCGCATCCAGCACATCGGCCCGCGATCCGAAATGCTGGATCTGGCCCGCAAGCTGGCCAAGGACATGGATGGGTACGTGTACGGGGCCGAAGAGAACGGCGGGACGAACACCTTTTATGTTTCCCCGGTTCCGTTTGACGTGCTCAACGGTGCGATGCAGACCGGTCCGGGCCGACCGCATCTGGAGCCGGTCCAGGACGTGATGGCCAAGGCGGAAAACCTGACCTGGGCCCTGGTCGCGGCGCCCCTGGCGGGCATCGCCGCCGGGCTGCTGACCGGCGCACGGGCCGTGATCCAAAAGGAGTCCGGCCATGAATAGCCCGAAACCTCTCATCTCCCCCTGGCAGACCCGGCTCTTCGCGGTCAGCGTGTTCGTGCTGGCCGTTTCCGGACTGGGCCAGATGCCGCTTTTCAAGCGATACTATATCGCGGATATTCCCGGCCTAGCCTGGACCGCGGACTTTTTCGTCCAGCATGTCCTGCACTACGTTGCCGCCGGGATTTTTCTGGCCCTGGTCGCCTATTGGGCCGTAATCCATCTCCGGGTTCTTTCCCGGACATACCGGATCACCCTTTGGGGCCGGTTGCGCATCGCGGCCGTCGCGGCCCTGATCGGATCGGGCTTTTTCCGGGTGCTCAAGAACCTGCCTGAGTGGTCCTTTTCCCCGGAAGCCGTGATGCTCATCGGCTGGTCCCATCTGGCCGCGGCCCTGCTGTTCGGGGTTCTGGCCCTGCTGGCGCGAATCAGCGGAAATTCCGCATACGTGGCTCCCCGTTTCCCTGAGTAACGACTTTCTCGGGCGCGAAACGCTGTTTCGCGCCCCCCTTCTTCCTGTTTTTCCTCTCTGCCCCAACGCTTCGTCTCTCTTGTTTGTTCCCCGGTTTTCTGTCAGTCTTGGCCCTGTTTTTTCGGACTCCGGCCATGCCGGAGCGATCACTCCGGCGACCGAGAATCCCCTGAGCGACAACGGAGGGAGCGCATGCAGGAACTGACCATCCAGACCCCGCAACGCGAAGCCCTGGTGGACGTCACGGCCCAGGTGCAGGACGTCGTCCGCAACCATGAGTTTCTGGACGGCATGCTTGTGCTGTTTTGTCCGCATACCACAGCCGGGCTGACCATCAACGAGAACGCCGATCCCACCGTGCCTCGGGACATTTTAACGACCTTGCGGCGTCTGGGTCCCGCATCAGGGCGACTACCAGCACTCCGAGGGCAACAGCGACGCCCACGTCAAGGCATCGCTGCTCGGCTCGGACTTGCGCGTTCTGGTTGAGGAGGGGCGGTTGCTGCTGGGCCTCTGGCAGGGTGTCTTTCTGGCGGAATTCGACGGTCCGCGTTCCCGCAAAATCTGGCTGAAGTGGTTCCCTTCGCCGGGGTCGGCCTGACCGGCGTTTTACGGGGTTGTCATCGTGCCCACCACGGAGGTTCTTCTGGAAACCATGCCCGATCCCAACCTGTTCCTTCGCAAGTTGCTGATCTGCGTCAGCGAGGATCCGGCCCTGCTCCACGGAGCACGTTTCGTGAGCAATTTTTTTCAACCTGCCGAGGATTTGCTGATCGATCTTGTCCTGACGCCCCAGACCGATCTGGCCGGGGACGACCCGGACCGGCTTTCCTCGCCGGACGCCCTGCACTGGGCCGTGGCCGTGCTGGAGGAAAAGGGCTTCTCGGTAGCAAAAACGTGCCCGGACGCATCCGGCAAGCCGTTTCTCCGCATTTCCGACATCGCCGAAGTGGCGGATCACCACCGTTATGACGCCGTGGTTCTCGGCTGCCGGGGCATTCGTCGCCTGGAAGAGCATCTGAATACCGCGTTCAAGGAAACCGTTTTCGACCAAAACCTGGACTTTCCCTTTTGGATATGTCGGGAGCCGGATCTGACCCGATCCGGCGTCTTGCTCTGCGTGGACGGCTCCAAGCCCGGCCTGTGCGCCGCTGACCATGTGGGCATGATGTGCGCCCCGGAGCCGCGCCATGCCATTTGCGTGGCCTACCTGGCCGACCCGAATCGGCGGGACCATCGGGACGAGGCGTTGATTCTGGACAATGCCGTGCGCATGCTGCGGGCCAACGCCGTTGCCGAGTCACGGATCTCAACAAAGGTGCTAACCGCGGCGGACCATGCTCAAGGAATTCTCGAAGAAGCGGAGCGGGGGCGTTACGCCGCCGTGGCCGTGGGGCGAGCCGGAGCCGGACGGGGGATGATGGCCGATTGGCAGTTCGGTTCGGTCAGCTTGCGGTTGTTCCGCGAATTGTGCGGCGCGAGTCTGTGGGTTTGTGGCTATCCGTGCAAGCTGTAGAACGGAAAGCATGGTTTCGGGACCCCTGGTTCTACGCCGTCCTGGCCCTGGCACCCGCGGCATGGCTTCTACCCGAACCCGCGGTTGCCGTGGCCCTATGGAGGCTGGGGGTGATGGCCCTGGCCGAGGAAGTGGTATTCCGGGGACTGCTGCAAAAGTGGCTTCGCGGGCGTTCTTTTTATTTACGGAGCTGGGGGCCGCTGACCCTGGCCAATCTTGTCGCCTCGATCTGTTTCGCCGCGGCGCACCTGTTCGCCCAGCCTCCGCTCTGGGCCGCGGCCGTGTTTTTTCCCTCCCTGATTTTTGGATGGATCTGGGACAGACACGGACGCATCCTGCCCTGCGTCCTGGTGCATTTCGGCTATAACCTTTTCTTTTTCCACCGATTTTAACGCCCCGCGACCTCGAATACCATGCACAGACGACGGTTTTTAGCCCTGGCCGCCGGCATCGCCACGCTGACGGGCATGGGGGCCCTGAAGCTGTTCCCCTCCCGGCTGCTTGCCCAGCCTGAATTTCCCATCCCTCGCCAAAAAACCTTTCGGGTGATCAACACCTACCCCCACGACCCCGCGGCCTCCACCCAGGGGCTGCTGTTTTATGACGGGCATCTCTACGAAAGCACCGGAGGCTGGGGCACTTCCTCGCTGCGCAAGGCCGAATTGACCACCGGGCGCGTGCTGCGCAAGCGGAACCTTGCGCCGCAGTACTTTGGCGAAGGCCTGGCCCTCTGGGACGACCGGCTGATTCAGGTCACCTGGAAGTCCGGTACCGGCTTCGTCTACGATCTGGATACCTTCGACCAGTTGGAGACCTTCACCTACCCCGGAGAGGGCTGGGGGCTGACCCAGGACGACCAGGGGCTGATCCTCAGTGACGGCACCCATATCTTGCGCCGCCTGGACCCGTACACCTTCCAGGAAACCGGACGGATCGCGGTCCATGACCAGGGTCGGCCCCAGCGCGGCCTGAACGAGTTGGAATACATCGAGGGCGAGATCTGGGCCAAGATTTTTCCCACGGACGAGATGGTCCGCATCGATCCAGACGACGGGCATGTGGTGGCCCGGGTCGATCTGAACGGAATCCTCGGGCCGCGGCGGAGATCTTCGGAAGCCGTGCCCAACGGGATCGCCTACGACTCGGAGCAAGGGCGGATATTCGTGACCGGCAAGCTGTGGCCGGTGTTGTTTGAAATCGAAGTCGTTCCAAGGAGTTGAAAATGAGTCGACTCGTCGGCGTGATATCGGACACCCACGGCCTGCTGCGCCCCAGCGCCCTGGCCGCACTGCAAGGCTGCGACCTGATCCTCCATGCCGGAGATGTCTGCGGCCCGGAGATCATCGCCGCCCTGCAGGGCGTCCAGCGCACCGTGTTCGTCCGGGGCAACATGGACCGGCCCGCTTCGGGCAGCCCGATGCCCAAAACCGAGGCGGTGGAATTCGCCGGAAAGCGCTTTTACGTGCTCCACGACCTGTACGAACTGGACCTGGACCCCAGGGCCGCGGGCGTGGACGCCGTCATCCACGGCCATACTCACACCCCGGACATCACCTACAAGGACGACGTGCTCTATCTCAATCCGGGCAGCATCGGGCCGAAGCGCTTCACCTTGCCGGTTTCCATGGCCGTCATCCGTGTCAAGGATGACGCCATGCATCCGGAACTGATCACGTTGCCGGAGTAACGGGGCGACACGTCAACCAACCGAGTTTTAACGGAGGAAAAATCCGCATGGCGATCATCATGGGCACCGCGGGCCACATCGATCACGGCAAGACCAGTCTGGTCAAGGCTCTGACCGGTATCGACTGCGACCGACTGCAGGAGGAGAAGAAGCGCGGCATTACCATCGAACTGGGCTTTGCGTTTCTGGATCTGCCCGGCGATGTCCGTCTGGGCGTGGTGGACATGCCCGGTCACGAGCGGTTCGTGAAGAACATGGTGGCCGGGGCCGCGGGGATCGACTTCGTGTTGCTGGTGATCGCCGCGGACGAAGGCGTGATGCCTCAGACCCGGGAACACCTGGAAATCTGCACGCTGCTGGGCATCCGACGCGGATTGGTGGCCCTGACCAAGGTGGACATGGTGGAGGAAGAATGGCTGGAATTGGTCCAGGAGGACGTGCGCGCTTTTTTGGAACCCACGTTTTTGGCCGAGGCCCCGTTGATGCCGGTTTCCGCGCACAAGGGGATCGGGCTGGACGATCTGCGGCTGGAAATCGCGGGGCTGGCCGGAGAGTTTCACCGGGAGCCCCGTTCGGACGTGTTCCGGCTGCCCGTGGACCGGATCTTCACCATGCGCGGTCACGGCACCGTGGCCACGGGGACCTTGATTTCCGGGACCCTCAAAGTGGGCGACGACCTGGAGATCGCGCCCAGGGGCCTGAAAAGCAAGGCCCGCGGCCTGCAAGTCCATGGCGACTCCCCGGAACGGGCCGAGGTGGGCCAGCGCACGGCGGTGAACCTGCACGGCCTGGAGGTGGAAGACCTGGAGCGGGGCATGGTCCTGACTCATCCCGGCACTCTGTTTCCCAGCACCACCTGGGACCTGGAGCTGACCTGCCTGCCTTCCACGCCAAAGGCCCTGAAACACCGCACTCAGATCCACTTTCACCACGGCACCCGGGAAATCCTGGCTCGGATCTACTTTTTGGACCGAGACAAGCTGGAACCGGGCGAGACGGCCATGACCCAGGTCCGGTTCGAGGAGCCCATGGTCGGGATGTACGGGGACCGCTGCGTACTGCGCTCGTTCTCGCCGCTACGCACCGTGGCCGGCGGCAAGCTGGTCAATCCCCTGGGCCGCAAGGTCAAGCGCCATTCGGCGACCGTTGGTCGGCTGGGAGAACTGGCCGGGGCTCAGGGAGATCAACGCATCCTGCTCCAGCTCGAACTGGCCGGATTGTCCGGACTGACGTTCGGCCAACTGCGGGCCGTGACCTGCCTGGAAACCAAGGAACTGGAGAAGCAGCTTCAACTCTTGGGCGGTAGGCAAGAGGCCTTTCTGTTCGAGCGGGAAGACCGGACCTATGTCCATGGTCGGCTGGCCCAGGAACTCGGCGCGGGCATCGTGGAGCATGTCGGGGAATTTCACCGCAAGGAGCCCATGAAGCAGGGCGTTTCCCGCGGAGCCCTGGCCTCGGGCTGGGGACGGAAACTGCACCCCAAGCTGTTCCATTTTGTCCTGGAGCGGACCCTGAAGCAGGGTGCCTTGGCCGCGGACGGCGACCTGTTCCGCCTCCCCGGCCACAAGGTATCCCTGGCCTCGGATCAGGCCAAGCTGCGCGAGACGATTCTGCAAGCCTACGACCGGGGCGGCCTGACCCCGCCCAACGTCAAGGACGTCCTGGCCCCCTTAAACCTGGAAATGAAGGAGGCCGCCCCGGTCTTCCGTCTGCTTCAGGAGCAGGGCGAGTTGGTCAAGGTCAAGGAGGACATGTTCTTCACCGCCCAGGCCCTGGAGCGGATCAGGGAGATGGTCAGGGGCTTTTTCCGCGACAACCCGGAAATGGAACCCTCGGATTTTCGAACCGTCACCGGCCTGTCCCGCAAATTCTCCATCCCGCTGTTGGAGTATTTGGACAAGGAGAAGATGACCGTGCGGGTAGGGGACAAGCGGCGGTTGCGGTCCTGACATTCCGTTGAAAAACTCCCAATTGTTGCGTCGCTGCAAAAAAATCAAACTCTCGCGTATCAATAAATACGCTTCGATCTTGATTTTTTATTGCTCCTTGCACTTGGGGTTTTTGAACGGACTGCCGACAAAGCATTTTTTCAGCACTCAGCTAAACGAAGCCTACTGCACTCCCCCGTCTCCGGCCCGCTCGTCTTCGCTGACCGCTTTGGCCAGATAGGTCCGGGTGTGGGCCATGGTGTTGGCAAAGAGCTTGGCTCCGGCCAACACGGCGAAGGGATCGTCCTCGCGGCCGCAGCATCGCGCAAAGGCCGGGCCGATGGCCTGGGTCGGGTCGGCGTCTCCGGTCAGCGCGGTCATGGCCTGAACGTAGGTGTTCAAGCGGGCCTTGATCGCCTCAAAATACTCGATGTCCTTGCCGATGAGCAGGGACGTGGTCTGGGAGAGGTTTTCGGCGAACTCCCGGACGGCTTGCCAATACGGCTCCAGAATTTCATCCTTAAGCGGGTCCTCCTGCAAGAAGTAGGAGATGCCCCAGCCGATGCTCACGATCTTGAGCAATTGCAACTCATACTCCGCCGTATTCGGGTCCACGCCACCCTCTTGAGGCAGCCCTTGTACCAGCCACTTGATGTCCTCGCGCTCCAGGGCGAAGCCGCACAGCCACTGGACATGGCCTTGAGGGCCGCCGGTATCGTGTTGGTCGGTGTTGTTCTCCACGTTACGTTCTCCTTGTTTTTCTTGCTGACTTGCGCGCAACTGCGCCCTCTCCTTCGTAATCTTCGACGTTGGATGTGGAATTGACCTCCAACGTCGAAGAATCACTATTATTCAAAAAAGTTATGCTGTTGGAGGAAGGAGGAAAGAGAAACCCTGCGCCCCTTGAGGGCCAGCTTGCGGCGGATATTTTTGCGGTGGGTCTGGATGGTGTCAAAGGAGGTGTTCAACAGCTCGGCCACCTGCTGGGTGCCCGCGCCCATGCGGATCAGTCGGCAAACTTCGATTTCCCGGGGAGTGAGCTTGAGCAGGAGATTCGCCGATGCGTCGGTTTGGGCGTTCAGGCCGTCGGCGGAACCGGACTCGGAAAAGGCGGTGATGCGTTCCTCGATCATCACCTTGAGGGCGCTGCGCAGCTCCGGGGATTCCTCCCTGGCCATGCGCTCCACGGCCGGCAGTATCGCGGCCCGGACCTCCCGGAGCATGGCCTCCCGGACTTGTTCCTTCTCCTTTTCCGTGGAGCGGACCACGTTGCGCAGAGCCAGGCTCATGCCCTCCACTTCGGCCCGCTTGCGGCGAAGGCCCTTTTCCAGCAGGGCCTGGGCGGTCAGGTCGCGCAATACCATGTGATAGAGAGTGAAGCCCTGCAAATCGATCCGCCAGAGAGCCACCTCCACCGGAAGGGTGTCGCCATCCGGGCGCAGACACGTCCTACGAGACGTCCATCGTCCCCCGTCCTTGATGCGGGCCAACTTTTCAGCGATCACTTCCCGGTCCTCGACCTGGAACAGCGTCGTCACCGAACGCCCGACAAGCCCGTCGCCCCGCGGGTCCAGCAATTTCGCGGCCCGGGGATTGGCGGCGTGGACGACCCGGTCCTGAGCCAAAAGCAGCATGGCGTCCTGAACCCCGTCGAACATGGCCCCGAACAGATGGATCGAGTTCTCCAAAGCCTGAATGTTCTCCCCGATCCGTTCTTTGTATATTTCCCGTAACTGGACGATGGGTCGATTGTCCGTGGCGATGATCACGTAGGCGGGGCGAGTGGACGCGGAAGCAGGGCGAGGGGGCGGGCCGGACTCCGCGGAGGGCCCGGCATGGATGTCGGGTCGAGGCTGTGATTCGAGGGGTGACGGACAACCGGGCAAAGCAATAATCCGCAACGCAAACGTCCCCTTCCCGCCCGGCGCATGAACCTCGTGCACCCGTCCGGGCGGGAATCGCTCCAAGGCCTGCTCCAGACTCCGAACCGGTAGCTTGAGAATATCCCAGAACGTTCCGCCGGCACTTTCACGCGACGAGTCCTCCACTCCGCCCTGACCAACACTCAAAACTCCGCCAGCGGCGTCCGCGAACAATACTCGGTCGTTGAACGCGCGGACAACGGCGGAGAGGTTGCGAGGGCGGCGATGGACTGAGTTTTTGGGGGCGATGGCGGTTGCTCCTTCAGATGCAAGTCACTCAATTAGCCGAGATCATTAAACGTGGCGTGTCCAGTGTCTTCAAGGACTGGGAGCCGGTCATCGCGACAGGCGCGGAGTGCTTCGATGTCCGCCGAAACAATGATGGCCAGATGCTTCGTGATCTGCTCAACGGGCCAGTCCCACCAGGCAATGGCTTCGAGTTCCGCGACGACCTCGGGAGAAAAGCGCCGCCTGATCTGCCTTGCCGGATTTCCTCCGACGACCGTGTACGCGGGAACGTCGGAAGCAACCACGGAGCACGCGGCGATGATCGCGCCGTTGCCGATCTGTACTCCCGGCATGACCAAGCTGTCGTATCCGATCCAAACATCGTTCCCAACCACCGTATCGCCTTTGTACGGCTCGTCGTCCCGGTCCGGTCCCGTGTCCCAGCCGTTGCCGAAAATTTGGAAGGGATACGTGGAGAACCCCGAAAGCTTGTGGTTCGCCCCGTTCATGATGAACTTTACACCACAAGCCAAGGCGCAGAACTTCCCTATGACCAGTCGGTCGCCCATGAACGGGAAATGATAGAGCACGTTGCGCTCAAAGTTCTCCGAATCGTCCGGATCATCGTAATACGTGTAGTCCCCGATGACGATGTTCGGATTCGTCACCGTGTTTTTGATGAAGCAGACCCGCGGAAATCCTTCCATTGGATGTTTTGTTGATGGATGTGGCCCGTTCACGGTGTTTTCCCTTGTTGTGGTTGAGCGTTTTCCAGTTCCGGAATGCTCCCTGGGGCCAGCTGCCTAGGCTACTCCGCTCCCTTCCTCGTCTCAACCATGCCCGCGATCACGCCTTCCAGCTTCCGGTTGAACGCTTCAGGCTCGGCCATGTGCAAAAAGTGGTCGGTCCCTTCAATGATCACTACATCGAAGGAATGGATATGGTGACGGTTGGCCTCCACGTTGGTCGGCCAGAGGTCCGCGTTGATCGCCACGATGGGCAACTCGAACCCGTCGAAGGCGGAAAGCGCGACGCCGCTGACCACGTCCGAAAGCATGTGTTCCATGGCGCTGAGAGCCACTTTCGGCGGCGCGGCCGACATGTCCGCCACCACCCAGTCGCGCAGGACAGGATCCGTCTTCTCGATGAACATCTGCCGCACGAATTGGGCCGCCCCGGCGGGGAAGTCGGGCTGGAGCAATCCCATCCAGGAATCGAATTCCTCCCGCGTCATCGGGTGGGAGACGTCATGAAAGGTATCCACCCCAATGGCCCCGATCACCCTGCCCGGCATCAGCCGAGCTGCCGCCACGCTTACAGGCCCGCCCATGGAATGCCCGATCAGGATCACCTGCTCGGCCCCCACTTCCTCGACCACGGCCTGGACATCCTCGCCAAAGGCGTCCATGGCGTAGTCCTCGCGTCCCAGCCCGGAATGCCCATGTCCCGCCAGGTCGATCACCACGACCCGATGATTTTTCGAGAAGTGCGGGACCTGCATCCGCCAGTAACGCCCATCGCAACTCCAGCCATGCACGAACACCAGAGTCGGTTCGCCGGTCCCATGCACCTCATAGGAGATCGGCACCCCATCGGCTGATCCAACCATGCCCGGCCAAACCGAATCCGCCAGTACCTGGGCGTTCAGCATGGAAAGCAGAAAGCAGGATAAAACGGCACCAAACAGCAAATTCTTGATCTTCATTATGTCCTCCAAATGGATGATTGACGGGTGATTCCGTATCATAGCCCAGGGTTGCGGCGTCCACGCCCCCGCTGACGCTACCCTGGGTCAGGGTCCGGCATTCCACCCACAAACCCGGCAGCTCATATCTGAGTGTTGAAAAAGTCCTTATCCGGCAGTCCGTTCAAAAACCCCAAGTGCAAGGAGCAAAAAAAGTTCAAGGTCGAAGCGTATTTATTCATACGTGAGAGTTTGAACTTTTTGCAGCGACGCAGCAATTGGGAGTTTTTCAACGGACTGATATGTCCGAAACGCATATTGAGCCATCCTTATTTCATTATGGGGGCGTAAAAAAGCCCCTCTGTATCGTTCGCCAGAATGACCGAGGGGCTTTACAGCCAAGGCTCCAAGCCAAGTCCGGAAGGTTGTGATCCAAGTTTACCCGTGGGCGGGCACTTGGATTAATGTGTTGGATCGAACAGGGCCGATTGATTTTGTCCGTGCTTGCCTGGATCGTTGTTTACGGCGCACATGTTCTTCAGCTATCAGTTCAGCCGTCCGCTTTTCAATCCGTTCCCTCCGTTCAGGGGAAAGGCCGACCATCATTTCATCAAGAGTTTTTGCCATGGCTGACATCCTCGTTCAATTCCATCAAGTTCCATGGTTTATCGAAAGCGGCCTACCCCATAAACACATCAGCGTGTTTTCCTGTACGTTCGAATCGCACAACATCTCCGGAAACCTTGTAGATCAGAACCCAGTCTGGCTCAATATGCGCATCCCGAAAACCAATCCACTCTCCTTTCAACGGATGGTCAAGATATGTCGCTGGCAACGGCACGCCTTTAATGAGCAATGCCAGTAATTTTTTAAGTTTTTCCACATCCTTGCCACGCTTCTTTGCCAGCTTTACGTCTCTCTTGAATTGACCTGAATATTCTGGAGTGCGCATTAGATACCGAGTTGCCGGAAAAGGTCTTCAGCATCTTTAGCGCGGTATACATCCTCGCCTCGCTCACTCTTCTCCAGCGTTTTAGCCGTGAGAGCGTTTGGAATACGCATATCAAACGGCAGCGCCTTTTCTTTGGCAACTTTCGTTAACGCAATACGCACCACGTCAGAAACGGTAAGCCCCATTTCTGCTAATACACTGGAAGCCTCATTTTTTATAGTTTCATCAATCCTTGCCCGGACAACTGCTGTTGCAGCCATGGTTCATATCTCCGTTGAAGATTTTTGTAGCCCAATTGGTTTACAATATATAGATGTTCATTGCACGGTCAAGCCGGGATTTCGTGAAAATCACTTTTCATGGTGTCGCTTTTGGGGAGACCTCACGGATCACTTTCGAGAGGCTGGTCCACTACCAACAAACGTGTCGTTTGGGGCAAACTGATTCAACCGTGGCAACTCAGAAAACGGAAAAAATCGTACGCTATGGGTTCACTCCACCAAAATGAAATTTGTGTCCGCTAAGCTCTGGTGGCAAGTACTCCAACAAACAAGAGCCGTTCGCGGGGAAATTAGATGGCGCAAAAAAGCCCCTCTGTATCGTTCACCAGAATGACCGAGGGGCTTTACGGCCAAGGCTCCAAGCCAGGGTCGGAAGGTTGTGTGGTCCCTTTTACCTGTGGGCGGGCACTTGGGTTAATGTGTTGGAGCGAACAGGGCCGGTTGCTTTTGTCCGTGTCTGCTGTGAGCGTTGTTCACGCCGGGCATGTTCTTCGCGGATGATCACCGCTGCCTGGACCTCGATGTCCTTCCGGTCCTCGGGGGAAAATTCCGCGAGCACCTCTCTAAGATTTCTTGCCATGGCTTACCTCCGCTATTTTGTCCAAGTGCCGTTGGTATCATCCGTCAGCTTGCCGGGATTCCGTGAAAGTCATCCCTATCAAATCGAGGCTTGCCCTGCCGGTACCCATCGGTAAAGAGTCGGCACGGAGACATCAAGAGTTTGGGCAACATCCCTGGCGGGCATACCGGAGGACAGTAGTTTCTTCGCGGACTCAACCTTGGTCAGCGTCATCTTTGGCTTGCGGCCACCATATCGGCCAAGTTTACGTGCGGCTTCCAGACCGGCCTTGGTCCGCTCAACGGTCAATTCCCGCTCCATCTCAGCCAGACTGGCCACCATGACGTGGAAGAAGAACCGACCAGCAGGTGTGCCGGTGTCGATGGCGTCAGTAATGCTTTTGAACTCAATTCCGCGTTCCCGCAACGATCCAACCAGGTCAACCAGGTGCTTTACGCCGCGGCCCAGGCGATCCAGTTTCCAGATCACGAGCGTATCGCCCTGACGGAGCATGTCGAGGGCCTTGGCAAGCCCTGGCCGATCCACCTGCGTTCCGCTGACCTTGTCCTCAAAAATTTTCTCGCAACCTACGCTGACAAGGGCTTCCTGTTGCAGGTTCAGGTTTTGATCCGTGGTCGAAACACGTGCGTAGCCGATCAGCATTTGGACACCCCTCTGGTTGTTCTCGAAACTCGTCAGTGATTGTCATTTTGAGAAAAGAGATTCAAGAACTATTTTTGAGAAGGGCGGAGCCTTGATTTTTTGTCAGTCGTGCAGACGACAGCTAACATTCTCATAAACCATCGTTTTTGAGAATTGAAAAGGCTCCTTTCCGCCTAAAAACGGCGAGCAAGGGGCTACCGCCCCCTGCACCCCCCGTTAATGATTGAATTACCCAAATAATCCAAGCTCCAAAGCACCTCACTGTCCGGCGCGGACCGGCCACACGTGGAAGGTGAGGGTCGTGTAGTTGAAGTTCACGTTGATGTTGCTCATGCTCACGCTCCACGCGTTGCCCGGGTAGTCCGCGTCGTGCGTGCTGGACCAGTAGTAGGACGACTGGACCCCGGTAAAGGGATGTCCGCCTTGAATTGCATGCCTAATAGCCACAAGCTCATCCTTGCTCGGCAGCCGCCAGCCGCTAATTCCGCGGATGCTGAAAAAGGTGCACCTTAACATGGCGTCATCCCAATTCAATCTACCGAACGGGTCCGCATCCTTGGTCCACATCAGCCCCGTCGCCGTGTCCGTCACTGTCCCGTCCCCATTGTCCACGAACCTCTGGGCCTGAGCTTCGCCGGACATGACCAGTCCGGTCAGGCAGAGCATGAAGGTCAGGGCCGCTGTTCCGAAAATCATTCTCCACATTTTTCTCATGACGATACTCCTTGGTTGGGTTGAGTGTTGATGTTTCTCAACATTAAGCACGATCCATGCCATTGGTAAAACTACATGAATACAAAATGTTAGGTGAAATCGCCAACCAGCTAAAGCCTTGCTGTTTGCGCCCATTCCGTTGGCACTGCCAAGATACTTGGCGATTCGAGAGGTTCCGGGAAGCTGTTGGTGTCGAGTCCAGAGCACAAGGACAAGGAGGCCAAGGCGAGGTTGCGCTCCTGGGGTTTGATAGCAGTGCGGGCCGGTTGCGGCAATCGGAGGGCGCGGCCTGGACCGGGGCTGTCGCGAATAGGCCCAATCCCAACATTCGTGTCACCAAGTATCAAGTAACTTTTGAGCAGGTAGCTACACGATACGCATCCCCTCCACCTGGACCCACTTCCTGCAGATTCGACGGACAGGTTAGGAATCGAATTCATCTTGCAATCTTCTGTTATTGCTCGACCAAAAAAGACCAAGTCAAGCACGATGTACCGGATTATGCACCAAAAAGCAGGGCTTACCGTACACAAATTTCCGCTTGGTGGAGTGAGTCCACATCGCGCAATCTCTAGTTCGGAGCCTCCGGACAATAATATGGTTTTTAATGCAATTCCTCAGTCAACGTCGAAGGTCCAGAAATGCCTATTCCAAGCCGAGCAATTTGGCCGGGTCCGATGAACCGGGAAGAACGTAGGAGCCCGGCAGCCGGCTCACAGTCGCACGTCCCGGGTTGGGGAGTCGTCTTGTACGACCTCCACTTCAGGCATGTTGTAATTCACTCGCCAAGCTGTCCACATCCACGGAGAAGACTTCGACCTTCTGAGCGGCAAGTGCTTTCCAGAAAGTCGTTCCGATCCAGACCGGCAATCAATGCCCCTTTTTCCATGGATATTTCGCCACGCGCATACCAGTGGATCGCCGTGGCCAATCGCAAATCATGCCCGAAGAGTCGCGGTGGCTGCTTGCGAGCAGAAAAAACCTCGTCCGGGAGTTCCAGGGTAAGTCGAACCATACCTTGCCCTTATTCTTGATTCAGGGCATTCCTGACAGGATGGGAGATCAGATCAGTTGGGGCAAGCAGCCCGTTCATTGCGGCTCTCAGGAGCGATGACCAGACGTAGTCCGACCGCCTTGAGTACAGCCAACAGAGTCTTGAGCGTTGGGTTTCCTTTGGGCGACAAGGCCCTGTAGAGACTTTCACGCTTAATTCCCGCTGCGTTGGCGACATCAGCCATGCCGAAGGCTTCAGAAACATGCCGCAGAGCTATGAGCAATACCGCGGGCTCGTCGGTATCTTCCATGGCAGCCTGGAGATACTCCGCCGCGAAAAGAGGATCCGCACGGAGTTCTTGTACAAGGGCCTCATCATGGCTAACACTGGCGCGATCAGTTTTCTTCATGGCCTTCCCTTCTTTTGAAATCGGCAAGATAGTCGATTGCCCGCTGAATATCGGCTTCCTGTGTCCGTTTATCGCCACCGCATAAAAGCAACACAATCAGCTTTCCCACCCTGCTGAAATAGACGCGATACCCGGGGCCGTAGTCTATCCGCAGTTCCGAGACACCACCCCGGAGTGTTTTGCAATCGCCGAAATTACCAGCTTTCAAGCGGTTGATCGACAATCTTGGCTCGTGCCCGCACATCCCGGAGGTCGGTCAGCCAATCCGCAATGACCTCCCGACCGTTATTAGCACGGTACCGACGAATGATGTTCACGAATTTTTGTAACTTTCAAATCACAGATGGTCAACAGATCTATCTCGCCATTTCGGCAAGTTGTCACCTTTCATCCACGCAGAAAAAAGTCCCGGTTCGTCCGTGCCGTCAGCCCGCGCACCGGCACCACGGGGTGGCCGTCACGTTCCTCGACTCCTTCGGGCCAGTCAAAATCCGGATCAATATCGCGCATGGCTTTTTTGGTCACGCAGAGCAGGCGCATCAGGACGTGGTCGTCGTGGGCGGCGACGATGCGGGCGTTGAGGTTGAAGTCCGCGTCGCCGAGGATGGTACGGACCACGTAGACCGGGACCTCCCGGCCGCTTTCGTGGCGGCGCAGGTGGGTGGCCAGGTCGATCACCGTGGTGGCTTCCACGGGGGTGTCCCGGTTCCATTCCTCCTGCACCGGCAGGCCGGCGACGTAGAGGTTCTGGAGCTCAATGCCGATCTGGCGGCAGTTGTAGCAGATCCGCTTCATTTCCTCCGGGGAGTCGTTGATCCCGGAGAGCAGGGCGATGTTGTTGTACACGGTCACGCCGTGGGCCAGGAGGCGGCGGATGATTTCGCCGTGGACCAGGCGAAACTCGCTGGAATGGACGAACTGGGTTTCCAGTTCCAGGCGGGTCGGGCGGGCGGGGTCGAGGTGGTTCAGGGCGATCAGTTCCTCGATCACGTCGTCGGTGTAGGCCTCGGGCTCGTAGGCGAACATCAGGCTGCGCACCCGCAGGGCGGTGACCTGGGGCAGGGAGCGCAGGGCCTGGGCATAGGCCTGGACCTCGGGCAGGTGGTTGAGGATTTTGTCTTCCGCGGCCAGGACCACGTCCGAAATCTCCGGATTGGCCTGGATGTACTCCAGAATGGCGGGCATCTCCCGGTTCGCGGCCACGTCCACCTCCACCTGGGTGCGGTGAACGCGCTGCAGGGCCTCGATGCCCGTGGGAACGATGCTTTGACGGATGCGTTGGTCTTGGCAGATGAGCTGCTGGACCCGGCCCAGTTCCTGGGGATCAAAGTCCCTGGCCGGCGGCGCGTCCTGGGAAAGGGAGCCGAAAAACAGGGACTCGTCGCCGATCCGGGCCATGAACCGGGAGTCCAGGGTCCCTTCGTGGTTCACGCGGCTTTTCTCCAAGGAAAATTGCGGGGCGAACGACTTGAAGTAGCCTTCGGTGTAGGGGGTGCGGATCCAGATCATATCCGGTTCCTCCCCGCTTTGCTCCACGGCCCAGCCGCTGGTGTTCCAGTCGATCTTCCCGATCTTGGTGGCCGTGCACAGAATGGGCATGGCCCGGTCCGGCAGGTGGCCGCGCAGATGGGCCAGGGCCGTATGACCGGCGGAAATGGGCGTCCAGTAGATATTGTTGCCCTGGATGGGGCTGCACGGGATGTAGATGTAGTGCAACTCGGAGCCCACGGCCCGCAGCTGGGCGTAGAGCTCGGCCAGCTCCGCGCCGGTGTCGTTGCAGTCCTTCAGGAACGGGGTCTGGGTGTAGACGCCGACCCCGCCCCGGACCAGCCGGGAGATGATCTCCAGACTGTAATGGGAGATTTCGTCCGGATGGATGAAGTGGGTGGCGATCTCGATCTTCT
Source organism: Desulfonatronum lacustre DSM 10312 (assembly GCF_000519265.1). Taxonomy (NCBI): domain Bacteria; kingdom Pseudomonadati; phylum Thermodesulfobacteriota; class Desulfovibrionia; order Desulfovibrionales; family Desulfonatronaceae; genus Desulfonatronum; species Desulfonatronum lacustre. The sequence goes on from NZ_KI912608.1 coordinate 2,935,297, forward strand.
TGTTGGTCTTTTGCAGCTCCCGGTTCCGGTCGATCAGGTAGTTCAGCCAGAATTCGTTCTCCGCGAAGAACAGGGACGGGTAATAGGAGATGCACCGGGAGGCGATGCGGATGGTCTGGACGTGGGGAATCCCGGCCAGACCGGCCACTGCCGTGGTCAAGGTGGCCTTGTTCATCAGCGGCTCCCCCCCGGTGAGCACGATCTCCTTGATCTGGGGCGAGGCGGCGATGTGATCCACCGCCTTTTGGACGTCCTCCACCGTGGGCGCGGGGAGGTTGCGGCAGTCCTTGTGTTTGCGGAAGCAGAACCGGCAATACACCGGGCAGCTCATGTGCAGGACGAAAATCGGGCGGTTCTGGTACATCTGTTCCAAAAGCCCCTGGTGAAACTGGCCGATCCAGGTGTTTTTCAGGCCGGTCTGATCCAGCTCCTGGACAAAGGGCATGAACTGATAGGCCACGTGCCGGGACAGGCGGGACTGGCGCAGGACGTGTCGGGACAGCCGCACCGGGTAGGTGTCGATGACCTGTTGCAGGTCTTCGCGCTGGTCCTCCGGAACCGTGATGTTGGTCAACTCCGCGTACTGTTCCACCGAGCGCACCGCCACGAACCCGTCGCCGGGAAGCATCTGCTCCAGGAAGACCAGCAGCAACCGCTTGGGCAGAACAATCCCGGAGACGCGCACCTCCGGACCTTCGTGGTCGTCCATTTCGTGATCCGACTGGTGGTTCGTTTTGGCCAGTTGCCGCAAGACCTCCTGGAAAAACGCCGCCTCGTCCATTCCACAGGCTCGAAGCAGGTTCGCGATCCGGTCGCCATGGCCCAAAAGCGTTCCAAAGTCCGGCCCCAGATAGAACCGCGTGCCCCAGCGCTCCAGAAAATCCACCACAGCCGCCCGCAGCGCGTCGTGGGATATGTTTGCTTCGTTTCCTGAATGACTGAATCGTACGGAATAGGTCTTCATGCCCGCTGCTCCAAAATGTTGTCGTCCTTAACCCCAACAGCGGCAAATATTTAGGCCGGATCGATTCCGGTCGTACCGCGTGTTCGCCCCGGAGAGAGGTGCCGGACACGGGCTTGTTCGTCAATGGTTTTGGGCGGACGGGCGATGGCTTGGCACTACAGCGACACTTCCATTTCCATCGTCTGTCCAGGATGTTCAACCACGGGGCACACGGGGAGCACGGGGAAAGAACTCCTCAATTTGTATTTACTCAGCACATTTTGTGTTCGCCCTTGCTCCGGCAATCGGAGTCGGGGTCGCTATCGGAATCGGAACAGGAAAAATTATGAACGCTTCCAGCGTTTTCGATCCCGATAGCGAAGCGCCGATCCCGACTCCGACCCCGGTAACGGTATTACTCAATGCTGAATAGTTACCTCAATTTTACGAAATATCTTCCCTGTGCTCCCCGTGCTCCCCGTGGTGAAATTTTCAGCAAGATCGGCTGTTGCCCAAAAATGTCGGTGTCGTGTTCGGCTTCGCGAGGCAAAGGCGGATCAGGGCGTGGGCTGATCTTGTGACGGCGACGGCTTGAGGGCCGTGGTCAGGAGCGTGCTGAGCAGGATCGCCGCCCCCAGGAGAATGAAGCCCAGGGCGAAGAGGTCGTGGTCGCCGAAGATGCCAAGTCCGGCCGGAATCAGTCCGCCGCCGGCCAGCACGGCCATGGGCACAACCAGGGAGATGGCCAGGGGCCGGACGGCCGCGGGGTAGACCAGGGAGAGCACGGCGAACCCGGCTGGGAAAAAACAGCCGCCCATGGTCGGCTGGACCAGCACCGCCAGCATGACCCAGCTCCCGGGCAGCAGGCCGAAGGTGATGGTCGCGATGCCGGTCAGGGCCACGAAAATGCGCAGGGCCCGAATGGGACCGAGGCGATCCACGATCATTCCGGCCCAGAAGACCAGAAACAGCCCGGAAACCCGGGACGCGGCCAGGAGGTAGTTGACCCAGTCCGCGGGCAGATCACGAACGCTGACCAGGTACAGCGGCGTTTGGGCGTAGACGCCCTGGGTGGCCCCGATGGCCATGGTGAAGAAGACGGCCAGAATCCAGAAGCGCCGGTCCCCCAGGGCGGTCAGGTAGGCCTTGGGGCGGGGAGGAATGCTTTTTTCCCGGCCCGCGGAACAGTACCGAAGGAACAGAACCAGGGCGACCAGTGCCAGGAGAGCGTTGCCGGTCAACGCCGTCCTCCAGCCCAGCCCCAGACCAATCGTCATTTCCGCCAGCAGCGGGGCCAGGATAAAGCTGAGGTTCGGGGCCAGCTCATGGATGGCCAGGGCCTTGCCCCAGTTGGTGTGCGGGACCATGGACGTGAGCACGGCGAAACCGGACGGAAAGTACAGCCCGCCGAAAAGGCCGACCACGAGCAGGCTCGACCGCAGCCAGAGCAGGTTCGGGCTGAGCGCGGCCATGACCAGGGCCAGGGCGATGCCCACCGCGGAAACCACGATCACATGGCGGTGCTCCAGACGGGAGGAAAGGAGGCCGGAGCAGAGCAGGGCCACGCTGTAGCCCAGGGAGACGATGAAGAACAGCTCCCCGGCCTGGGCCTTGGTCAGATCGAAATCGTCACGGATATGCAGTAAAAACGGAGCAAGGACGACCCGGCTCAGAAAGTTGGCGAAAAAAATGCCCATTAGGCTGAGCAGGCCGGGAACTACGGATCGAAAGGCCGGATAGCCGGCGGCATCCGTGCCGGGAGAGACAAGGGGCGTGGGCATGATCAAGAAAGTGGAGTGAAAGGGAATGCGTCAAGAGGATGGACGAAACACGCCCTGCGAGGGGTGTGTCGCGTACCGTTACGGGTCGCCCGGATCAGGGGCGGGGCCGAATATTGCTCGGTCCGTTACGGGCCCGAAGCCGAAGCTGCTCCGGTTTTCAGCTCATTGGCGTAGAGGATCGCGGGAATGGCGAAGAGGCCGTAGATGACCACCGCCATGCCCAGGTCGATGGGCCAGAACGGCGAAGCGGACTCGTCCAGGGTGGACAGCACCAACAAGACGTGGACCCCGCCCAGGATCAACGTCAGCCGCCCGGGCCAGACCCAGAATGACGGCGAGAAGTGGTGTCGTCCGAAAGCCAACCCATGGCAGGCCAGCAGGCAGAGGGCGAAAAAGGCGATGTCGGCCAGGATTTTCACGGTGAGCGCGGGTTCGCCGGAAATGGCGAGCAGCAACAGCCGCGTGACCGTGGTGGCCAGGAAAAGAATCGCCAGCAGGAAGAAATAAATTTTCATGGGTCAACCCCGAGTGGATGGAAAAGCGCCGGGCGTGCGTCCGCTTTCCACGCACGGTTGTTGAGATGTATTCAGGAACGTTCTGGGATGTATGGGGCTTGGCCGGAAATGTCAAAAGGCAGCGCGGGCGCTGCAATGGTCTCGCCCTTGAACGGCGTTCCGAATTGAGTCAGTATCCAGCCCGCCTTTTGCGGCGAACGCCCATTGTTGTACACCTCAATCAATTATAAGGAGAAAGCATGCTGGAAGTCGTCCAGGCCTATCTGACGAGATGGCAGGCGGACCCGAAGCGAGTCCGTCCTTTTTTCGCGCGCTTGCTGGAAGCGTTGCGCGACCCTGAAAACGAGATGGAGTTCGTGGAACGGGACGGAGTGAGCGCCAGTCTGCGGGCAAAAATCGCGGAGCCGGACAAGGGCGCTGTCTCGGGAGAACTGTTCTGTCTGGTAGATGTGGTCGAAGACGTGGACGGGCGGTGGCTCTCGGTCTGTTTTTACGCGGACACGGTCAGTGACCCGGAAGAGCGCGGTAATCTCGTGCCCCTGGGGCTGCTTGGCGAGGACGGTTATTGCTTCGACGTGGAAGAGCCGGATTCCGTTCTCGAGGATTATGTTCTGGAGAGAATTGACGAGGCCCGGAAGCGCGTTGGGACGGAACGGCGATAGCTGATGGAGCTATTTAGAGCTCCGATCATGCCGTCTCCGAGGCTTGCGCCTCAAGTTCGGCGATTTGGGCGGAAATCTGATTAATTTCAGCCTGGATTACTTGGATCATGCTGTTTTTCGTCTGCTCCGGCATAGACTGGTTGGCGGCGATGGCGGACAGTTTGTTCGTCAGGTCCTTCAGCCGGGCTTGCAGCGCCTCCAAGGGGCCGCTTGAAGAGGAATCGATCCCGCCTCTGGCCTTGTGCATGTACTTCCTGAATGCTTCCGCCGCGTCATTGTCGCCGGTGTCTTCGGACTTTGCGGCTTGCTGAGCCTCCCTGGCCGCAGGTGAAATGCTCACGGTGTCGCCCCCGGCGGAGGTCGAAGCGCCCCGGAACCAATCCGTTGCCTGAGTTTCCCGGACAATGGGCTGTCCCGCAGACTCCCCTGTCCGCAAAAAATTCTGATAACCGTCTATGCGCATAGCTCACTCCAATTGGGAAATAGTTGCCGTGCGCAGTATCGCAGCAAAAGGCATGCCTCGGTAGCGACTCTGGCCAGAGGTATCCGGCAAGACGTATCTGGCCGGACGCATCTGCTGGCATGAAGCGGCTTCGCCTGCCCTATCCAGCGATAAACTGACTTCTTGAAGACGGAAAAGGAAATGAAAAGGGCGGACAGTCCGCCCTCAATGGGAATATTTTTCCAGGCGACGACAACAGGCCGCAAGCCAGCCACAATGGTCGTCACGGCGAAGACGATGCGCAGGTCTACATTATCACGGAAGACTTGCCCATGATGTGCATCAACTCAGCCAGTCGGGTGTCTCCCCGGACTCGCTCCATCATTTCTTGACGCAGAGATTCGCTGCGCGACTGGTCAAGCACCAGGGCGTTGTAGTGAGACTCCAAGCCGGTAATGTCGTTTTCAGCAAGCATGGCCCGATAATGCCCGCGCACGAGTTCGGCGTATTCCCTACGTTCAGCGGTGGATGCGGCAGCGGCTTGGGGATATCTTTCAGCGAACCAATCTCCTTTGGCCCCAAGCTGGGTGGAAACTTGAAACCCATATTCAGCGAACCAGGCGGGAATCTGATACATTTCCAGGGGGTAGTCGGCGGCGGATGTCTGCCGGGCATCCCCTGTGGCGGAAATGTCGCCGCGCAGAGCATCCGCAGCCCGCCTGCCTTCGCTGGATATCGTCACGGTATCCGCGCTGTTCGAGGAATTGCCGCCAAGGGAATTTGCCCTGGGCGGAACGGTGTGCACCGAGTTCACGTAAGGCGTGGCGGAAGGGTTGCCGATAGATTGCAGGTTTCCTGTAAGCATGTGCCTTCTCCTGGTCGGTCATGAACGGATACCGGATGACGTCCTTTCGTGCTCGAATGCAAGCGTGAGACCAAAAGGCGACTCGACAACCAGTCTCGTCAAGTTGACTCGGAGGTTCGCGCCCGTTCGCTGGCTGAAGGCTTAGCGCTGTACATGCTCGTGTCTGCCCGTTGGATGAACTGGTGGAGGGTTTCTCCGGGGCGATGCATGGCCAAGCCGATGGAGGCCGTGATCCTGAGTTGCGTGGCGACCGCACAGACTTGGGCGACGGGGAGGGTGCGCAGCGCATCCTGGATGCGGTTTGCGGTTCTTTGAGCCGTTTCCCTGTTCACGTCCGGAAGCAGCAGTAAAAATTCGTCGCCTCCCAGACGGATGAAAATGTCGTAGTCGCGAACGATGTTCTGGATCGCATGCGCCACGGCGACCAGGAGCTGGTCTCCGCAAGCATGACCCAAGGTGTCGTTGACTTTTTTGAATCCGTCCAGATCGATGAACAGCAGCGCGACCGGCATTTTTTTACGATGCGCGAACTCCAGGATTCGCGGCGCGTGCTTCATCAGGTAGGATCGGTTATGACAACCGGTAAGATGGTCTTGAGTGGATTCACGCTGGAGTTTTTCGTGTTCCCGGAGCGTTACCAGGGACCAGGAGAACAGGTCGGCGAAGAACTCGATGAAGTCGGTGGCCATTCCTTCATTGTAGCGCAAAGGATCGCCGTCTTTCAGGGCCAGAAAGCCGATCAGGTTGTCCGGCTGATACTTGTCCCAGAGGGGAAAGACGCATACCGAGCCGAGACAGTCCCGTTGGCCGCGTGTTTGGAACAGTTCCCGGGCGGTAGGAGCCTGGATCGCGATGTCCGCGAAGGAGCCGAGCAGTGGGTGCCTGAAGGACTCGGCCAGGCCCATCTCCCTGAGCATGCGTCGAAGAGAAAGCTGGGATCGGGTGGGGATGGAATCGGGGAGAAAACCGGCGTACTGCTCCCGGTCCAAGACGAGATGAATGTCCCGCAATTTGAGGCTGCCGCGCAACGTGGTCAGAAGCGCGGGAAGTTGGTCCAGGGAGGTTATGGCCTGGATTTGAGAGGCGCAAAGTTTGAACTTGTGAAAGACGGAAAGATTTTGCCTGTACAGTTCCAGAGTCCGCTCCAACCTTTCCCGTAGGCAGTGCGCGTCGGCCGCGTTCTGAGCATCGCGACCGCTCATGGAGCTTCCGTTGGAGCCGGGGGGCGCCGGATTCCGGAAAACAAGGCTTGAGCACGGTGGAGAAATGACTGATGAGCCTCTGAAGGGGACATTGTACCGATGATTTTAGTCCGCATGGGTGAAGACCGCAACATCAAACGCCCATAACCTCTCGCCTCTCGGCGGTCTTGATCACCTCAGGCACTCCTGATAGCCTGAAATTCTTGCCTCACCGCGCTTCCCGCGCAACCGAATCACAACGCGTTTTTTCCTGACGACATGGTCTTCAGCTCCCATATTTTCCTTTTCTATTTTCTACCGCTGGCCCTGTTCGCCTATTATCTGCTGCCCCGGCGGGGCAAGCATCTGGGGCTGACGGTACTCAGCTACGCCTTTTACGGCTGGTCCAATCCGCTGTTCGTCCTGATCCTGCTGTCGTCCACGGTGGTGGACTATTTCTGCGGATTGATCATGGCCGGGCGGCGGCCCTTGTTCGACCAGCGGCCCATTCAGGAGTTGGACCCGAAGGGGCCGCGCACCCGCAGCCAGAAAATCGCCCTGGCCGTGTCCATCCTGACCAACCTCTCCCTGCTCGGCTTTTTTAAGTATTTCAATTTCGCCGTGGAGAACTACGACCTGCTGCTGGGCTGGCTCGGCCTGCATGGGCTGCAACTGGAAACGGCCCTGCGGATCACCCTGCCGTTGGGGATCAGCTTCTATACCTTCCAGTCCATGAGCTACTCCATCGACGTCTATCGAGGCCAGGCCAAGGCCCTGCGCAACTTCATCGACTTCGCCTGCTACGTGTCCATGTTCCCGCAGCTTGTGGCCGGGCCGATCATCCGCTTCCGGGAGGTGGCGGATCAGCTCCTGCACCGCGCCCATACCCTGGAAAAGTTCGCCCGGGGCGTGGCCTTCGTCAGCCTGGGCCTGGCCAAGAAGATCCTTCTGGCCAACCCCTGCGGCAAGGTGGCGGACACCATTTTCGACGCCGCGACCATCACCACGGTCCAGGCCTGGTACGGGGCCGCGGCCTACGCCTTTCAGATCTACTTCGACTTCAGCGCCTACTCGGACATGGCCATCGGCCTGGGCCTGATGCTGGGCTTCGTCTTTCCCAAGAACTTCGATTCGCCGTACCTGTCCAAGTCCATCACGGAGTTCTGGCGGCGCTGGCACATTTCCCTGTCCACCTGGCTGCGGGACTACCTGTACATCCCCCTGGGCGGCAACCGCAAAGGCCCCCGGCGCACGGCCATCAATCTGGCCCTGGTCATGCTCCTGGGCGGGCTGTGGCACGGAGCGGCCTGGACCTTCGTGATCTGGGGCGCATTGCACGGCCTGCTCCTGGGATTGGAACGAATCCGGGGCAAGGCCAGCCTCTACCATCGCCTGCCTGGCGGGGTGCAAATCGCGTTCACTTTTGTTCTGATCTTGATCACCTGGGTCTTTTTCCGGGCTGCGGACCTGCCCTCGGCCCTGACCTACCTGGGAACCATGTTCGGCCTGGTCCAGGCAGGCCCAGAGGCCATCGCGGGCGCCGGACTGCTCAACGGACTGATCTACCAACCCTACTACCTGGGCACCTTCCTGTTGGCCGCCGTGGTCACCTGGTCCTGTCCCCAGACCTGGGACTGGACCAGGGCCATCACCCCGGCCAAGGCTTTGGTAATCGTGGCCCTGCTGCTGCTCTCCGTGGCCGTGCTGGCGACCCAGGCCTATAACCCATTCATCTACTTTATATTTTAGCCATGGCCGATTTTGATCTGCAACGCTCGCGAGAACAGACCGCCCGGGAACAGGTGGGCGTGACTCGGATATCCCGGGCCACGGCCTGGCTGCTGACCCTGGCCCTGCTCCTGCTCATCGGCCTGGTGACCGTGAGCCAGCATGTCCATGACCTGCGGGCCGCTTTACGCGGAGAACGATCCACCTGGCTGCCCCAGTCCCTGGAGATTCTCCGGGCCGTGCCCGAAGCCTTAGATGTCTTCCACACTTCCGACCAGCCTTTTTTCTCCAGGGTTCTGGCCGCCAACCGGCTGCTGCTGCGCGAGATGGGCGCGTTCGAGGACGACCTGGAGGACGCATCCATTTTGGGACAACTTGTCCGCCCCGGCATGCAGACCGTGTTGACCCGCCTGGGAGTGGGCAACGAGCAGGTCTACGTGGGGCGGGACGGGTGGCTCTTTTACCGGCCCGGCCTGGATTATCTCACTGGTCCCGGCTTTCTGGTGCCCCGGCAACTGGCCCGGCGGGCGGCAGCAGGCAACGAATGGCAGCCCGCGCCGCAACCGGACCCTCGCAAAGCCCTGGTGGACCTGCACCGGCAGCTGCGGGCCCGGGACATCGAGTTGGTGGTCATGCCCACCCCGGTAAAGCCCATGGTCCACCCGGAGATGTTCGCCGCAGGCTTGAACAAAGCCGAGCCCCTGAACAACCCTTCCTACGCCGCCTTTGTCCGGGACCTGGAGCAGGCTGGCATCCTGGTTTTCGATCCCCTTCCGATTCTGATGCGGGCCAAGGCCGAGACCGGACAACCCCAATACCTTGCCACGGACACCCACTGGCGACCCGAGGCCATGCAGCGCGTGGCCCGTGAGCTGGGAGACTTTTTGCGGCAACAAGATTTACCGGCTCTTCGCGCCGCAACCGGAATGCGAACCAGGGCCGTTGAAATCGCCCATACCGGCGATATCGCCACCATGCTGGAGCTGCCCCAGGACAGCCCCTTGTTTCCTCCGGAAACCGTCCCGTTGGAACAGCTCCTGGGCGCCCGGGACGACTTCTGGCGGCCTGATACCGCCGCCGACGTTCTGCTGCTGGGCGACAGCTTCACCAATATTTTTTCCCTGGAGCCCATGGGTTGGGGAGAGGCGGCCGGGTTTGCCGAACATCTCAGCCTGGCCCTGCAACGCCCCGTGGACCGCATCGCCCGCAATGACCACGGGGCCTTTGCCACGCGGGAGATTCTGGCCCGGGAACTGGCCCGGGGCCGGGACCGTCTGGAGGGCAAACGGGTGGTGATCCATCAGTTCGCCGTCCGGGAACTGGCCGTGGGAGACTGGAAGCTGATTGACCTGGAGTTGGGCGAGCCCCTGCCCTCGCTTTTTTTCCAGCCTGAACCCAACCACCCTCTGGAGGTCCGGGCCGTGGTCGCCGCCGCGTCCCCGGTCCCCCGTCCCGGCAGCGTGCCCTACGCCGACCACATCCTCAGCCTGCACCTGGTGGACCTGGAGCACGATGGGACCTTGCTTGCCGATCCCCAGGCCGTGGTCTATGTCTGGGGCATGCGGGACAATGTCTGGACACCGGCGGCCCGTCTGCGCCCCGGAGACGAGGTGACCATCCGGCTCCAGGCCTGGACGGGTGTGGCCGATGCCTACGACGGGATCAATCGCAGCGAATTGGATGATTTCGCCTTGCAACTGGAAGAACCGACATGGGGAGAGATTTTGGAATGAAAAAATGGTGGATAGATAACAATGGAGCGTGGATGGAGGCAAGGCAGGTCGACGTCAATCTGAACTTAACAGGTCGTCTCTTGAAGATACCGAACCCCTGTCGACTCCTGGTAAATGTCGTCGGCATTTTTGTTCTTCTCTCCTCAGCTCCAGTCTGGGCGGAAGATTCGACAGCGGCTTTTTTTGCCGAATCGGCCAGACTAGCCGTTGAGGCCCGCGAACAAGGAACCATGGCCGTTCAAGGGCTGGAAGGCTGGCTGTTCTTCGATCAGGAACTGGACCACGTCGCCTCGGGGCGGTTCTGGGGCGAGCGAGCCGCTGAGGTCAGCCGGGCTACCAGCCCGGATTTCGCTGATCCTCTGCCGGCCATTCTTGATTTTCATGCCCAGCTCCAGGCTGCGGGCGTGGAGCTGCTTTTGGTCCCGGTTCCTCCCAAGGCCTTGATCTATCCCGACTTTGTTTCCGAATTCATGGCGGACCGTTTATCCAAGAACGATCCTCTTCAGCGACTGGACCCGGCGCACCAGGAATTTTACGAACTTTTGCGCGAGCACGGCGTGCGGGTGCTCGACCTGACCAATGTGTTTCTCCGGGAACGCCTTGCCGACCAGGGCCCGCTGTACTGCCGCCAGGATACCCACTGGTCCGGCGTGGGGTGCGTCGCCGCGGCCCGGGAAATCGGAGGCTTGGCCCGAGAAATGCCGTGGTACGCTGAGGTCGCGGCCCAGCAGTTTGATCATCGATGGCAAGACGTTGAAATCAGCGGAGACCTGTGGCGGGCCTTGGATTCGCCGGACTTGGAACGGGAAACCGTCAGCCTGCGTCAAGTGGGGCGGGAAGCGTCCACTGGCCTGGAGCCCATTGAACCGGACCAAGCCAGCCCGGTGATCCTGCTCGGCGACAGCCACAATCTGGTCTTTCAGGCCGGAGGAGACATGCATGCCCGGGGAGCGGGGCTGGCCGACCAGCTGGCCCTGGAACTGGGTCTGCCCATGGACCTGATCGCCGTACGCGGCTCCGGTGCCACCCCGGCCCGGATCAATCTCTTTCGCCGGGCCCAGCGCAACCCGGATTACTGGCAGAACAAAAAGCTCGTAATCTGGGTGTTCACGGCCCGGGAATTCACTCATGCCGACGGTTGGCGGGTTGTGCCGATTCAACCTTAACTTTGCAAAGGTTTTTTTGTTCATGATGGTTTTTCGAAGATGGTTGGTTGTTTTTGGTATGTGGTTCTTGGTTTTGACCGGATGCGCCCAGGAGAAGGATTCGCATATCGAGGAGCAAATTGAAGCCGGCTTAGCAGATGAAATACGTGAATTGACAGGAGCACCGGCGCGTATTGTCTGGCTTCAGGACACTTCCGATGGTTCGGATTATCTTGCGCGAGGGGACGAACTGCGCCTGATGGGATTGGACACCGAAGTCCTGCCAAGTGTGCGCATCGTGCTTGACGGCCACGGCAATATGGCCAAACCCTTTTTTACTGTTAATGGCGAGTGGGTTGTGTTTTCTGATCGTTACCAGCAAAGGGTTTTTGTCGTGAGCTGGGAAGGCGGGCAGTTGCGGGACCTTGGACCCGGGTTCGGCCTAACCACATGGGTTGACCCGAACACAGGCATCGAGTGGCTTTACGTGGCCAGGGACCGTTTGGATGATCGTCGCATCCTGCCGGCGTACCTGTCCCTCTGGCGTTTTCCCTTGTTTTCCGCTGACGGTAGTTTTCCAGGAGATGATTCTGATCAGACGGAAAAGCAGGAACAGCTTGTCTGGGACCAGACCCAGATCAGCGAGGACAGTTTTCAGCTTTCGCGAGACGGTCGCTACGCCAGCGCTGCCTTTCCTTGGCCGGAAACGGGCATTCTTGATCTTGAAGCCCGGCGCTGGGATCGATTGGGCCAGGGATGCTGGGTGGCCATGTCCCCTGACAATGACTACCTGTTCTGGATTTTTGACGGCCCGCATCGCAACGTATTCATGTTTCGGGGCGATAACAGGGAGGATCGGTGGACGGTGAACGTGAACAACGCGATCGGCATGGACGGCTATGAGGTATACCACCCCAGGTGGTCCAATCATTCACGTATTATTGCCGTCAGCGGTCCATATAAAGTTGGAGAGGGTTCCTACAGGCTCCCGGGCGGCGGCGCTGGGGTGAAAATATACCTGGGAAGGTTCAACCCTGAGCGGACTGAAATCGAAGCCTGGGTCCAGGCAACGGATGACAGCAACGCTGATTTTTATCCCGATGTCTGGGTTCAACCTCACGCAGATCTCAAGGTTGCAAAACAGGATGTGGTTGCCCGGGAAACAAAACCCCAGGAGGCATCATGGCCGCTTCATCGCGAAGGCTTGCTCTATGTCTGGGAGAATGCAGCCGGGCTGCATGATATTATCGTCAAGCAAACCGGCTCGCAGTACTTTTTCAGACCAGAACCCCGTTTGCTGGCCCGATACACCCGGCATAACGCCATGCACCTGGACGGAGGATTCTTCATCGACAAATCGTTCGGGAAGCATCTTCAACGGTTCCCCCCTTTGGATGCATTCACCCTGGAATTCACGGCCACCCCAGCCCTTGCGCAAACCGAAACGGACGAGGCTTGGGTTTTTGCGGTGGAAAGAGCGGGCTTTCCGGTTCTTATAGCATCCAGTGAAGGGCGGTGGCGAGTGCAAGCATTGGATGCCGACGCTATCCTGCAACCGGTCGTTCCTGGACGCCCTGTGCACTTTGCTCTGGCATATCTCCCAGGCGAGATGAGGGTTTATGTTGACGGGAACCTTGCTGGTGTCCTGTCGGTTGATATTGACTCGGACATGTGGCTCGACGCGACCTTGCTTTTCGGTGGAGACAAAGTCGGGGGCCATGACTGGCAGGGCAGCTTGGAAAAGTTTGCCCTGTATCAGGGGGAACTCAAGGCGGAGGAAATTGCCCAACAGCAGGCATTGATCGTCCATGAGCATGCACAGCGGCCGATTCCGGATACGGTCCTGGTCCGGGCACGAGTGGTTCAGACGTCGTCCGTCCCTTCTCCCGAGGATATTGCCCCGTATCAACGGGGCCTTGTGGTGAACGAGTACGAAGTGACCGAGGTGCTGGAAGGCCAATTCAACGAGAATCGGTTTCTGGCGGCGCACTGGGCAATCCTGGATGAAACTCTTCTGGATACGGCCCATCGCATGCCCGGGGCAGAGCGCGTCATGCTCCTTGAACGCTTTGATCAGCGTAAGGAGCTGGAAGGGGAGCGCCTGTCCCAGGACACGGATAACTTTTTGCTGGAACTGTACTTTGACATGTACCTGTGATGGGACGTCTGCTCAAGGAATTGCCCAAGGCCGTGATCTTCGACGTGGACGGCACCTTGTACGATCAACCTCGACTGCGTCGAAAAATGTGCCGCGAACTGGCTGTGCATTGTATCCGCTCACCAATGACCGGCCTGGGGACCATAAAAACCCTGGCCGTTTTTCGTCGTTTGCGCGAAAGCATGCCGACAATGGAAGTCGTCAACGTGGCCCATACTCCGTATGCCATGACTGCGCAGCGCTTGAACTCTCCCCTTGAACACGTGCGCCGCATCGTTCATGAGTGGATGTTTCACCGGCCCTTGCGCCATTTGCCGTCCTGCAAGTTTCCCGGACTGGACTCTTTTCTGGAACATTTGACCATGCGCGGTGTCGCTACGGCTGTCTTTTCCGACTACCCGGCGCAGGCCAAAACTCAAAGCATGGGATTGACGTTTTCCCTGCTCTTGGACGCGGAGGATGAACGGGTCGACCGGCTTAAGCCGGATCCCAAAGGACTCATCGTCTGCTCTGAGCTGCTGAACCTTGATACCGCCGAGTGCCTGTTCGTCGGCGACCGGGACGATCGCGACGGGGAGTGCGCTCGGCGGGCCGGTATGCCGTATTTTTTATATTCCAAGTCATCCCTGGCTCGCCCGAATATGTTTCGTTCCTACGGAGAATTGCTTGAGTCGTTTCGGTAAAAACAGTATGTGATCGTCCCTGGGAGCCATGGGCGCGCATCGAAAGTGTTATGAAACCGCCCTGAAGACCTGCTTGATGCGGCATCAGGTAGGAAATGATTCAAACCTGTCTCCTTGCTGAGCCTCCAGGCTTTTCTTTTCGACCGCAAACCGTCTTTCCTGTCAGCATGCAACCTCTAGACGGGCATATAAATCGGATGATTGCCTGCATCAGACAATTTAGGGTCTTTTTAGCCAAAGCTGGCGATATGAAAATATTTTTCCGGAATTTTCGCTATTTTTTTGCTGCGCTAGTCGGCATCTCTCTCAGTATCTGGTACACCGCTTACTTCCTTCTGCATCCCCCGGTTTACGCCTTTCGTCTCAAAGCCGAGGGGCTTGGTTTCGCGCTCTGGCCATCAGAACAGATCCTTACTCTACGCTGGGTTTTGGCGCTTCTGGCTGTTCTCCTGGCTGGCGTGGCCGTGGCCCTTTGCCTTTGGGCCATGAAAAAAACGCAACATGAACAACCGCGGATTCGGCGGGCCATTGATGTCCTTGCCCCCCTGAGTGTGCTGCCCTTGGCATGTGTTCCGTTGTTCACGGCCGATATTATCCCGCCGATATTGAGCACGAATGCACCGCTGTTCATTCTGCTCGGTGCGCTTTCCCTTTCCCTGGCCAAACTTTTCACTCCGTTGCTTGATGCCGGGGCTGCAAGCAATCAAAAAACATGGCCCTGGGCATGGGGTATCTTTTTGATTGCTCTGATCGGGTATGCGCACGGAGGCTACCAGTTTTCCAAGGCCGTTGGCGAGCATGTCGGCGACGAAGGGCATTATCTGATCCAGGCACAAAGTCTTTATGAAGATGGGAACCTGGATATCAAAAAACAATTAATGAATTCCTTGGGATTGGATGATTCTTCTCATATTAATCGAGACTATTATCATGTCGCGTCACAGTCACGCGGTGATGCATGGTATAGTTGGCATCCTTATGGCTTGCCACTGCTATTGACACCCTCATGGAAGTGGGGGCTTGGCGGACGGCACATCGTGCTGGGCATAATATCCGGGGCTGGGTTGGCCGGCCTTTTTCTGCTTTGCCGCCGAATGGGGGCCGGAACTGCTGCATCCCTGCTTGCCGTGCTTTCCTTGGGAACAAGTGTTTTCTGGGTTTTGTATTCATTTCGGGCCTTACCCGAAGTTCTCGGAGCAACACTGCTTATCTGGGCGTTTTGGGCCGTCGCTGCGCAACGTGACCGTCCCTGGCTGGCCATGTTGATTGCTACGGCCTGCTGTGTGTACCTGCCTTTCGCTCACATACGTTTTGTGCCTATGAGCTTGATGGGAATAGGCCTTTTTGGTGTATTTGGGTTGCTGGGCGAAGAAAGCCTAAAATCCAAGCTTTTGCGTCTTTCAGCCTTCTTTCTTCTCTGTTTGGGAGGATATGGGGTATATTACGGCATGCAGACGTCCATGTTCATAGGAGGCTCTCAAGCACCTATCATGGAGTTTCTTTTCGCCTATCCTTTCGGAGCATGGGGAACCCTAGCCAGCGATCGCGGGCTGATCTCTTTGCTCCCTGTTTTCTATTGGCTTTCAGGAGCAACAGTCGTTTGGCTCTTTGTTGATAAAAAGAACCGCCTGCTTTGCTTAGGTATTTTCACAACATTCTTGGCGGCGTTGCTCATCTGTGCCGCTAACCGCGTATGGACCGGCGGATCGTCCATGCCAGGGCGTTATCTTGTTGCCGTAATACCTCTGCTTTTTGTAGGCGCAGCCGTTATGCTTGAGCGCTCGAAGCTCCCGGCTCGTGCCTTGTTCATTTATCTAAGTATCTTTTCCAGTATGCTCTTGTTTTTGGTATGGAAGCATCTTCCTGATGTTGGTAGACAATTTATCTTGCCGCTACAAGCCCTTTCTTCATTCCCTTCATTGCAAGATATATATTTTCCACATGCTTATTTTTATGGGGATCGTGCTGATATAATTCTATCAAGTATGTATGTTTTAATGTCTATTGTGTTGGTTGGTATTGTAATTATTATAAAATATAGATCGTTTTTTGCGTATTTTTTATCAATTTTTATTTTTGTCATTGGCTTATTTGTCCAAAACAGCTTGGGTGTCGATAGGTTTTCACTGCAGAAATATGTTGAATTGCTTGAAAAACATAACGAATTGTCACAGATAAGCGTCGATAATATAATCAAAATTCAGCACGCAGAAGCAAGGATGCCTTGGTCGACAATTCTTGACTTGCAGAGAATGCGATCATATACAGGTAAAAACTATAATAATGATATCAGCGCTAGAATTGCCTTATCTGGCATAGATAGAAAGGGGGAGCTCGCTTGGGGCAATTATTTTTATATTTTTCCTGGAACTTTTTCAGTAAACTACCAATTAGAGGTTAGTAACTGTATCGATGCCTGCAAGGTTTCTACCTTGGATGTAACTGAGAATTATAACAATTCAATAATTGCAAGCAAAAACATATATTGCGAAAATTCATCACAAATTAATCAACTTTTTATCACAACAGATCGGTTTGTTGTGATAGAGCCTAGAATTTACTATCATGGTTGTGGAGATATTGTCGTAAAGAGTCTTTTTGTCCAAGAAGTTGTTGAATATTGAGTTGATATCCTATTTTTATGAATTTAGATATTTTATGAGGACTTTATTATGAAGGATAAGCAGGACTGTATAGAGCTAAGTGTTGTGATTCCATGCTTGAATGAGGCTGAAACATTAGGCGTGTGTATACAAAAAGCTCAAAAATCTATGGACCAGATCGGGATTGTTGGCGAAGTGGTTGTTGCTGATAATGGAAGCACAGACGGGTCACAGAAGATAGCGGAAGGATCAGGCGCCAGAGTTGTTAATGTATTGAGTCGCGGATACGGAAATGCGCTAATGGGAGGAATTGAAGCATCATATGGCCGTTATATAGTAATGGGAGATGCTGATGACAGTTATGACTTTTTAGAACTTTCAAAGTTCGTACATCTCTTACGTGAGGGCTATGATCTCGTCCAGGGCTGCCGGCTTCCGTCTGGCGGTGGGACTATCAAACCCGGCGCTATGCCTGTTCTCCATCGATGGATTGGCAATCCATTTTTTTCGTGGCTTGCGCGCACTTGGTTTCGGGCTCCGATACATGATATTTATTGCGGTATGCGGGGATTTACACGAGATGCATATAATCGATGGCACCTTCGCTGTACGGGGATGGAGTTTGCCACTGAAATGATCATCAAAGCCAGTCTCTATTGCGAGCGGATTGCCGAGGTGCCTATCACCCTACACAAGGATGGACGGAAAGCAAACAGCCCTCATCTTAAAACATTTCGCGATGGGTGGCGCACATTGCGTTTTTTCATTCTTTCCTCGCCACGCTGGCTTTTCCTCGTTCCGGGCTCTGCCCTGATAACTATCGGAATTTTGGGATATCTGGCAGGATTTTATAACTTGCAAATCGGTGGAATTGGCTTTGATTTGCATACAATGCTGGCATCTAGCCTGTTTATTATCATGGGGTATCAGTCAATTCTTTTCGCTATATTTACTAAGGTTTTTGCGATAAACGAAAGGTTATTGCCTAATGACCATCGAATTGAAAGGATTTGCAAAATATTCACTCTGGAGCGAGGATCAATGGCCGGGTTCCTGCTTTTTAGTATTGGTATATATTTATTAGCACAGTCAACTTGGATATGGCATCAACAACAGTATGGCGTTCTCGATTATTCTGAGATAATGCGTAAAGTAATACCTGGCGTCGTGTCTGCTGCACTTGGCATTCAAACAATTCTTTCCAGTGCATTTATCAGCATATTGTCTTTAAGTCGCCGAATGCGATGATATGATCAATTTTTTATACATAATTAGTATTTCATAGCATTATTTAAATAACGTTATCGTTATGCAGATCACTTTGGCGCATCATTGGATCGTTTCAATGCGTGGAGGTGAAAAGGTACTTGAACAGCTTTGTATGCTTTTCCCGGATGCGCCGATTGAAACGATTGTCGCAGCGCCTGTCATTCCCAGTAAAATTATTTCTAACCATGCCATACGACAAACTTTTTTGGGCCATATTCCTGGAATTCACCGCAATTTCCGCTGGTTTTTACCGCTTTTCCCGCTTTTAATCCAGGGCAAACATGTCAGAGGAGATCTGCTTGTTACTTCTGACGCATCTCTCATCAAGGGCATAAGAAAATCAAAACATACTAGGCATATTTGCTACTGTCATTCTCCTCCAAGGTACCTTTGGGATATGCAAGATGAGTATGTCAGGTCCATGCCAAGAGGGATACGTACACTTTTTAAGATATGCAGTCTTTACCTAAGAGCTTATGATCAAAAAAGTTCTGATAATGTAGATTATTTTGTTGCTAATTCACATTTTGTTGCGCAGCGGATACAAAAAATTTATAATCGCGAATCAGATGTTGTCCATCCACCTGTAGATATAGACAGCTTCAAACCAGGAAATGTAAATGACAATTTTTATTTGATTGTTGCCGCTTTAGAACCATACAAGCGGGTTGATTTGGCAATAAAGGCCTTCACACAGCTCAAGCTACCTTTAGTTGTTATTGGCGACGGCCCTGAAAAGAATAAACTTAGAGAAATCGCCGGAGGGTCGATCAAGTTTCTTGGCGCACAACCTTTTGCAGTTCTTTGTGATTACTATAAACGATGCAAAGCTTTTGTTTTTCCTGGCATTGAAGATTTCGGCATCACTCCTCTTGAAGCTCAAGCATCCGGTCGCCCTGTTATTGCATTTGGAGAAGGAGGTTCCTTGGAAACTGTAATTGATCAAGAGACCGGAATATTCTTCCATGAGCAGTCGGTCCAGGCTTTAATAGAAGCAGTGCAGCGCATGGAACTTGATTTAAACAATTTTGTCCCTGAAAAGTGCAGACAGAATGCTTTGCGTTTCAGTCCAGAAGTATTTAAAGAAAAATTCATGAATGTGCTTTCTCGATTCTATCCAAATTTATTTATCTCATCCAAAGAAAGACAATAGTTTATATTTGTAACGCAATTGAGACTTCATTTGTCATGCCGACTCCAATAGATAATTGCTGCGAACAGTAAAAAGATAAGCTTTCTTATTTTGATTGTACATCCTCTTAATCGTTTTTGAATTTTGATTGTCGAATCCTGGTACAGTAAGTCAGTTTGCACTGAGAAGTTGCAGGTGCTCGGTGATTCAATATTGCTAATTTATATCTGGAAAATTCTGTTGTTTTTGTTATGTAAAAGCTAATTTTCATTGATATATTGATTTTTTTTGAGGTAGTCGATATTTAATAATATTTAGAAAATTATGTTGCAGCTCTGTGCAGTTGTATTGTTGCTTTGATTTATTACTCTCAGTATATTACCATACCTGATGTTAAACAGATTACAATCATTTGTTATTAAATTTTTGCTGATGTCATTATGTTTTATTGTTATAATTAAAACATTTGATTTTTCTAGTATTTTAGGAATTATTTACAATATCAATATAAAACTTGTCTCGGTTGCACTTGCTCTTCTTTTTTTTGAAACATTTATTATGGCTATAAGGTATATAAAGCTATTTTCAGAAAAAAGTATGAACATCAGCTTTATGGATATGGTGCGCATTCTCTATGTAAGTGGTTTTTTAAGTTCCGCAATTCCAAGCAGTTTTGGCCCAGATGCTGTGCGCATAATTATGCTCAAACGTCAAAATTTATCTTTGACCCATTGCACTAGTGTAATGACAGTAGATAGG
This sequence comes from Desulfonatronum lacustre DSM 10312, assembly GCF_000519265.1. Lineage (NCBI taxonomy): Bacteria > Pseudomonadati > Thermodesulfobacteriota > Desulfovibrionia > Desulfovibrionales > Desulfonatronaceae > Desulfonatronum > Desulfonatronum lacustre. The sequence goes on from NZ_KI912608.1 coordinate 2,954,896, forward strand.
ATATTTTCGGTAATTTCGATGATTTTTTTTTCATTGGCTGGTTTTTTTCTTGTATATAATGTCGTAGATAGTAATATTTTTTTGTATATACTAACGATATCTGCTGTTTCGATTATTTTTATAATCATAATTTTTTCATCTTTGCCACATATTATATTTAAAATACTTTTACAATATACTCAGTCAAAAATATTTTCATTGAAAAGTCCAAATTTTTTAACAAAATATACTGAAAGTTTTTTTGATTTTTTAATAAACACACATAAATCTATTACGGATTTTATTAGCAATCCGCGGCTTCTTTTAAATATATTTTTTTGGAACTGCTTAACGCAGGCATTCAGGATATTACAGATTAATTTCTTGTTCTTATCTGTTGATTATAGCATACCATTGCAATTGCAATTTGCTTTTGTTCCTATGATCATACTTATTACAATGATTCCCGTGACGTACTTTGGGATTGGTGTCAGAGAAGGTGCTTTTTTGTATTTTTTCACTAACGCAGGTATACCTGCCGATATATGTCTTACGGTATCACTGATGTCTAGCGCTATAACAATAGCTGGTATTATCCCAGGTGCATTTCTGATATGGATTAAAAAATAAGAACTATTTTACTTTTAATTTAAATGAAGTCATGATTCATGTTGTTGATCGAAAACGTCGGGTATATGTTTATTTGATAAACATCATATTCTTTCCTCTATGGCTGCCGTATAAGCTAATCAAGTGGAACTGGAAATCAAAAGAGGACGAAATTCTTAATAAGATTTCAAGGAATGGTATTTCAAATATATATTTTAACACTATTGAAAGAATGGGAGACATTCTATGGTTCACACCTTTAGCAGCCGCAATCAAAAATGAATTCCCACAAATTACTATACATGTTATCACCAATAAAATTGGGGAAAACATTCTTAAAAATAATCCCTGCATAGATGAATTAATTATTGTTAAAAGCAATTGGGTCGCCAAAAACTTGTTTAGTTTCAAGGAATTTTTAAAAATTTTTGATAAACAATATGTTATTGAAATATTGGAATTGAGAAATCGAAATATTGACTTGCTAATTGAGGTAGGGGGGGACTTCCGCTCTCTGCTCTTCTTTAATATTTGGTTAGGCGCTAAGTATCTATCGGGATATTCACGTTCTGGATTCGGTTGGTTGTTAGACTGGGAAATGCAATATCCTTTGGGAAAGCATGAAATTGACGTTCGTTTGGGAATTGCAAGGCAATTGGGAGCTGAAATCGGCACCCGAAAAATGAGGATATACCTTGATCAGGAGGAAATAGACTTTGCTAATGACTTTTTATTAACCAAGAACGTTAATAGGACCGATTTTAAAATCGGTTTTTTCATGGGAGGAACGTGGCAGCCCCGGCTTTGGCCTATCGATAATTTTATTAAGCTTGCTGATATATTATTTTCAAAATACAATGCAAAGATCATTTTAATTGGTGATATCACCATGGTTGAAGAGTTCAACCGGTTTTTAAAAGTATTTCCAAATGCAATTAGGACTGATGGCAACACACTTCGCCAAAATGCGTCGATTATTTCAAATGTAGATATTATGGTCAGTAATGATAGTGGTCCTATGCATCTTGCTCGCAGCCTGAGTGTTCCAATAATAGGGTTGTTTGGCCCAGATAGCCAGGCAAGAGTCGGCTTGGAAAGTGATGGCATCGGATTACAACACAATTTTCCATGTCAACCGTGCGGGCAGACAACTTGCCCTCATAAACCTAATTGTATTGCAAGTATTGGTGTTGAGGAAGTTTTGGATGCAATAATGGAAGTTAGAAGTAAAAAGAAGTTTATGACGCATGATGCCCAGTATTCATTCCACTAATCACAGGTTTCATCCTCAAGAACAACATGTGCAGGGAACCTAACACTGAGTTGCCGGAGTTGGCCAATGAAAAGGAAGTATTAATCCGGGAGGAGTAAAAAAGGATTATATACGTCCAAATGACCATCCATTAGGAGCTGATCATCGTGTATACACGTATCGCACCATACATCCGGATTGCGCGACCAGACCACTGGTTTAAAAATATTTTCGTCGTTCCAGGTGTTCTTTTGGCCATTTTTTTCGACCGCAGCATTATGGGGCTGGACATCATTCCAGGGGTTCTGCTCGGTTTTTTGTGTGTTTGCCTGATTGCCTCAAGCAATTATGTCCTCAATGAGATCCTTGACGCTCCGACAGACAAGTTTCACCCCGAGAAACGCAACCGACCTCTGCCCAGCGGACAGGCTAAAATTTCCGTGGCATGGATGGTCTGGAGCGTGCTGAGCTTGGTCAGCTTAAGCCTGGGGTTTTTGGTCAATCCTTTCTTCGGTTTTTCCGGGGTGTTGCTTTGGGTCATGGGAATTCTATACAATACCCCTCCCTTGCGATTCAAAGACGTCCCGTATTTGGACGTACTGTGCGAGTCCGTCAATAATCCCATCCGGTTGGCCTTGGGATGGTATTCCACCGGTATGGGCTCCGCACCGCCGCTGTCCATGTTCATCGCCTATTGGATGTTCGGGTCCTTCTTGATGGCGGCCAAGCGTTTCGCCGAGTACCGCAAGATCGACGACCCGGACCGGGCCGCTAAGTATCGAAAGTCCTTGGGATACTACAACGAGCAACGGCTCATCGTAAGCATTTTCTACTATGCCACGCTGTTTGCCTTGATGGGGGGGTACTTCATTGCCAGCTATCGCTTTGAACTGATTCTTGCGGCACCAATGGTAGCCTATTCCATGGCTTTCTACATGCGATTGTCCTTCAAGAAGGACAGCCCGGTTCAGAGCCCGGAACGACTGTTTCGGGAGAACACAGTGATGCTGGTGATCTTAACGACTTTCGTCCTCTGCACTGTGCTGCTATTTTGGGATCTGCACTGGCTAAGAGATATGTTTGCTCCCTGGATATTACCTGGGAGGTAATTCTTTGGAGTCAATGTTTCTTCTCTCCCTGACGTGCACATTTTGAATGACCATACTGCCGCAGGCATGATAGTACGCCCGAGGCTCAATTCTCGCATACGTATCCACGGCTATCCTCACAATTGCTTTACCAGAGGCCGAGGCTTCACCGTAAATTTCCGTCTCGCTCAGTATTTTTTTTCCTCCGTTCATGGCCACATCCACTGTGGCGATTTTCTCTCCCGACTCGCAGTCTGAGACTTGAATATCGAACTCAACATCATATTTGCCGGGATAAACATAAAAAAACCGTCCAAAAGCCAGTAACCCCGGGTTGTGTTCTTCTTGGCGAGCAATCCGGATTATTTCGCCTGATGCCAAGGCGACGTTTGTGCCTGCCTGTCGGAACATTTTGTGCGCTGGAAAAACAAGGTGATACTCCTGGGACGGTTCCAAGGCTGCCAGCCTGGGAAAATCTCCCCCCATGAGCCGAAATGGAACGCGACTATCAAAGAAATGCATTATTACTTTGTTTTGTTCCCCCAAGCTTCTTGCCAAAATCACATCCGAGTCCAAACCTCGAGGATTGAAAATGATTTCGTGTCGTCGGCCGAAGACACTTGGATGATCTTCAGGGTCAATGAACACTATGCTGTTTTTGGGCGCTTCCTGGAGAACATCGAGTAATTTTCTTGTTTCCATGGTCGTTTCTCTGAATTTCGTCGCATTGACAACGTTGAATATGGAAACAACGGAAACAAAGATCGCCATGCATAGTATAATGTACCATGTTTTGGCCTTGGCGATAAATTTTCGGACTCCAAATGACGCGCCCAGGATGAGAAAGGGCAGCGTTTCCAGATAATAGCCCGGTCCTGTATCTTGGGGGCCGGGATACCAGAAAAAAATATGCCCGAAGACAATGCTAGCCAAGACTGCTGCGAACAGCCAGCTCCAACGTTCGGTCCACCCGATGGCAAAAGCGAGCAATGCGACCAGCAGCGATCCCCAAAAACCCCACAGCCAGACATTGAGAAGCTTGAGGTTGACGGCTATATTTTCTAACCCCCCTGCGAGCGTATGCTCGATTCTTCCATAGTACCTCGTTCCAAAGCCCAGCTTGTCGGTGGGATTATGGAAAAGATAGGTCATTGTCCAGGGGTCGCCGACGGTGATTGTATTGTAGATCAGCATGGCGATCACGCCAAGGAACGATGAGAAAGCAAAAAGTATCGTTCCAATAAATAAATGCTTGTTCTGTTTTTGGTAAAGGTGAATCAACGAATCCAAGGCAAAGGGAATGGCAATCAAAAAGGCCGTAAACGTCCTGGTATTGAAAAGATATCCCCAGGCGAGCCCGGATAGCGCGGCGAAAATGACGGCATCGGTCCTGCGCCATGAGATGTAGGCCAAAAGCATCAACGATGTCACCAGCAGGCCGCTGGTGTGGCTAAGCAATGTGCCGTGATAAAAAAGGAAATACGGGGAAAAAAGCAAGAGTGATCCTGCGGTTGCTCCAAGCGCATGGCCGCCCAGGAGAACTCCGGATCTGTAGACCACAACGACGGTAAGACCCGCTGCCAGGAAGACCATAATATGGGCGGAGCCGATGAATACGCCCGGAACGAGGAAAAGTGAGTGGCCGAAGGGATATCTGGACAGCCAGCCCACGTCCTCCCTGAGAATAATCATGAAGTAGTCAAAGGATTCATGAAAAGGCGGGAACGGCCTGGCAATGAGACCGTCAAGGAAATTGTTCGCCTGAAAGAGATAGCTGCATTCATCCGAGGTCAGAAACCACTGGAAAGCGTGCTGGGCGAGAAACAGTGAAAACGTCGCTGCAACGATGAAGAAGAAGGCCGGTACCGCGTATTTTCGAAGATGGAAGGTCATATTGTGCAGACTCCGAATCATGGATACGCAAAGTCCTTCGGCGTTGCGTATGGGATCGACCGGGTACTTTTGGACAGGATGCTAGCGGTCGGCTAAGAGCCTTTGGTAGATCTCTTCAAGAACCTCGGTCCGCGAGGCTTGGCAATGGTCCCTGAAGGCTCGTTCCTTGTTCATTGCGCCAATGCGCGAGGCTTGAGACCCGTCTGCCAGGACATCGGCGATTTTTTCCGAGAGGTTCATGACGTCTCCCGGTGCCGCGAATATGCCGTTGGTACCGAGCAAGGCGCGGTTAGCCGGGGTGTCAAAGCAAACCACCGGCAAGCCCGCGGCCATGTAGTTGAGGATTTTTCCGCTGCCCTCTCCGGAACCTTCCTCTTTCGGGTCGACTGCCACGTCGATCACGGCCAAGTGGGAGAATAACTGAAAATAGTCCACCTTGCCGCAGAGCGTCGTCACGTCGCCGGCACCGATTGCGTCCACACGCCCCCGACAGTCCTCCAGCGGATAACCTGCCAAGAGAAAATGTACATTTTCCACGCGTTGTCGGATAGCGGGCATGGCTTGGATCAAAAGATCAACCCCCTTGGCCTGAATAAGCGAACCAATGTATCCGACGATCTTTTTTTCCTGCGGAATGCCCAAACGCTTCCTGACGCTTTTTGCGTCGTCCACTGAGCAGGTCGATTCGTCGACACCTTCGCGGATCACTCGAATCTTTTCTTCCGGCACGCCGAATTCGGCTTTCATGAGATGTGCCGCGGCCTCTGAACTGCAGATGAAAAAATCCGGCAGTTTGCAGACCAGCTTTTCAAGCCAGGTGAAGAGAAACAGCAGTTTTTTGAGTGGTCCCAAAGAGCCGTAAGCTTTTATTTCACCGGTCAGGCTGCCCTGTACGTCGAATACCACGGGGATTTTGCGGGCCGAGGCAAGCAGGCTTGTTGCCCAGCCGAGAGCGGCGCCTTCATGCAGATGCCCGTGAATGACGTCGGGCTTGAAGTTCAGGCAAGCACGCCAAACCGTGAAGAACAGCAGGACGTCGAGGTATATTTTGTGCCAGGAAAAACCCGCATCAACCTTGGAATACCAGGGCACGCGCAAGCTTCGCCGGGTCGTGATGCCCGGAACATCCCGTCCGTGATGATAGGTCGTCAGAAGTATGTCGTGGCCTTGGCGCTGCAATGCGGCGATCTGATCGTGGATGCGGATATGGCAACCGCGATCGGAGAAAAAAGGCGTCGGTGCGATATGCAGGATTTTCATGGGCAGGTCCGGGGGCCTGGGACTCATACGGCCAGATAACGTGCATCCACCGCGAGGACTTCCGTTTCTATTCTGGCGTCGTCCCACCCCAGTTCCTCGGCCATGATTCGGGCTAGACCGCGCAGGACTTCGGGAGCAGGTCGCCCAACGCAGGCCAGCGGCAGGCGCCGAAAGACGATATCCTGAAGGGTCTGGGCCATTTCTCGGCGCACGGCGTGTATGACTTGGGCCTTAAGGATGAGGATTTCCGGGGAGATGCCTTTGGCAAGGCCTGGGTCTTGGCCGTATAAATCGAGGATTTCAGTATAGCTCGTGCCGTAGCCGTGAATCAGGTCCGCAACCTGAGATTCGGGAAGCATGCCTTGCCAACACCTAGATTCACGAGCGACGAAGTCCTTAAGGTCCGGGATGTCGCCGCCGAGCACTGGTGCGCTTTTCGTGCGGCAGGGCTTAGCTGGTCGCGCCAGCTTGTGGCATGCCAAGTCTACGATCTTCTGGGCCAGCAGGCGCGCCGTGGTGTACTTCACGCCGATGACCGAGATGAGGCCCTGTATTTTCTGGGAGACGCCGTGATCAATGATGTTATCTTCCCGGGAGCCCTGGTAGCCCGTCCCGGAGGGACGGGACGGGTCGTCGGGATAGAGGCCCCCATAGAAGAATCGGATATCGTCGCGGCAAAGTCCGGCCGACGGATACACCGAATTCACGTCGTCGATCAAACCGTGGATGTCGTCCTCGGTGACGATGTCGTCGTCGGGAGCGCCGTTAAAAGGACTGTTGGTGGTTCCGATCAGGGAAAGGCCCTGCCAGGGGACGATGAAGAAGTGCCGTCCGCCGCGGTCCACCCATGCCCCAGAGTGCTTGTGGCGGGTAGCCAGGGCCAGGGCATGTCCGTTGGTCAGCGAACGGGTGATGATGTGGATGCCTTTGGAAAGGATTCTGGAGGCGCCTTCAGCGGTATCGGCCAACCCCGCGGACTTGAGTACGGAGCTGACCCATGGGCCGGCGGCATTGACCGTGACATCAGCCTTGACGGTCAGTTGCCGGCCCGTAAGGATGTCCATGACGTTCACCCCAGTGACCCGTCCGTCGTTTACAAGTAAATCCTTGGCCTGCACATAGTTTAGTACGACGGCCCCTTCTTGCCGCGCGGAAAGAACGATAGCCAGGGTCAGCCGTTCCGGAAAGGGCATCTGACAATCGTAAAAGCGGATGGCACCGGTGAGCCCGTCGGCGTGCAAATGCGGCTCCAAGGCCAAGGTTTCTTGGCGGGAAAGCCGCTTGTGGCCGGGTAATGCCGTGCGGGAATTCTTGGAGTCCTCGGTCCAGGCAAGCAGGTCGTAGATGGTCATGGCCAGCCCAAGAACCTCCTTGCCCTTGAAGCCGTGGCCGTATGTGGGAATCAGGAACGGTACCGGACGGACCAGATGTGGTGCCGAACGAAGAAAAAAATTTCTTTCATGCAGGGAGGCTTTGACCCTGCCAAGGGCGAGGTGTTGAAGATAACGGATCCCGCCGTGAATCATCCTTCCCGTGGCCGCGGACGTTGCCGCCCCGAAATCGCCCTTGTCTATCAGGGCCACGGACAGTCCGCGCATGGCCGCGTCCCAGGCGACGCATGCGCCGTTGATGCCTCCGCCGATTACCAAGAGATCAAAACGTCGAGAGGCGATCTTTTGCAGATCCCGCATTATCATTAGTAGTGAAAGGGGCTATCAGTTATTGGTTTCATGTGTACACCAAAAGGCTTTGCGTATGCGTTTGACAAAACGTCAATACGACGGTCGCAAAGGGTCATGTTATAGTTGCGAGGGAGAGAGGTCGCCATGACACCCACCCATGATGGTTTTGATGATCATTCATAAACCCTGCGTAACTACTCAGCTTGAGAGGGAAAAGGTGGCTTTTCAAAAACTTGAGGCAAGCATGACCTGGATTCCGGCCTTCGCGGGAATGACTTGTTTTTCCAATGCCCTCTCCGAGTCAGTTATACCCGCGAAGGCGGGTATCCAGTCCGTTTTACTCGGGTGAGCTGAATAGTTACAACCCTGCTGTCAAAGTAAAGTCAATACATAATGTGCGATATGTTCCGCTTTCTCCCGTTCTCCGGGGGCGTTCAGGTGACAATGGTCGGTCCAGTTACCGGGAGAGACGACTTCAGCAGGGAAAGGGGCAAAGCCGGTGGAATATCTCATGGAGAAATCCTTGAGGATTTCTTCGTGGCGCAGAATTTGAGCAAGTTCAAAATGTTTTTCCTGCCTTTCGTATGCGCCTGGCGCTGCACGAAAAGGGACAAGCAGCGTCTTGACGTCGTCTCTTTGCAGTTCATGAATGAGTGTTTCAATGTTATGGGCGAAGGACAATCTTTCCAGCGGAATTTCTCGCGGCTCGGCGACAAGTTCGCCGTTGATCCGAAACCATGGGGCGTGGGGTATGGCCCCTCCATCGATATGGAACTGGCCTCCGGCGATCAGATCTCGATAGAAGACGTTCAAAATGATGTAGCTGGTAAACCTTGAGCGGGCCATCCAGCGCCATCCTTCCGGCAAAGGGCGCAAATTTCGCATGGGTTGGCGCCAGTTGCTGTTGTCTGGATGGTAGTAAGGGTAGGTGTAGCCGTTGGCGTCGTTGCCGCCTGAGTTGATGACGACGACGTCGGGCTGATAGTAATGATATTTGAAGTGGTAGTGGGTCAGTATCTCGGCGGACGTCCCCCACGGAAGGCCTCCGTTGATCACTTCCACGTCTGTATAGTCCGCGGGGAGATTCGCACGCAACAGTTTCTCCAACTGGGCCGGATAGGCCTGTTCCGGGCGGTCGACGCTCCAGCCGTACGTCGTGGACCCTCCGAGGCATACGATGCGAAGCACCCCGTCGCGTTTTTCCATGGGCGTCAATTTGCCGCGATACCCATCGGCGTTGTGTTGGGGACCGTGGCGAGGGTGCGTGTAGTTCGGTGCGCTGATGTACAGCAGGTAGGGTTGGCCGATGGTGTTCTGCAACCGCGTCAGATACTGATCCTCCTCACCTAACAGAATGCGCCGCCCCGTCTCATGGGTAGGGGTCATCATTCCCTTGGCCGACCACTCGATAAACCATAGTCCGAGGCTCAGCATAAGAATGGTCAGGAGTCCAAGCCACAATTTTGGAGATTTCACGTTTTTTATCCCATTCCGTTGTTCAAATGTCGGTGGCGGATCGAGATCCGCCACCGGCTTTGCTTCAGGGAAAATAACCTGTTCAGGTAGGATCGTGGTCGATTAAAACAATGTGTAGATAAACGGAGCCGTGGACTGGCCGACAACGATCAGCAGGCCCATGGCCAGGAAGACGAGAATCAGGGGGATAATCCACCATTTTTTGTGCTGCATGGCGAATCCGAAAAATTCTCGTAAAAGATTGAGTAGATGTTTGAGAAATATCATCGGGGGACGTCCTTCTGTATTCAATTAAAATGTGTGATTATTCGGGGCAATTGACGCGACAAAACGTCCGTTAATCCAGTACGTAGTCCTTGCGCCAATCGTCGGTTTCCTTCCATTCAGGCTGGTCCTTTTTGCTCAGGATGTAGGATTCCAGCACGAGATAGTCCATTTCCGTGCGCATGAAGCAGCGGTAGGCGTCCTCCGGGGTGCAGACGATGGGTTCGCCTCGGACATTGAACGAGGTGTTGATGATGATCCCGTATCCGGTCAGATCCTCGAAGGCCTTGATGATGGCGTGGTAGGCCGGGTTGGTCTCCTTGTTCACGGTCTGGACCCGTGCCGAGTGGTCCACATGGGTGATGGCCGGAACGTCGGAGCGGGTCTGGTTGATCTGGTCGTGCAGGTTCAGGGTCGTTTCCTTGGGTGTCTGGACCTGACGGTGCTTCTGGACCTGGGCCACCAGGAGCATGTACGGCGAGGGGCGATCCAGCTCGAAAAAGTCGCTGACCCGCTCTTCCAGACAGGACGGGGCGAAGGGGCGGAAGGACTCCCGGTACTTGATTTTCAGGTTCATGATGGATTGCATTTTGGGAGAGCGGGCGTCGCCGATGATGGAGCGGTTGCCCAGGGCCCGCGGGCCGAACTCCATTCGACCTTGGAGCAGGCCGACGACGTTTTCATCGGCGACCAGCTCAGCGATCCGCTTGGCCCGTTGCTCCGGGTCCGGAACGTGTTCCGCGGGATAGCCGTTGTCGGCGAGGAATTTTTCGACCACCGGGTCAGGGAACGACGGGCCGAAATACGAGCCGCGCATGGCGTCCCTGCCGGGCATCACCCGGCGCTTCCCGTTTTGGCCCATGTGCCAGACGGCCAGGGCCGCGCCCAGGGCCCCCCCCGCGTCGCCGGCGGCCGGCTGAATCCAGATGTCCTCGAAAATCCCTTCCCGCAGCAATCTGCCGTTGGCCACGCAGTTCAGGGCCACCCCCCCGGCCATGCAGGCGTACTTGCAGCCCGTCGCCTCCCGGGCGTACCGGGCCATGCGCAGAACGATCTCCTCGGTGACCATCTGGATGGAACTGGCCAGATCCATTTCCCGCCTGGTGATCTCGCTTTCCGGACTGCGTGGCGGGCCGCCGAACAGGACGTCGAAGCGCTTGTTGGTCATGGTCAGGCCGTCCAGGTAGCCGAAGTAGTCCAGATTCAGGCGAAAGGAGCCGTCTTCCTTGAGATCCAGCAGGTTGTCCAGGATTTTGTCCCGATAGACCGGCTCGCCGTAGGGGGCCAGACCCATCAGCTTGTACTCGCCGGAATTGACCTTGAACCCGGTGTAGTAGGTGAAGGCCGAGTAGAGCAGCCCCAGGGAGTGGGGGAAGCTGAGTTCCTTGAGAATTTCGAGCCGGTTGCCGCTGCCCTTGCCGATGGTGCTGGTGGCCCACTCGCCCACCCCGTCCAGGGTGAGCACGGCGGCTTCTTCATAGGGCGACGGGAAAAAGGCGCTGGCCGCGTGGGATTCGTGGTGTTCCGGAAAGAAGATATTCTGACAGTCGCAGCCCAGGCGCTTTAATGCGGACTCGATCTGCATGGGGATCCAGAGCTTTTGCTTCAGCCACAATGGAATGGCCATCACGAAGGATTGGACGCCCTTGGGCGCGACGCCGAAGTAGGTCTCCAAAATACGCGAAAATTTGGTCACGGGTTTGTCGTAAAACGCCACCCCGTCCAGACCGCAGCCTCGAATACCTGCCTCTTCCAGGCAGTACTTGACCGCGTTGAACGGAAAATCAGAGTCATGCTTGATCCGGGTGAAGCGCTCTTCCTGAGCCGCGGCGATGATCTCGCCGTCCCGAACCAGGGCCGCGGCGGAATCGTGGTAAAAGGCGCTGATGCCGAGAATCGCAGCCATTAGTATTGCCTCTTAAAGTGGGTTGCGTCGAAGGGGGCCTTCCGGTCTTCCCAATAGCTTTCGGCCTCGGGTTTCCATTTGCGCTGGAGGGGGTCGCGCCCCAGGAACGTGATCACCAGGCGTCCGAAGGTAAAAACGATGTAAAACATGGGTACCAAGAGGATATACGTCAGGGCGGTGCCGACGAACTGACCCAGCCAGGCCCCGAAGCGCTCGAAGCCGTTGACGATGGTCGGAGAAAACAGGAATCCGAACAGCAGCAGACAGGCCAGAAACCAGATGATCCCGGCGATGATCCGATGGCCGAAGAGAAAATAGACGATGGTTCCGGCCAGGGTCATGATCAGGATTTGAATCAGGACGCGGACCCGGCGGTGACTTGCCGGGGCGTTGGGGTCAGCGGTTTTGCACGCCGCGCCGTGCCGTGCCGGGTCGTGTCGGGTGTCATTGGTCATGGTGGGCCTTGTGGCTCATCTCCCGGATGAGCGGAGTGAGGATGGTTGCGATTTCACGGGCATAGAACCGAGAGCCCGTGTCGGAAGCATGGATACCGTCGTACAGGTAGGTCAATGGATTGGCGGTATAATCGGCGTGCTCCTCAAGGCGTCGTTCCAAGTCCACGAGCGGAACGTTCATGGACTCGGCAACGGTACGGATGACCTCGTTAAACCGCTTCTGGTTGAGGCTGTCCGCCCATTCGGGAGTCAGCTCGGTGGTCGCCTCGGCCAGGGGCTGGGTCATCAGAACCGGCTGGGCGCCGAAGCTTTGAACCATGGTCACGAAGACCTTCAGCCTGTCGGCGAACGGTTCCGTATCCACCGATGCCCCGGCGGAAGAGGTGACCATGCCCACCTGCCGGTGTCGCGGGACCAGCCAATATTCGACTTCGCGCAGCAAACCGAAAATATGCGACCTGGTGCTCAAGTTCAGCAGGAGCCACTTGGCTTGTCTGGGCGTGGTGACCACTTCGCCGCTTCGGGTGGCGTAGTTCGGGTCCTTGGCCAGCAGCCCATGATCGTTGATGGCGTGCATCAGCACCACGATTTCCGGTTTGTCCTGCACGACGTGGTTGAAATAGTTGTTGATGCTGTCATGGGACGTGTTCCCGGAACGGGAGGCGTTCAGGATGTTCGCGGATATGCCTTGTTCTTGCAGCACGTTGGAAACCAGCGCCGGAAAGCGCAGTTCGGGACGGACGTACCGGCATTCCGTGGTGGAGCCGCCGAGAAAGGCGATGGTGACGTCAGGGGCGGTAAACTGGTCCACGGGGAGGATGTAGCCGCGCTCGTCAGTCCGGAAGTCCACAAAGGGATCGTCGGGATCAAGCCATGCCCGATTCAACGTCCGATCAAGCAGGGGCGTCAGCAGTCTCAGGTCGACCACCTCCGCAGTATAGGTCTTCTGGTAGGGGTTCTTCCAGACCAGCCGCAGGGCGATTTCCATCACGCAGACGGCGATCAAAAAGGTGACCAGGCTCAACAACAGTTTTTTGGAAAATGCATGCATGAGGAAAGCTTTGACGGTTCAAGGATGTCAAACGTGAAGGAAATGATGGAGATCACTCCTGGTGTCCCGGTTTGGGGCGGTAGCGGACGATCCTGGCCGGGACTCCCATGGCCACGGCATAGTCGGGCAGGTCCTTGGAAACCACGGCCCCGGCGCCGATGACGCAGCCAGTGCCAACGCGGACCCCATCCGGAATGACCACCCCCGCTCCCATCCAGACGTCGTCTCCCACCTTTACGGGCCCCCGCGACGCCCAGCCCAGATCCATCATCGGAATGTCCGTTCTGTCTGTTTTGTAGTTTCCTCCGCCGATGAGGCAATGCGGGCCGATCAGACCGAATTTTCCCATTTCAACCCTGGAGATGGATGAAATGATCGTGTTGGCACCAATTTCCGTGCGCGAACCAATGGTGGTGGAGCCGATCTTGGCCTGGACCATGCAGTTGCGGGAAACGATCACCTCGTCACCAATGAAGATTCCTTCGCTATCCAAACCGGATGCGTCCAGCAGGGCGTTGTCGTCCACGGCGACCCTGTGGCCCAGGGTAATTTTACCGGGGTGGCGAATACTCACGCCACGCCCGATGATCAGGCCGCGGCCGACGGATCGAAACAAGCGGCGGTAAAACGTTCGGCGCAGGAAAAAACCCAGGCTGGATGGCATGTTGCAAAACAGCAGGTTGACGAGTTCGTAATAGGCCAGGGACAACGGACCCGCGTCGCCGAGAACCTTTCTGGCGTAGCAGCGCAGGGGGGAGGAAGACGCGTCGTTGAGCTGGGCCGCCAGGGTGGGCCGGACGGGAGGAGTCTGGGGAGTTGGGTTGGTCATTCTTTTTTGTGGTTGTTCATGCCGCAGAGGTGTCTTTCCTAAGCTTCGCTCGTGGCGAGGCGGTGGAGGGCGGACATGATACGAATTGATGAACCAAATGGAGATTCAGGGAGTGCTTCCGGGCACCTTGGGGCGGGTTGCCTGGAGCGTTCGCTTCGGGTAAGGAGCCGTGACTCAGACCGCCGCAAAGCGCCGTTACGTCGCCTTCCGTCTTCGCGGTGCATACCGGCGCACTTGTTTCGCCGCGCAAAGCAGAACGACATGCCAGAAAACGAATCAGAATACAAGATTCACGGCGGTCGTTTCCCGGAAACGCTGGATCATGCCTTCACCCCTCGCCCACCTTGCCGCCGGAGCGGCCGTCGCCTCCGTTTGCACTCGCAATGTCGGCGATCCGTTCTCCCGGCGATGGATCTGGGGATCTTCTCTTTTCTTTTCCCTTGCGCCGGACATGGACGCCATCCCCGGATTCCTTGCCGGAAACATGGCTCTTTATCATAATCAGATCACCCACAGTTTGTTTTTCGGGGTCGTCGCCTGCCTGCTCACGTCAGGAGTTTTTTGGTTGTTTTTCAGGCGGTTTCTTGACTGGTGGAGCTATCGGCGTATAGCTTCGTTGGCTTTGGTTTCCTACGGCCTGCACCTGGTCATGGACGCCGCGACCCACGGGCCCGGGGTGAAACTGCTGTGGCCGTTCACGGACGAGCGCTTTTCCGCGCCCGTGGCTATATTCTACGGAGTACGGCATTCCGATGGCCTTTTCTCCCTGCACCACCTGATAACCATCGGCACTGAATTGGCGATTATCGCGGGCTTTCTGCTTTTGGCCCATTTTCGCTTCCGACTGCTCCGTCGGGTTCTTGAGCCTATTTCCTTAAAATCATGACCAACTTCCAGGGTGTATCGGCCGCCGTGCAGGCTTGGCGGAAGGCCGTGAACATTAACGCACCGATTTATTTTCTTCCCGGTCCGAACCGGATCAACCTTTAAGATCGCGGACATCGCGGTCCCTGTTCACCGGGGTGCTTCCTCGCGCCGTGGTCGTCACACTGGAACCGCGTTACGTCGCTCAACGGGTGTTTGATATGAAATGCTTGTTCATTTACCGCACGGCGTCCCTGGACATCACCGATCCCATGGGCATCATGTGTTTGATCGCCAGCGTGAAACAGGGCGGCCACGAAGCGGACCTGATGCTGACCAACCTGGAAAAGGACCTGTTCAAGGCGGTCAAGGAATACCGGCCGGACGTGATCGGCTTTTCGCTGACCAGCGGCTCGGAAGACTATTACCTCGAACTGATCCGACGGCTGCGCAAGCACGTTTCCTTTCTGTCCATCGTCGGCGGCCCGCATCCGACCTTCTTTCCCGAAATCATCGAGAAACCCGAGGTGGACATAATCTGTCGGGGCGAGGGGGACGAGGCCATCGTGGATCTGCTGGACTGCCTTCAGAAGGGCGAGGACTACTCCGGAATCCGCAACCTGTGGGTCAAGAAGGGCGGCCAGGTGGTCAAGAACCCAATGCGTCCGCTGATTCAGGACTTGGACTCGCTACCTTATCCGGACCGGGACTCCTTTTTGAAGTACTACGCCTACGCCAACAGCAGCACGAAACACTTTCTCTCCAGTCGCGGATGCCCCTACGACTGCACCTACTGCTTCAACCACATGCTCAAACGGCTGTACAAGGAAGAGGCCGGGCCGGGGAAGTACTGCCGGCTGCGCAGCGTGGAAAACGTGATCCGCGAAGTGGAACATGTCCGGGACAACTATCCCTTGAAAATCGTCTACTTCCATGACGACCTGTTCATAATGAACAAGGAATGGCTCAAAGAGTTCTCCGCGGCCTACAAGGCCCGGATCGGCCTGCCCATGATCTGTTATGTCCGGGCCAATCTGGTGACCGAAGAAGTGGTCCGGTACTTGAGCGAGGCCAACTGCATCACCATCGCCATGGGCGTGGAAAGCGGCAACGAGACGATCCGCAAGAACGTGCTCAAGCGGAACATGACCGACGGGCAGATCCTCAACGCGGCCCGCCTGTTCCACAAGTACGGCATCTCCATCATGACCCAGAACATGGTCGGCTTGCCGGACGAGACCCTTGAAAATGCCTACGAGACCATTCAACTGAATATTCTGGTCAAACCTTCCTATGCCTGGGTCTCCATTTTTCAGCCCTACCCTCGTACGGAGATGCACGCCTATTGCATCGAAAAGGGCTATCTCGACCCGGCGCATCAACAGCACGCGTCCTATCAGGTGGAATCGCCCATCAACACAGGGATGACGAAACGAGAGTTCGAGAACCTGCACAAGTTTTTCGCCCTGGTCATCGAATTTCCCTTCCTGATGAACCTGTCCCGCAAGCTGATTCGCTGGCCCGGGAATATCGCTTTCAACGTGATCTACCGGGCGTTCAAAGGATATACGCACATTTTCCGCCTGAAGATGAGTAGCGGCGAGATCGGCTTTTTGGGATACCTTTGGGATCTCATGGGCTATAAAGTTCGACGCATGCTCGGAAAAACGTATTAGCCCGCCAATCCAGCCGGCAGCGTGCGTCGCTTCCTGCCTAAAACAACCAGCGAGCTTTTTGCCATGCACATTACCGCCCATCAGACGGATATGCTGACGCTTTCCTGCCGCCGCTACTGGTTCAAGCCCATGGCGGCTTTTTTTAATGCCCTGCAGTTGCGCGCCTATCAAGCGGCCAGCGTGGAACTCGCCTCCCCCGTGCTGGACGTGGGATGCAGTGACGGCGGGTTCGGCGTTTTGTTGAGCGATGCGTTCGGCAGGCCTGATCACCTGGTGGGCATCGAATTGCTCAAAGGCGCTCTGGACGCGGCCGGACCCGAGGCCCGATCCCTGTATCGGGAAATGCTCCACGGGAGCGCCACCAGCCTGCCGTTCCCGGACGATTCGTTCCAGACCGTCACGGCCAACGCCAGCCTGTTCGCCGTTCATCCTGGACTGGACGAGGCCATCGCCGAGTTCCATCGCGTCCTGCGGCCGGGAGGAACCTTCTACGCCTCGGTCTGCACGGATCGTTACGACCAACATTATTGGCTGACGCGTCTTTTCCGACGCGCCGGATCGGACTGTCTGGCCCGCCGCTACGCCGATTCCATGAACACCCGGATGATGCAGATCCACATGTTCAGCCCCAAGGAGTGGCAGTCGCAACTCGTCCGGGGGGGATTCGTCATCCGTCAATGCCACGGGTTTCTCTCCCTGGCCGATACACCGTTCTGGAGCTTTCTGGCCTGGACCCCACTGCGCGTCAACGGGGTGCTGCGATACATTTCGTATCCAACCTGGCGCAATCGCGTCGCGGCGTGTTACGAGCATCTGTTTCGCAAGCGTTTCGAGTCGACCCGGGCGCTGCTTCCTGCTGATGAAAGCGGGTATATTTTCATTGAGGCCAAGAAGCTCTGAATTTGAAATGCCACTGTAAACCATCTTGAAATGCGACGATTGATTTTTTAACTGAAGAGTGTTGCCGTTTGCCACCACTGAAGAAACGAAGAATGAGACTGTTCATGGACAACATTTGTCAAATACCACCGGGTACCCCGGTTCTCGTCACCGGTGCGACGGGGTTTACCGGGATCGTGCTCACTCGCAAGCTGGTCGAGGCTGGCGCGAAGGTCAGCGCGGTGGCCAGGAGCAGTTCCAACCTGGACCCGCTCAAGGATTTGGACGTTTCGTGGTTTATGGGTGAGGTGTTCGATGAACGGATCATCGCCCAGGCCATGGCCGGGCAAGAGTATGTCTTTCATGTCGCGGCCGCTTTTCGACAGGCCCGCAGCTCATACCAGGATTATTGGAACGTCCATGTCGGATCCACCCAAGTCCTGGCCCGCGAGGCTCTAAAAAATCCGCATTTCAAGCGCTTTGTCCATTTTTCCACCATCGGTGTCCATGGGCATATTGCCGAACCTCCAGCCACCGAGGACGCTCCCTTCGATCCGGACGACGAGTACCAGCAGACCAAGCTGGAGGCCGAACTGTGGCTCCGGGCCCACGCCGCGGAGCATAAACTGCCCTACACGGTGATCAGGCCCGCGGCCATTTACGGCCCCGGCGACCGCCGCTTGCTCAAGCTGTTCCGGATGGCCCTCAAGCCCGTGTTTCTTCTCCTGGGTAAGGGCAAGTGCATGTACCATCTGGTGCATGTGGATGACCTGACCAACGTGTCCCTGGTCTCGGCCACCCATCCGGACGCACTGGGCCAGGCCTTCATTGCCGGGGCCGAAGAACCCATCGCCGTGGCGGATATCGCCAGGATCGTCGCTGAACATTTCGGCAGAAAGCTGAGAGTTGTTCGCCTGCCCATCAGCCCCTTTTTCCTTGCCGCGGACATTTGCGAGCGCATCTGCCGCCCTCTGGGCATAGAGCCCCCGCTGTACCGCCGCCGGGTGGCTTTCTACTCCAAGGACAGACATTTCGACGTGACCAAGATTAAAACCATGCTCGGCTATGCGCCCCGACACGCCAACAAGGACGGCATCCTGGAAACGGCCCGCTGGTACGCGGAGCAGGGCTGGTTGAAGGCTTGAGTTGCTGCGGCATTGACTCTCCGTTCCAGGGGCATACTCCTGTGTCATTCCAGGAGGGTGATGCACCATGACCAAATACATTTACTCCGCAATGCCATCGACCATTGTCGGGTTACTGATTCTGATACTTGTCGTGTCCTTCGGCTGTACACGGGAGGACCAGTCTGCCAATGCGAACAGTACCTCGGATGCACGTATTGACCGGATCGAGGATTTGACCGGCGCCCACACACGGGTCGTCTGGGTTCAGGATCTCGGCCAAGGTGGGAACCCTGGGGCCCAGGGCGACAACCTGCGCCTGATGGGTTTCGATTCACGGGACGGCCATGGTCAGCGGGTTATCCTGGATGGGCCGGCTAATTTCGCCAAGCCGTACATCACCCCGCGCGGCGATCGGGTGGTTTATACCGATCGTACCCGGGACGTGGTGATGATCGTCAACTGGGACGGCTCAGGGCTGCGCGAAGTAACTTCCGGCACGGGCTTGGCCGTGTGGATGGACCCCTTTACCGGTCACGAATGGCTGTATGTCGGAGTCGGACAGGATGGGAACCGGGCCCCTACCAGGCAACGCATGGAGCGAGTCCGGCTGGATGATCCCGAAGTCCGGGAACTCGTTTGGGATCAGACCCCGGTGACCGAGGATCAGGTTCAGCTTTCCATTGACGGCAAAATGGCCGGGGGCACCTTTCCCTGGCCCCACGCCGGTGTGGCGCGACTGACCGAGGGGGCCTGGGACAGGCTGGCCCAAGGCTGCTGGCCGTCCATCTCTCCCGACGACCAATATCTTTTCTGGGTCTTCGACGGATCGCACCGCAACTTGACCATGCAGCGATACGGCACGGAACACCGCTGGCAGGTACCCATCAACACCGCTCCCGGCATCGACGGCTACGAGGTTTATCATCCACGCTGGTCCAACCATCCCCGGTTTCTGGTGGTCACCGGGCCGTATATCAGCGGGAGCGGCGGCAACCGGATTCGTACCGGCGGGCCGGAGGTTTCCCTGCATATCGGCCGCTTCAGCGAGGATTTCTCTACCGTGGAGGCCTGGCATCGTGTGACGGACGATACCTTGACGGACTACTACCCGGACGTCTGGGTGGCCTCCGGCCTGGAGATGATCCAGACCTGGGCCGCCGGAGCCGAATCAACAGATGCTCCAACAGATGCTTCAACTGATGCTTCGGCTCGAACCAATATCTCAGAGCACAGCGCTGCCGCATCCTCGTCGGCTCCAGACAACGGCTTGGTCTTTTGGTGGGAGAACGCCGCTCGTTCCAGCGTCCTCTTCGACTCCAAAAGCAGCCGGTACCGCGACGTCCACCTCGAGCCGCGCGGCACGGCCAGGCTGACCAGGTATTTCGCCATGGACACGTCCCGGGGAGGGCATTTTATCCTGGAGCAGACAGACGACATTCTCTCAGCCCTTCGGAATACCAATCAACTGACCATTGAGGCCGTTATCACGCCGTCCTTGCCGGACCAGTCCGGACCGGCGAGGATCATCACCTTTTCCTCGGGACCAAGTGCTCGCAACGTCACCCTCGGCCAATCCGGAGACCGGCTGGTCCTGCGGCTCCGCACGGAACGGACCGGACCCAACGCCGTTCCGCCGGAGTTGGATTTGCTGCCGCTGACTGCCGGAGAACCGACCCACGTCGTCGTGACCTACGCGGACGGACTGGTAACCGCGTATGCCGACGGCCAACATGTCTTTTCCTCTGATGCCGTTCATGGCGGATTCGGCACATGGTCGCCGCAGCATCTGTTGTTCGGAGACGAGTGGGGGGGAGGGCGGTTCTGGGCCGGACAACTGGAAGGCGTGGCCATTTACAATCAGGTCTTGACCCCGGAGAAAGCGGCCCAGCGTTACTCGGAAGCCCAAGCCCGCGTCGCGGATCGAGTTCCTGCCGAGGTGTTGGTTGCCCGGGTTCGACTCCTGGAAGCGCTGCCCGTGCCTACGGTGGAGGCGGTCGCGCCCTATCAACGGGCCTTGCTGGTGAACCGTTATGCCGTGGAGGAGGTTTTGGAAGGGGAGGCGCACGGACAGGAGATCCTCATCGCCCATTGGGTGATCATGGATGGCCGGGTCCTGGAAACCGCCCCCCGGCGGCAAGGCGATGTTTTCCAGCTCCGTCTGGAGTTTTTCGACGACCGGCCCGAGCTGGAAGGCGAGAAGATTTCCTTGGAAGGGCACGATTTTCTTTTGCCCCTGTATTACGATGTTCAGAGTTGAGGCACGGATGTCCCGTCACATCTCCCATTCACAACGGACGGCAATTTGAACAGTCCTTATCGGGATCATCTGAAACTCTTTTTCCGGGTTGCGTTAAGTCTGGGCCTCCTGGCGGCCTTGGCCTACACCATCGATCTTTCCGAAATGGCCCGGTTGATGGTCGGTTTGCGCTGGGAGATGTTCGCCGTATTGCTGCTCCTGGTACTTGGGGAGCGCCTGCTGAGCACCTGGAAATGGCAGGTTCTGCTCATCGCCCACGGCAGTGACCTCACCCTGTGGCAACTGTTCCGCATCCAGATGACTTCCGGCTGTTTCGGCTTGTTTTTGCCGTCTTCCGTCGGTGTCGACGTCCTGCGCATGGTGGCCATTTCCAAGTGCAGCACCAAGCCGGTGCAGGCCGTGGCCGCTTCGGCGGCGGACCGGGCCATTTCCGTCTTCATCCACCTCTTCCTGGGGGCAGTTGTTGCTCTTGTGGCCGCCGGCGAGTATCTGCCCTGGCCCATGGCCGTTGTCTTTCCCATCCTGTTTCTCGGTGTTACCGGCGTGGTCCTGATTCTTGCGCTGCCCACC
Organism: Desulfonatronum lacustre DSM 10312; assembly: GCF_000519265.1. Lineage (NCBI taxonomy): Bacteria > Pseudomonadati > Thermodesulfobacteriota > Desulfovibrionia > Desulfovibrionales > Desulfonatronaceae > Desulfonatronum > Desulfonatronum lacustre. The sequence continues at coordinate 2,976,013 of NZ_KI912608.1, forward strand.
TTGAACAAGTGGGTCGCGCCTTTGCTGCGCCGAACCGTCGGGGAGAAGATCACCGGCAAACTCAAGGAGTTCTATACCAGCCTTCTGGTTTACCAGGATCATAAACGGGCGCTCAGCACCAACGTTGCCATCTTTGGGCTGATGATCGTCCTGCGCATCATTATCGTTTATACGCAGGCCGTGGCCCTGGGCATTTCCGTCGATCCATTCCTCCTGGCAATGGTCCTTCCGTTGGTCTGGGTGGCCCTGATGCTGCCCATTTCCATCGGTGGGCTGGGTCTCCAGGAAGGGGCGTATTTTTTCTTTCTTCGCGGCATCGGCGTTGGCGGCCCTGCCGCCCTGGCCATTTCCATCCTGGAGCACGTCGTTGTCCGTGTCGCAAGCCTGCCCGGACTCTATTTCTATCTTCGCGGAGGATTGGTGGGTGGGAAAGTCGGGCGACCCATCCAGCGCTGAAACGTCCGTCCGTACCGGGCGCGCAGAATGCTCCCCAACGAAATTCGTCCCTCTCCAGGCAGTCTGCGCAGGAACTCGGCACTGATCCGCACGATGTGATCCGTGGGATCATTCATCCGGTTGCCGGTGGAAAGCGCCGGACAATTGGTCGGTCGGCCCGGCAGGACGCCCCACCAGAAGGATTGATACCCGACCTCTCGTCCGATTCTGAGCGCTTCTCCGGTCCCATCGTACATGGGGAAGGCCAGGTGTCTGACCCCGCTGCCCAGCCGCGCTTCCAGGATTTCCCTGGCCAGGCGTAAATCCTCGTCCATGTTCCGCGCGGGTCCGCGAGCCACGGTCTCGTTCATCCGCGCATCCGCTCCACACAGAGGCACCGGCTCCGGCCAGCGCGGAAAATACCGATGCTCCAGGCTGTGCGACTGGACGTCCACGAATCCGGAACGCCGCATCACCCGCAACTCCTTCCAGGTGCAAGGCCGGTGTTCATCGCCCACGACCTCTTCGGCCAGATCGTGAAATTTGGGCGCGGCAAAGGCCACGGCGCGACAGCCGTGACGCTCCAGGAGGGGCAGGGCGACCTGGAACAAGCTGCGCGAGCAGTCGTCAAACGTGAGCACCACGCTGGGACCGCTGAGGCTGAATTCTCCGCGCAGAAACGCGACAAGTTCGTCGGCGATCAGTGTCGCGTAGCCGTTTTGACGGAGATATTCGAGGTCTTGACGCAGCTCCGGGCCGACCACATCGTGATAGCAGAAAACCGGGACCGCATCCGTTCTCTGCTTGGGGACGCGAGCCAGGACGAAATCCGGGACCGATCCCGTGGCGGCGCAGCGGATTTCCGGCCAGTTTTTTTCCCAGGTGGAACGAAGGCGGCGCAGCATGTCATCGGCCTCGGTGCGCGGACTTCAAGACCTGTCCGTAGACGGCGATCAAGTCCTGAACATGAGACTGGATTGAAAAGCGCTGGACGAACGTCCGCGCCTCCGCGACAACGGATGATCGCAAACCCTCGTCATCCAGAAGACGCCGGATTTGGCTCACCAAGGCCGCACCGTCCCGCTCCGGTGCCAGGACTCCGGTCCGGTCATGGCTGATCAGCTCCGGTATGCCGCCGACCCGGAACGCGGCCACCGGTCGCCCGGCGGCCATGGCCTCCAGGGCGCAGAAGGACAGCCCCTCCATCAAGGACGGAATCACCAACACGTCCACGGCCGCCAGGATGTCCGGGATGTCCGACCGCTGTCCCGTGAACCGCACGGACGCCGATGTGCCGCTCTTGTTCAGAATGGCCTCGCATTCCGCTTTGGAGGGTCCTTCACCGACGATCAGGACCTGGGCCTCGGGATGCGTTCGCAACAGTTCCGGCAGCCAGGGTAGAATAAACGCCTGCCCCTTTTCCGGTGAAAGGCGGCCGATGACGGCCAGCACCGGAGCGGTTGTCGGCAGTCTGAACTCCATGCGGATGCGCTCCCGTGCGTCCGAGGCGGTATTTCGGTATTTTTCCAGATCGATCCCGTTGTAGAGCACCGTCACCCGATCCGGGGAAATACCGAACTGCTCCCGCGCCAGCTTGCCCACGGCTTCCGATATCACCAGGCACCGGTCCGTCCATCCGGCCATGGCTTGGTGGAGCAGTCGAAACATGGTCCCGGGTATGCTGGTATCGTGCAGGTGGGTAATGACCTTGCGTCCGCGGATGCGTCCGGCCGCCCGGCCCAGAAGAATCCCCTTCATTCCGGCAGCATGTACGATATCGCTTTGATCCCGGTCGATCATCCGCAGCAGGTCGAACAGAGCACAGGGGTCCCATTTGCCGCGGTTCAGGAAAACCGGCTGGACGCCCTTGTTTTCGAGAGCCTCGGCCACGGAGTGCCGTTCCCGCAAAAAACAGGCCCGGACATCGATTCCCTGGGCTGTGAGTTCAGGCAGCACCGTCAGGAAATACGTCGTCGCTCCAGTGGTTACACCGTCGGCGTATCCAAGGTGGTCGCTCAAAAACAGCAGCCGCATGGGTGATCCTTTTCCTGTGGCGTTTAACCCAGACCTACCGTTTCCGGGTAAATTCGACATGGTCCACGGTCATGTCCGCGTTGCCGAAATAGTCGAACAAGAGATTTACGGGGAGGTTGTTCGTCACGTCCAGATGAACGTATAGAGGTCGACCGGCGACCACAGGGTAGACCGGGCCCTGTTTCGCGTTCCAATCCGTTTCCACATGCAGCATGCCGAGTACAACGCCTTCGTCAGCCGAAGAATCAAAGGAAAAGCGCACATCGTATTCTCCTGGTGCAAAAGGCATTTTAGGCCCATAGAAAATAACCCGCCGCGGCTCGTACTCGCGGCGGAAAACCAAGTGCCCCGATCCTAGGTCAGTGAATCCGGCATGGAAAAAACTGGGCGCGGGTATCTTAAGGGACTCTCCCGGCTTCAGAAACAGCCACTTTCCAGCAGTCAACAAGGCAGAGTCAAGGTTCACCGCGCCCGCAACATGCTCCAGGCGAAGGCCAATTTCCGCATATGACGAGACCGGAGCGTAAATCGGAATCCATACCCAGTCGGATGATTGCACCGCCACAGTTTGAATGAACATTGTCTCGTCGTTTTCATGGACCTGTGCCTGAAGCTCTCCCTCTCCTCTGGCCCGGATCAACCAGCGTAGTTCAGGGGCTGGCGGCACCCCGGTCGGTGACAGATTCACCACCGCATCCGGTCGGTTCATAGCCAAATAAGCGCCTCCACTGGCGGCGAAGTCCTCAACATGTTCGGCGTTTTCTATCCTGGAGCGCTCCATCTCCCAATGTCGGGCCGATAAAAAGGCATTCCACGTCTTCACGAACGGGAATCGCACCAACGAGTCAGCGCTGTCCGAGCGTGGCTTTTCCAGCATTCTGAAGGCCCAAACAGCCCCATCCTGTTTCAGAAATTGTAGCCTGGGATGCTCCAAAAAGCCCCGGATGGCAAAGGTCACGGGAAATGGTGCCACCTTTTCCGGGTACATGTCTTCATGCAGGATTAAATGGCCGACGCCCCAGGACAAAAACGTGTCAATCTGCTCATCCTCGAGGTATCCTTGGTTGATATTGTAAAAGCGCAGGAATACGTTCTCGAAATAGGCACTGGAGAAGGCCGGACTGTATCCGTTGACGAGCCTCACGTGATGGGCCAAGGCGAAGTGTTGGTAAACCGAAGCTAAATGGCTGTCTCCAGGCCACAGGGTCACCACCACTGCGCGAGGCACCATGCCCTGGGCTTGGGCGTCCTCAACCACTGCCAAGTAGGCCCCTTGAGTTTCTTGAAGCCGAGTCAAAACGGGCGAACTGAGAACCGTATATCCTATTATTAATACGGCACTGAATGCGCACAGGCAAAACGTCCGCCACCATGAACCAAGCGGTGCGACCCGAATCAGGGCACTTAGGGATAGTGCACCGGCCACTGCCATGAACGTCGGCATCAGACAGAAAATTTTTCCGGCTTGGCGGATCATGGCGTACGGCGGAATCAATTCCCGAACGAGCCCGAAAAGGCCGCCATGTCTTAATCCATGCGGGCCTAAGGCTAGAATTGCCGCCAAGGCCGCTCCTGCCATCAACAGGCTCCAATAAAACAGCCTTCGTGACTCATGCCGCGGTCGTCGTGCCGCCAACACGAATGCTGCCAAGCCTCCAGCCGCCAACAGGCCAGCCAAGGGCCAGCCCAGATAGACCTGGGCGGAGGCAGTACTCGGTTTCCACTCGAAAAAACCATCCTTGGTTGGAGAAAACAGCCTTACCTCGCCGAGGCTTCTCCCTCCGGCCATATGCGTTTCTTCCAGCATCGCCGACTGGAACCGAACCACGAAGACGACCAGCACCGCCCCAACCGCCACGGCTAGCAATGCTTTGAACAGTGTCAGGAAACGGTGCGACCATCTCCCCGGAATGGACGATTTCATGGTCAGAGCCAGCAAGCACCAGGCGGGCGTGGCTAGAACGCTAAAGAAAAAGACGTGTACGTCGCCAACGTAAGCCAGCATGAGTGTCGCGGCGCTGAGCAAACCGCCTCGGATACTGCCGTCCCGGACGGCTTTGTCCAATCCCAGGAAAATGAACGGAACCCACATCATGGCAAAGCCGGTGGGGCTGGCGTCGAACTGGGTGATCCAGCGGTACGGGAGCACGATGGCGAAGACTCCGAAAAGCGCCGCGATCCATTCGTCCTCCACGTAGCGGCGTACCAGCAGCCAAGTACCCAGGACGGTGAACCATAGTGAAACAATTACCGCCAGATTCATCCCGAAGGCCTGTCCCAACAAAGAAGCCCCCAGGGCGTAAATCAGCGAGAAGGGCAGATAGTATCCGCCTGGGAAGTAACGCTCCTCGTCGTTCCCGACATTGAACTCATAGAGGTTGTAGAATATCGGCGTGGCTCCAGTGACCCATTCCTTGACCAGTTGGTAGTAGTAGAGCAACTGCAATGCGTCACTGGGCATCATGGGCTGGATATCACCACCGTCTCCGCCGTGGGAGGAAACGGTCACCGCGGAAGTCACATGGAGCGGCAAAGGCCAAGAGAGGGCCGCCCAGGCCAATAAGGCCAGCATCAGGCTCAAGGGAAGCAATAGTCGTATCTTCATGATCTCCTCTCAACCATGTTTCACGGCTTTGCGGGGATCGCCCCCGTCCAGGTCTCGACGAGAAATCCCGTCCAGAGATTTCCCGCCGAATTGTCTGGAAAATTGATCTCGAATCCGATTCGTTGACCGGCACTGATTGACGGTGTGACCTTGCCCGTTTTATTGACAAGTTTTGCATCGAACACTTTGCCACCGTATATGCTAAAAAGGACAGCGTACAGTCACGCAACTATTAATTGATAGCGCTGTAGCTTTTATATTTTTTTACTCTATATATGCTGTTAGCATTCGGAATAAGCGTCATTAAATCTAACAATAAGCAAAGAAAAATTATGATTTTTACTGCAAAAATTGTACAGCATCGTGATCTTCTTTTAAATCTTGTAAAAAGAGAGCTAAAAGGTCGATACAAGGATTCCGTGTTAGGTTTTTTGTGGAGTATCCTTAATCCTCTTTTTCTGGCAATAATTTACATGTTTTTTTTAAGGCTGCTTGTAGGTCGTGGAGTTCCAACTGAGGACGTGATCATCGGTGTTTTTGCTTGGCAATTTACCGCACAGAGCATATCCGGAGGCATGTCATGCATCACCGGAAATGCAACTCTCATAAAAAAAGTCTATTTCCCACGCGTTATTCTGCCGCTATCCGTTATTGCCGGAAATTTGATAAATTATGTACTGACAATATTTGTCCAATTATTTCTTTTGATTTTTGTGCTAGCTTGGAAAGGAAGTATGCTTGGGATAGGCTTGTTTGCAATGCCTCTAGTTGTCTTGTATCAAACATTGTTTATCTTGGGCATGGTTTTAGTTGTTTCATCGGCCAACGTATATTTCAGAGACATCCAACACCTCGTCAATCTACTTTTGACGGCTTGGTTCTTTATGACACCGGCAATTTATAATCTCACCTTCATTCAGCCTATTCTTGAACAGTTTCCTTTTTTGGGTAATCTCTATTTCTTAAATCCAATGGCCTCCATCATTACGATGTATCGGGCCCTGCTTTTGCCGGAAAGTGTTTTCTTCTGGTCCTGGGGGGTCGTTCTTGGTTTAGTTTGGCCAATAATTTTCCTCTATTTCGCGTACCGGATTTTTCAGTCCGCGCAACGTAATTTTGCTGATTACGTTTGATTTGAACATGTTGCCGCATTAGTAAGCATTTGTCACCGCAACTTCGTTCCATTGCAGCCGATACCTCGGAAGCTTTAGTGAGAGCGGTATACCTCGTCATGTGAGAACGGAATGCAAAAAAACCCTTGTTTGCCGAAGTTGTTCGCAGACTGTCTGGAGTTCAAGGTTGTCCGCTATTTTTTCGTCGGCGGTGCGGCAGCCGTCGTTGATCTTTCCTTGTTCTTCATTTTCGCGTGGCTTCTGGGATTTAACTACCTGCTCGTGGGGGCAGGCGCGTTCACTGTGGCCGCCATTTTCAACTATCTCTTATCCATTCGTTATGTCTTCGTAAGCGGTGTTCGGTTTCGTGGAAAAAAGGAGTTCGCCTGGGTTTACCTGGTCAGCGTCTTCGGTCTTCTGCTGAACCAGATCATCCTTTACATCGGCGTGGACATCTTGCACCGGGACATGATGTTGGCCAAAATCGCCGCCATTGGGCTTGTTTTCGGCTGGAACTATCTGGCCCGAAAACATTTCGTTTTCAAGACCGTTTGTCTGTAAAATCCGCCTCCCCCCTAGCTATCGGCGTTACCTCATTGATATTTCACGAATAGTTGACAGTGGCCATGAATTTACGGCTTCTCGGAGCTGTTCCGGTAAAACCGCCGTGGCCCCGATCTGTCCGACCACGACTCCGGCCGCGTAGTTGGCCAGGAGGCAAGCTTCCAGGGATTTCAGTCCTGCTGCCAAGGCCAATCCCAGCACGGCGATGACCGTATCCCCGGCGCCCGTCACGTCATAGACCTTCCTGGCGGCCGTGGGGATGTGGACGGCTTGAGAGGGAGAGCGGAACAGCAACATTCCCTTGGCTCCCAACGTGATCAGCAGCTCCCGGCTTTCCAGCTCCCGCATCAGACGTTTTCCCGCCGCGAAAACATCATCCAGACTGTCGCCCCCCGCGCCGTCGTGACGCACAAGGCTTTCGACCCCGGCTTCCCTGGTGTTCGGCGTGAGCAGGTCGACTCCGCGGTACACGGGATAATTCTTTGGTTTCGGATCGACGATGATCAGAGGCTTGTGGGCCATCGACTCGCGGATCGTTCGCAGCCTGTCCATGACCGGCCCGGAAACCAAGCCTTTTCCATAATCAGAAACGATCAGCACCCTGCTCTTTTCGAGCGCATCGTCGACGCCGTGCAGGAGGTCGTCCAAACCCTCCGTCGAAGGGAGGCAGACGGATTCCCGGTCAACCCGGACGATCTGTTGCTGTTGGGCGATGATCCGGGTCTTTCGGGTCGTGGGACGCTGACACTCTTGAATGCACTTGTCCTGGATTCCGTGTTCCCGAAACATCTCGCGCATCCGCTCACCGGAACCGTCGCTTCCCAAAAAACCGAACAGCTGGGCCTGCCCTCCCAAGGCGGTAATGTTTTTCGCGACGTTTCCAGCTCCGCCAAGCCGATATTCCTCGCTTTCAATCCGGACGACGGGCACCGGGGCCTCCGGCGAAATCCGCTCGACGGCGCCGAATATGTACTCATCCAGCATAACGTCGCCGACAATGACCACCGTGTTCCCGGCTAAGCGGTCGATGTTCGCGAGCAAGTCTTCCGGGTTGTAAAATGTGTTTGAAAACGACGCATTCATGGCAAGACACTCATAATGCCTCAACTCCCAGTTTTCCCAGTAACCTGACCAGTTCTTCCTTGGATCCATAGCGCATGGTCATGCTTCCCTTTTCTTCCGTTCCACGGAGCTTCACCCCTTTCAGCCCGATTTCACGGACGATCATCTCCTCGAATCTGGCCATTTGTTCGTTCTTTTCGCTCAGCGGTTTTGTTGGCGCTTGCCGGGCCTGGAACCCGAAGCGACCATGCTGTTTCCAGTAGGCGGCGTGACGTTCGCACTCGCGAACACTGAGGTCGTCGGCGACAATTTTGTCCCGTAGCGTTATTTGACTCTCCGGATTCGTGATCCCCGCCAGTACCCGCCCGTGTCCAGCCGTGTAGAATTTCTCTTGAATGTCCTTTTGGATATGTTCCGGGAGTTGCAATAAGCGGAGTAAGTTCGCGATATGGGGCCGACTGAGCCCTGTTCGCTCGGCGAGCTCGTTTTGCGTGGCTTGAAATTCAACTTGAAGCTGCTGGAGGGCTTGGGCTTGTTCCAACGCATTGAGGTCTTCGCGCTGGACGTTCTCGATCAGAGCCAGAGCCAGACTTTCCTTGTCCCCAAGCTCCCTGATGATCACCGGTATGTGTCGCAGCCCGGCGAGCTTGCTCGCTCTCCACCGCCGCTCCCCGGCCACCAGTTCATATTCGTCCGGATTTTTCCCAGGCCGAACGAGGATCGGCTGCAAAACCCCTTGCGCCTTGATTGATGCAGCCAGTTCCTCCAGGGATTCGGTTGAAAAGTATTTGCGCGGTTGATATCGGTTCGGCCTCAGGCTATCCACGTTGATCAACATCACGTCGCGTCCGTTCTGGTTTTCATTCCGCCCCGTGTCGCCCAGCAGCGCACCGAGTCCTTTACCCAACCCCCGTACAGCCATGAACCTCCTCCTTCCACCTTGACATCGCGCGAACAAGGATCATTTCATAAGCGCGGACATATTGCGCAACCTTGAACTGCATGAAACCATTAATAGATTCTTACCAAAAACAGGAGACAGCATGCCCTCTAACGACATTGTTCACGCCTTCGACGCCCAAGGCAAACCGCTTGGTGTCTTTATCCCGTTTGCCTTGTGGGAGCAACTGGACGAGAAGATACGAAGCACATTGGATCGCCCGGCTTCCAAACTTCAGGGATTCAAGGAGCCCATCAGCGACTGGGAGATGCTCGTCTCATGCTGGGATTTCCCCTATCCCGTTGATATGGACGTCCATTGTCGACTCTGCGACAATCAAACGCTGGACTGGAGACAGGATGCTCCACGGAAATTCTTGCTCAAGGCGGCCAACCTCGGAGGCTTGGTATCTTTTGAATGTTGCCAATGCCAAGCCCGGATACGCAAAAATCACTTCAAGGATGCCATTGACGTAAGCTGCACCCCGCCGGGCGCAAGATAATCCCCCTTGTCGCATTCAATCCGTACGGCAATGCCAACGGCCCGACACCCTGGCCCTCATCTTGAGGACCAGGGTGTCGGGCCGTTTTTCGTTTCCACGAAAAAAAATCGTAATATTTAGCAAAATTCTGATGAAAGGCAGAAACTGGCCAGGCCTGGCTTGCTTTGATTTTGCGGCCTCGCAAACCTGACTGAGCCAGGATTCGGTCTTCGTACCATTGCCGGAATTTGAAGCGCCGCATGCTGTTTATTCACGCAATGGCTCGATCTGCGAAGTCGGCGAAGGAGCTTACGAGACCGTAAATCAAGAAAGCAGGGCCTTGGCTGAGTAGTTACAGAGAGTTTTTCCTTAACCGTGCCCTGCGCCGTGTTTTCTTTTCTCTTCGAGCCGACCGAAGCATTCTTCCGAGAACTTGAGATATGCCTGCGAACCTTTGGACTTGATATCGTAACTGATCACCGGAAGGCCATGGCTGGGGGCTTCGGAGAGCCGAACATTACGAGGGATCGTCGTCGAGAACACCAAATCGGGAAAGTGGGTACACACCTCGCTTTCCACATCCTTGGTCAGATTACTGCGAGGGTCGTGCATGGTCAGCACAACGCCCAACAACTCCAATTCCGCGTTCAATCGCTGACGGACCAACGTATAAGTCCGCATCAGCTGGGCCATTCCCTCCAGAGCGTAGAATTCGCACTGCATCGGCACCACCAAGTGACGACCCGCGCAGAGTGCGTTCACCGTCAGCAGGCCCAGCGACGGGGGGCAGTCAATAACGATAAAGTCAAAATCGTGCCTCAGGGAATTAATCCCGTCACGCAAAAAAAATTCACGATTTTCTTTTTCAACCAGCTCCAGCTCCGCGCCCACGAGGTCCGATGTGGCGGGGAGCACGGATAAATATGGGAAGTTCGTTGCATGAACGGCCTTATGAAAATCCTGAGCGGAGAAATAGACGGAATAGAGATCGTCCCGACCCGCCTGCTTGTCCCAGCCTACTCCACTGGTGGCATTCCCTTGAGGATCGCAGTCAATCAGCAAGGTTTTTTTTTCCATCACGGCCAGGCATGCCGCCAAGTTCACAGCGGTGGTCGTCTTTCCCACCCCACCTTTCTGATTCGCAAGCACTATGACTTCAGCCACGTCATACCTACTAAATGTTTACCATATGCCATTCCCAGCGCGGACGGCCGACCAGCCCCCGGCATGACGTATCGACTTCGAACCGCGAGACGACAGGGCCGGAGAATGAGGGCACCCAAAAACGCAAAACTGCTGAACAGCTATGGATAGTTGGCAACTCTTGGTGTGCATGGAGCACGGAGGGTTAATGTTTCACGTGAAACATTAACCCTCCGGCTTGAAGGACCGATGACAGAATTCTTGAGCATCTCGAAGAGCGTCAAGAAGAAGAACGGCTTCTTGAACGTTGTGTTTCTTGACGACCATGTGCAATTGGCGAGTCAAGTGGAGAAAGTCTTCCGCTTCGGAATGCCACGATTCATTCGCGTTCATGGCCATTTTCTCAGTTGCTTGCAAAAAGGAGGTGACTTCTTTTAATGCAGGCAATTCACCGGAATCCGCGGCCTGCATAATCACTGAAAACAGATCGTGCATTTGGGATTTTAGCGCTGGAAAATTCATCGGATGAACAAAGTGTTGAGGTTAATCGGAAAAATACTTGCTCTGACTACTGACGATTCAATCTCAGAAAGTCAAGGGGAATAGGCAAGATCGTCGCTTGTCCGGAAGCTGCCATCTCTCGCATTGTCTGAAGGTATCGCAACGAAAGCGCTTCTGGGTTGCGGGAAATGATCTCGGCGGCCTGGGTCAATTTTTCAGCAGCCTGGTACTCACCCTCGGCATTGATGATCTTGGCGCGACGCTCACGCTCAGCCTCGGCTTGCTTGGCCATGGCTCGTTGCATTTCGGTTGGCAGGTCGACATGTTTCAGTTCAACGCCGGAAACCTTGATGCCCCATGCATCTGTCTGGGCATCCAAAATCGACTGAATTTGCATATTCACTTCTTCGCGTTGGGACAAAATCTGGTCCAGTTCAACGGAGCCGCAGACGCTGCGCAAGGTCGTCTGAGAGAGCTGAGAGGTCGCGAACAGAAAGTCCTCAATGGCCAAAACGGATTTGGACGGTTCGATGACACGGAAATAGATGACGGCATTGACTTTGATGCTGACGTTGTCCTTGGTGATGACGTCTTGGTGGGGGACGTCCATGGCAACAGTTCGCAGACTTGTTTTGACCATCTTATCTAAAAGAGGAATCAAAATGATCAAACCGGGGCCCTTTGTCGCGACATACCGACCTAATCGAAAAATGACGCCACGCTCGTATTCGTTGAGAATTCGAATCGCTGAAAAAAGAAAAAAAGCGACAATAAGCAGTAACGGGAGAAAAGAAGAAAAAGCACCCATGAAATCATCCTCCTGACATGTTGTGTGTTGACGTTGGGATAATGTGGAGAACAAGCCCGTCGACTTCGGAAACAGAAACCAAGTCGTCGGGTTGCAAGGACAAAGGGGTTTCACTGACAGCCGTCCAGGTTTCTCCTTGCAGGTGGACGACGCCATGGTCCTTTGACCAGTGTCTGACTTTCGCGGTCTGACCAATCAACTGGTGGGGCCCACTGAACGGTTTGTTGCGATGGGCTTTTGCGACCAGGTACAAACAGAAGCCGACAAACGCGGAAATACCGATGGTCGTAACGATAATGCTGGGCATGGGGACTCCTCCAATCCCGTACTCAAACCGAAACAAGATTACCGATCCGAAGAAGATGGAAATCACGGCGGCCAGGCTGAGGAGTCCGAAGCTTGAGATCATCAATTCGAGTCCAAAAAGCATCAGACCAAAAAGGATCAGCAGGAGACCGGCGACATTGGTCGGTAAAATGGATAAAGCGTATAGACCCAGGAGCAGGCAAAGGCCGCCGAGGACGCCGGGGAAAATCGCGCCTGGATTGGTCAACTCGAAAAAAATCCCCGCCAACCCGCCCATCAACAAAAAATAGGCGATCTGGGGATCCAGCATCCAAGCTAGAATGGAATACCAAAGACCTGGCTCGAAGTCGACAAATGCGACATCGTCGATACTGAAATAGACTCGTTCATTGTGCCACTCAAAGCCGCGAATGCCGATCTGCTCGACGTAATCAGGAACACTGACCGCAACGAGGTCCACCACGCGAAGCATGGCTGCCTCGGTTCCCGTCAGGTTGGCGCTTTCCTTCACCGCGCTGACGTACCAGTCGACGTTTCTCCCGCGACTCTGGGCGGATGCGCGAACTAAGCTTAGGAAATCATTGAGGATTTTGTCGGCCATGGCCTCTGGGATATCCTCTCCTCCGACACCAACGGGGCGGGCGGAGCCGATGTTGGAGTTGGGGCTCATCCCGGCAATGGCTGACGCGGCGACGAGGAAGACTCCGGCCGAGGCCGCGCGTGAGCCGTCGGGACCGACCCAGATGGCCACCGGCAAGGGAGCGTTCAGAATCTGTTTGACCATGTTTCTGGTGGTCTCTCCAAGACCTCCCGGCGTATCCAGTTGAAGAACGAACAGTTGGGCTTGCTCCTTGAAGGCATGGTTTATCGCCTCCTCAAGAAGATCTTGCTGCGCGGGATTGATGGAACCCTGAATCTTCAGAACATGGACCGGAAAGGGGTCATTGGCCGAAACAGGAGCGCCGGGAAACAATAAAAGCGAAACAAGGAATAAAGAGAATAAGAGCGCATGTCTCATAAGGGGGGCTCGCTTGGGTAAGAAAATCGATGTCGAATCCATGTATGGGAGTAAATATTCGGGCTCAGGGGGTCAAGCCGCGGATGATGTCCCAAGCCGCTTTTTTGATCAGCTTGTTGTCGGGCAGCATATCGTCGAGGCTCGGCAGGACGACATGCCTGGCCCGCGACGAGTTGGAGGCGTCGTGAAGCCCAGACTGGGAACGGCCAGCGAAAAGTGCGTCGACGCAGCCGCCGAAATCAAAGATATATTTGGGGTTGACTTCATTAATGACGCGGAAAAAACTGGCCTGCATGACCTCACCAGGAACTGGTATGGGAGCATACACGGCCGACGGCCAAAAAGCCACATCCTCCAGGCTCCAGGGCATGGCTTTGTCGATGATGGCGTGGATCAACCGCATCCGTGCATCATTGGGCCGTCCTCGAAAGTCATGGTCCAGGTGCGTATAGGTAATGATCGCGGCGATGGGTGGTTGGAGCCGTCGCCTGTAGAACATGAGAGGTTCAGGATAGTCGAAATCAGGGACGGTGCTCTTCGGTGCTGAGGGCTGGGGCGGTGCAGATGCGGCATCGCCCGCTATTTTCTCGACCGGCTCAGAAGCGACACGCGGTATCCGCAGCACGAATCGCAAACCGATTTCTCGCCAAACACGGGTTCGCTCGTCCATGGGCGATCAGTCGGAATGGTCGAGGAACCATTCAATTACGCGCATCGCGACTTCAGTTTTCGCCAGGACCGGCCAGGACTCTCTTCGTCCGCAACGGCTGATGACGTGCACTTGATTGGTGGCGGTTCCGAATCCGCTGTCGGGACGAGACACGGAATTGGCCACGATCAGGTCGAGGTGCTTTTCATGCAGCTTCAGCTGCGCGTGACGAAGAATGTCGTCCGTCTCTGCCGCGAAGCCGATGATGTACTGGGAGTCCTTACGCATTCTTCCGATGTCCGCCAAAATGTCGGGATTTTGTTCGAAGTCGAGGGTGATGCGCTCGCCTAGAGAGGACTTCTTGGCCTTGCTTTGTTGCTCGGCGACGGGGCGATAATCGGACACCGCCGCGGTCAGACAAATGATGTCCATGCCCGTCGCAAGGTCGAGGCAAGCTTCGTGCATTTGCCTGGCGGAGGTAACGTCCGTTGTCGGCAAAAAGCGAGGCAACCAAAGGGACGGCGTCGGGCCTCGGACTACGGAGACCTCGGCTCCGTGCAGCCAAGCGGCCAGGGCGATGGATGCGCCCATGATCCCGGAAGAGTCGTTCGTCACAACCCGGACCGGATCTAAATATTCCCGGGTTGGTCCAAGGTTGACGAGGAACCGCCGTCCGGCAAGCTCTTGCGGCAACAGCGCCTTCAAGGCATATAAAAAAATTTCCTCGACTTCAGCCAAGCGTCCTTCACCGATTTCTCCACAAGCCATCAGTCCTGTTTCCGGGGAAACAATACCGGTTCCTCGCCCTTCCAGTTTGGAAATATTGGCCTGAACGGCGGGGGAAGACCAAATTCGTGGATTCATGGCCGGGGCATGGATGATGGGCCCCTTGAAGGAGAACAGCTGTGAGCTGAGCAGGTCGTCGCCGATGCCACCGGCGTGTTTCGCCAGGGTATTGGCCGTGGATGGGGCGACGAGAAACAGGTGGGCGTTCTGAGCCGGTTCCAGGTGGGCGTACTCGGCTTGATTCGAATCGAAAAGTCCTTCATAGACCGGTCCCGAGGTTAAGGACCGAAACTGCAAGGGCCTGACGAACTCCTGGGCTGCCGCGGTCAGAGTAACCCCGACTTGGATGTCGGCTCGTTGGAGCCGACGCATGACGTCCACGGCTCGAAATGCGGAGACGCTGCCGGTGACGCCCAACTGCAGGCGCTTTCCGGAAAAGCCGGTGAAATCAGTCTGAGGGAGAGTCATTGGGTCAGCGTGCGTTCCTGGCGCATGGTTGGCGCGGGCGCGTTGGAGGCCGTTTTGGGGGCGATCCAGATTTCCATCTGAGTGGAAAAACGTCCGTCGTGAATGTTGATGATGCAGTCACGATCCGGCTTGGTGAAAACCATGATGGTCCGTTGGTATCGGAAGGAACTGCTCATGTGCCATCCGTCCTTGAGCATGTTATTGGTAAAAAAGGTCGTCAGGGAAACCGGGTCGACACGCCCCTTGAAAACGAGCATTCCGGCTTTTACTCCCGGGGTTTCCAGGACGAAAGAAGAGCGTGGGACCAGTTTCATGTCCCGAGGCACGAGGATGTCGTCGAAATCGTAATAATAGTTTGCCGGGCCGGACGGCGTGACGGTCGGATCAGTAGTGTCGCCGTTCCCTCCGGGCTGTTTGGAAGCGCAGGAAGCGACAAACAACAACAGACAGGCAAGCAGTATACGAGTGGCGATGTTCATTGGGGTCTCCCTTAAGGTGTAGGTAGAGCGAGGATAACATGCCAGAAGCGGAGTATGCATCAATGGCAACAGGATCATGGCTCGCACGAGTCAAAGATGATTTTCCCAAAAACAGCGTTTCCGACAATCTTTGCCGACAATGTTTGAAAAGTGCCCGATGCACATGGAGCGTTTCGGGTGCGACAATACCGGTTTTTCTTTTGATTTTTATCGTAGACCAAGTAAACCTGGGACTCAAGAGCTAATGACTCCTGGACTGAAATCGCAAGACATCCGACCAACGTTTTGCCTCGACGCATACGACTATGACCTGCCGGAGTCATTGATCGCCCAAAATCCTCCGCAAACCCGCGATTTGTCGCGTCTTTTGATCATGGGAAAGGACGACGAGTCGCAAGCGGTGGGGGTGTTCGACGATATCCTGGACCATCTTCCGCGACGATCACTGATCGTGGTCAATAATTCTCGCGTGGTACCGGGGCGGCTTCGAACAGTCGGGGAGCACGGAGGCGGCATGGAAATGCTCCTTCTGACGCCGCTCAATCTGTTGCGTCGCGCCCAACGCACTGAAGGGCGGAACGTCGTGGTGACGGGGGACGTGCTGCTTCGTCCGGCCAAGAAGGCCAAGGTCGGCAAGGAGTTTCAATTCAGTGAGATCCAGGCAAAAGTTCTGGAAAAAGGTGCGTTCGGGCAGACCAAAGTGGAATTGAGTTGGCCGTCCGAGTCGTCCCTGGAAAAGATTCTACGAGCTTCCGGAGAAATCCCGCTTCCCCCCTACATTCGCCGCCCTTCGGATCAACGAGATCTGGAGCGATACCAAACCGTCTATGCCGATGAGAAGGAGGCCGGGTCCATCGCCGCGCCGACGGCCGGGTTGCATTTCACCCCGTTGCTCCGCGACAAGCTGGTCCAAGCCGGGCATGAATGGGCCGAAGTGACGCTCTATGTCGGGTACGGCACGTTCAGCCCAATCCGATGCGACGATATTCGTGATCATCGAATGCACGGCGAGTACGTGAAGCTCTCCACGCATACAGTGGATGCCGTACGCCGGGCAAAGCAGGAAGGCCGGACGGTTATCGCCGTGGGGACGACCAGCATGCGCACCCTGGAGGGCGTTGCAGCCATCCGGGGCGGGGCGGAGCCGTTTGAAGGGTGGTTGGACACGTATATTTATCCGGGTTTCGAGTTTCAGATCGTGGACGGGCTGATCACCAATTTCCACCTTCCAAAATCCAGCCTGTTGGTCCTGGTCAGCGCCTTTGCCGGTCGGGAACGAATTCTCGCCGCCTACCGAAGGGCCGTGGCCGAAGGGTTTCGTTTTTTTTCATACGGTGACGCGATGTTCATCCGTCCATAATGCTTTGCGGCGAAGAAAGTTTTCAGGGTGACTTTTCAAAACACCTCGGTTCGCGTACATGCTGACAAGCCGTCCATACCGACGGAATTTATTCAGAGTTCCGACCTGGAGGAAAAATGATGAGACCAATCGAGTTTCGGGAAGACCGGTGCAAGGGCTGCGCCCTGTGCATGACGGTTTGTCCCAAGGAAATCATCACCATGTCGTCACGATTCAACACGTCCGGTTACAAGGTCGTCGAGGTTCGTGACGAAGTGGTGGAAGAGTGCACGAGTTGCGCGGCATGCGCGTTGATCTGTCCGGACTACGCCATATCCGTATGGCGCAAGCCGGCAAAAGACAGGAAAGGAGAGATCGCCGATGTCCACGCCGGGTGAACGAGTCTTGATCAAAGGCAATGAGGCTATTTGTCGCGGTGCCGTGGATGCCGGGTGTCAGTGCTTTTTCGGCTACCCCATCACGCCGCAGAACGATATTCCCGAATACATGTCCAAGGTCATGCCCAACCTCGGGCGCGTCTTCGTCCAGGCGGAAAGCGAGGTGGCCGCTGCCAACATGCTCTTGGGCGCGGCAGCCTGCGGGGTGCGGGCCATGACCTCGTCGTCGAGTCCGGGAATCTCCCTGAAGCAGGAGGCGATTTCCTACATGGGCGGTACGGAACTGCCCGCCGTGATCGTGAACATCAGCCGCGGCGGACCAGGGTTGGGCGATATCGGCCCGTCCCAGGGCGATTATTATCAGGCCGTCAAAGGCGGGGGACACGGTGATTACCGGCAGCTCGTCCTGGCGCCCGGCACGGTGCAGGAAGCCTATGACCTGATCGGCAAGGCCTTTGATTTGGCTTTTGTCTACCGGAATCCCGTGATGCTCCTCGGTGACGCGATTATCGGTCAAATGATGGAACCCGTGACCTTGGGCAGCCCCAAGGAAGCGCAAAAAGCCGATCCTGATCTGGGTTGGAACCTGACGGGCAAGGGACGACGCGATCCACGGCTGTTGAAGTCCCTACATCTGACCGACGGCGCCCTGGCAGGCCACAATATTCGCTTGCGGGACAAATATGCGTCCATGGAACGCGACGTGCTTTTTGAAAATTTTCTCGTGGACGACGCCGAACTGATCGTAGTCGCCTTCGGGTCCATCGGGCGGATCGCCAAGAGCACCATTCGCAAGCTGCGGGCGTCCGGCAAAAAGGTCGGCCTGCATCGACCCATCACCCTGTTTCCCTTTCCCAGCCAGGAGTTGAACAAACTGGCCGCGGAGGGCAGGCGTTTTCTGACCATCGAGCACAACCTGGGGCAGATGGTGGACGATGTTCGTTTGGCCGTCAGAAAGCACGCGGATTCGGATTTTTATGGCCATATGCCCGGCAATCTGCCGACTCCGGAAGACTTTGAACAACCCATCCTTGCGGCATTGGGGGTGAACTCATGAAAAACGGTAAGGCGGCTTTCACCTTGCCCGGCGTGCTGGCGGACGTTCCGACCCACTATTGCCCGGGCTGTCAACACGGCGTGGCCCAACGCCTGGTCGCGGAATGTCTGGATGAACTGGCGCTGTCCGAAAAAGCCATCTGCATCGGCTCCATCGGGTGTTCGGTGTTCATCTACAACTACCTGATGGTGGACTGCGTGGAAGCGCCCCATGGGCGTGCCCCGGCCGTGGCCACCGGCGTCAAGCGAGCCCGGCCCGAGGCCGCGGTATTTACCTATCAGGGGGACGGCGACCTGGCTTCCATCGGCATGGCCGAAACTATGCACTGCGCCAACCGCGGGGAACGGGTGACCATCATCTTCGTGAACAATACGGTGTACGGGATGACCGGCGGCCAAATGGCTCCCACCACCATGATCGGGCAGCGGACTACCACTTGTCCGGGGGGGCGATGCGCGGACAACGAGGGCGAGCCCATCAAAATGACGGAGATCATCGCCTCTCTCGGTGGGACCGCTTACGCGGCCCGGGTGGCGGTGGACTCGGTCAAGCACGTTCGGGCGGCCAGGAAGGCCGTGCGCAAGGCTTTTGAAGCGCCTTTGAACAACCTCGGCCTGGGGTTCGTGGAAATCCTGGCCACCTGCCCCACCAATTGGAAGATGACTCCGGTACAGGCCAACAAGCGCATCTCCGAAGAGTTGATCCCCTATTTCCCATTGGGTACATACAAGGACCTCATGGGGGAGCAAGCCGCTGAAGGAACGGAGGTGGAGCGATGAGCGGATATCAAGACGTCATCGTGGCCGGATTCGGCGGTCAGGGGGTCATGTTGATCGGGACGCTTCTGGCCTACGCGGCCATGGAAGACGGGCTCAACGTGACCTACCTGCCGGTCTACGGCCCGGAAATGCGCGGCGGTACGGCGAACTGCACCGTTGTCGTCTCCAAGGAGGACATCGGTTCGCCGATCATCCACCTGCCCAAGTCGTTGATCGCCATGAACCGTCCGTCACTGGACAAGTTTCAGCCTCGGGTCCAGGACGGGGGCGTCGTGGTGGTCAATTCCTCCCTGGTGGACATGGAGCTGGCCGACACGGCGCGGGTTCGGGCCGTGGGCGTTCCGGCCAATGAGATCGCCGACAGCCTCGGCAACACCAAGATGGCCAACATGGTGGCCATCGGGGCGTACGTTCAACTGACCGGCGTCGTGCCGCTGGACGTGCTCAAAGCCAGCCTGAAGAAGGTCATTTCTCCGAATTACGCGAAAATGATTCCCGCCAATGAACAGGCAATTCAGGCCGGAGCCGACGCGGTCCGTGCCTAAGCCTTCGTGATGACCGTAGGGGCGGGTTTCAAACCCGCCCCTACCCTTCTCCGCCATGACTACAAGCAATCCAATTTTCATCCCTGAGCGACTCTACGGAATTATCGGATATCCGTTGGGGCACAGCTTGAGCCCGCTGCTCCACAACTGGGGCTTCCAACACAACAATTTGGGGGCCGTTTATTGTCGGTGGCCGATGCCGACGGACCGACTGCCGGAGTTTATCACGGCCCTGCGGACCTTGCCGATCCAAGGAGTCAGCGTGACCATTCCCCACAAGCGAATGGTCATGCCCTACCTGGACGGCCTGACCGCGGACGCTCTTCACGCCGGAGCCGTGAACACGCTGTTTTGGAGCGGTGAGGAACTCTGGGGCGATAATACCGACGTCCAGGGTTTTTTGGCCCCGCTGACGGTTCGGCGGAGTCAGATCAGGACGGCGCTGGTTCTTGGCGTTGGGGGGGCTTCCAGAGCCGTGGTATGGGGCTTGAAGCGGATCGGTGCCGAACGGATCGCAGTCTGCGGACGCAGCCCGGAAAACGCGGAATCCCTGGCTCGGGAAGCGGGATGCGAACAGCTTTCCTGGGAAGAACGCGGGCAATGGAGCGGAGACCTGCTGGTCAACGCCACTCCGTTGGGCATGTCCGGAAAATTCGGGGGAATAAGCCCTTGGCCCGGCAAAATGTTCAATATTCGAATCGCCTACGACCTGATCTACAATCCCCAGGATACCTGTTTTCTCCGTCAAGCCGAGGAAAGCGGCATCCAGACCATCGGCGGGTTGGAGATGTTCATCGCCCAGGCCCAGGGTCAGTTTCGCCTCTGGACCAAAAAAGAACTCCCGAACGGAACCGTTCGGGAGTTGCTTGTGTCCGCTTTGAGCGGAACCGGATAAATTCGGAGCAAATGCCGCGACGTGCGCTAGCGGGTGACGTAAATCTTGAGATTGTCCCCGGGGCGGATCAAACCGTTGCGAGGCAATTTGTTCCACGCGACCAGATTGCTGGTGGTCACGCCGTAGCGCTGGGCGATGCGCCACAAGGTGTCGCCGCTGCGGACCCGGTATTGGACCACATTGGTCGCGGCAGACGCTGTCCGTGTACCTGAGCGTTCGATCTGGGGGATGTACAAGCGTTGCCCGACGCGTAAGGTAGAGCCGGTCGTTATGCCGTTGGCCTGGGCCAGGGTTTGAACGGTGACGCCGTGTCGCCTGGACAGGCTCCACAAGGTGTCTCCGGACTGGACCACGTGATTGGCCCGTTGGCTGGCCCGTTCCCGGGTTGCGGAGGCTCCCCCGGTTTGCTGCGCAGCGGCCACTGCTGCTGGGGATGCCGGGACCATGACCGATTCACCGATTCGTAAGGTATTGCTGGTCCGGTTATTGATTCGTTTCAATACATCAATTGGCGTGTCGAAGCGGGAGGCGAGGACATACCACGAATCACCACGACGTACCTGGTAACGATGAAACCCTGAAAACGGAGCAGCTGCGGGTTTTTTAAGGTAGGCCTGCACGGTTGCCTGCTTGTCCTCGGGTACGAAGATGGACAGGTTCATTCCCGGAGGGCTGACCTGACGGCGAAACGCGGGGTTGAGTTGGCGAAAGGTGTCCCAGTTCATGCCGCAGGAGTTGGCCAGGGCTACGAGGTCGGTCCCGCCCTTGATCTCAATTTCCGCCAGTTTCGGGGTGTTGTCCCAGTCGATGGGATCAAAACCCAGTTCTTCCAGGTTTTGGATAATTTTCAAAATGGCCATGAACTTGGGGACGTAGTGCCGAGTTTCCAAAGCCAGCAGGTTGTTGATGGCGGCTAGGTCGAAGTAGTTGTCCGTCCCGCTGCGCTGCATGGCCCTGGAAATACGTCCCTCCCCGGCGTTGTAGGCGGCCAGGGCCAGGTTCCAGTCCCCGAACATGTCATACAGCCGGGAGAGGTAGGCGGCGGCGGCATGGGTGGACATTCGGGGGTCGCGGCGTTGATCGAGCCACCAATCAAAGGTCATGCCGAAGGATTGACCGGTCCTGGGCATGAATTGCCACATGCCTCCGGCGCCGGCACGGGAATAGGCCATGGGATTGTAGCCGCTTTCCAGGAACGGAAGATAAATCAAATCATGAGGCAAGCCGTATTCGGCGAAGATGTCGCGGACCTCGGGAAGAAACCGCTCGGACCGCTTCAACCACATATCGAAACGATCCCGCCCTTCATGGGTGAAGTAGCGAAAAAAACGTTCGACTTCCTTGGTCTCCTGAATATCCAGGACGAATTCGAACTCCAGAGGCGACTCCAGGGCCTTTTGCTCCGCTTCCGTCAGCGGAGTGTCGGTATCCACGTCGATCCGACCGTACGCATCAAGGGGAGGGTCCAGGAGAGAACGGTGTTCTTCCCCATCAAGCAGGATCGAAGCGCCGGGTTGTCCTTCGGCGACGATTCGAGCATCCTTGACCCCATCGGGCAACGCGTTCTGGGGAGACGGTTTTTGATGGCCCGCACAGGCGGACAGCAGTAATACCGTCACCAAGGCGAGGAAAGACAGTCGGATGTTCATGTGGTCTCCATGGGCATGGGGGCTCGTGAGGGATATGGGTGAGCGATCCCATTGATATTTCAAAAAGATTTCCTGATTAAGTCGTTACCAGCGTGGTCATTTAACGGAAAACATACTGAAATGCAAGATAAAATTCTGAAAAGAGCACAGAGCGACAACATGAAGCAAGATATTGACGAAGATCGAGGCTGTTGGACCGTGGGACGCAAACCGGTTCAAGAGATCTTATTTTCCAAACCGGAGCAGGTGGACCTGGTCTATATCCAGGACGGGGTCAGGTCGCATGCCCTGGAACGCATCGTGGACGTCTGCAAGAGCCAGAAAGTCCGCTACCGCAAGGTCTCTGATGCGGAGATGCGGCGTATTCATTCCGGAAACCATCAGGGCGTGCTGGCCCGGATATTTCAACCGGGCTTCACGAACATGGCCGCTGTCCTGGAACGGGCCGCGACGGCTCCCCTGCCACTGGTCCTGGCCTTGGATCAGGTCCAGGATCCCGGGAACCTGGGGACCCTGGCCAGGACCATGGTCGCCCTGAGTGGAGCGGGAATCATCCTGCCCAAAAATCGAACGGCGTTCCCAGGTGCCGTGGCCGCCAAAGCCAGCGCCGGAGCATTGAGCCGACTGCCCATCGCCCATGTGACCAACCTGGCCAGAAGCCTGGAATACTGCGCGGATCAGGGCTTTACGGTGTACGGAACGGTGGTCGGTGTCGGCGCGGAAAATCTGTTCTCGTTCACCCCGACCTTTCCGGCCGTGCTGGTGCTGGGCAACGAGGACAAGGGCATTCGGCCCAACGTCCTCAAGCGGTGCGATCGTAAACTGTTCATCCCCATGCCGGGGGAGATGCAATCCCTGAACGTGGCTCAGGCCGGCGCCATGGCCCTGGCCATGTTCGCCCGGGCCAAGACGTTGGGCTGATCGGGTATTGAGCTGATTGGGTGTTGAGCTGATCGGGCGAAGATCGTGATGGGGTGAGATCACCCCCGGGACTCGAAGTCGATCCGGGGGTCGATCAGGGTGTACATCAGGTCGCCTGCCAGATTGAGCAGGAGTCCCAGGAGGGTGAAGATGTACAGGGTTCCGAACATCACCGGATAGTCCCGGTTGATGGCCGCCTCGAAGCCCAGCAGGCCAAGCCCGTCCAGGGAGAAAATCACCTCGATGAGCAGGGCGCTGGTGAACAGGATGCCGATGAAGGCGCTGGGGAAACCGGCGACCACGATGAGCATGGCGTTGCGGAACACGTGGCCGTAGAGCACCCGCCGTTCCGCGAGGCCCTTGGAGCGGGCCGTAATCACGTATTGCTTGTTGATCTCTTCCAGGAAGGAGTTTTTGGTGAGCATGGTCAGACCGGCGAATCCGCCGATGACCATGGCCGCCACGGGCAGGGTCAGATGCCAGAAATAATCCAGAACACGCATGGGCCAGTTCAGTTCGTGCCAGTTCTCCGACGTCAGGCCGCGCAAGGGAAACAGGTCCAGAAAACTGCCTCCGGCAAACAACACGATCAGGAGGACGGCGAACAAAAAACCGGGAATGGCGTAACCTACGACGACCACGGCGCTGGTGGCCACGTCGAAGGCGGACCCGTCCCGAACCGCCTTGCGAATCCCCAGGGGAATGGAAATGGCGTAAACCAACAGGGTCGTCCACAGCCCCAGGGATATGGAAACGGGCATTTTCTGGAGAATCAGCGAAACCACGGTTTGGTCGCGGTAAAAGCTCTGACCGAAGTCGAATCGCAGGTAATTCCCTATCATTTGGACGAATCGGGTCACCGGGGGCTGGTCGAACCCATACATCCGCTCCAGTTCCGCGATCAGCTCCGGATCGATGCCTTGGGCTCCGCGATATCGGGACTGGTCCGCTTCCGAAAGATGGACGGCCTGCATCTCGCCCCGGTCCGTGCCGGCGATGCGCCCCGTGGCCGCGACGTCATGGCCGCGCAGTTGCGCGATCACCCGCTCCACCGGACCGCCGGGCGCGGCCTGGATAATGATGAAGTTCAGGACCATGATCCCCAGCAGCGTGGGAATCATCAGCAGCAGACGGCGCAGGATGTAGGCGGTCACGGCGGGTTTCTCGGCGAACGACGGGTTCGACAGTTCTGGCTGGCTGAAGGAATCTTGGGCCTGAGGGCGGCTACTTCGCCCACCAGGAGTCCAGGGCCAGGCCGTACCTGGGGTTGATCTCCGGCCGGGCGAGTTTGTCCCAATAGGCCACGCGAAATTCTCTGGAGTGCCAATGCGGGACGACATAGTGGCCCCGGAGCAGCACCCTGTCCAGAGCCCGGGTGCGGGTGATCAGGCTGTCCCGATCCGGAGCGCCGATGACCAGATCCACCAGCTCGTCCACAACCGGATCACGGATTCCGGCGATGTTCCGGGAGCCCGGAGTAGCCGCCGCCTCGGAGGTCCAAAAGTCGCGTTGCTCGTTGCCTGGAGACAAAGATTGGGGGAACAGACCCACGGTCATGTCGAAGTCGAAGTCATTCATCCGGTTCTGGTATTGAGTTGCGTCCACGGTGCGCACCCGTGCGGTGATGCCCAGCCGTTCCAGGTTGCGGGCATAGGGCAGGCAAACCCGCTCAAAGACCGAATCGTTGAGCAGGATTTCGAATTCCATGGCCTCCCCTCCGGAAGCGTGGCGCAGCTTGCGGTCCCGACCTGAAATGGTCCAACCGGCCTGCTCCAAGAGGCCCAAGGCCCGACGGAGGTTTTCGCGGATATTGCCGGACCCGTCCGTGGCCGAGGGCTGAAATTTCGCGGTGAAGATCTCTTCCGGCAAAATGTCCCGGCGAGGCTCCAGCAGGGCCAGTTCCTCCGGGGAAGGCAGGCCGGAAGAGGCCAGTTCAGAGTTGGAGAAGTAGCTTCTGGTCCGGGTGTAGGCACCGTGAAAGAGATTGGCGTTGGACCATTCGAAGTCGAAGACCTCGGCCAGAGCCTCCCGGACCAGGGGGTCGCGGAACATCGGTCGGCGGGTGTTGAAGACGAAGCCCTGCATGCCCGTGGGCAATTCGTGGGCAATCTCCTCCATCACGATCCGGCCCTGGCGCAGGGCCGGCCCGTCATACCCCGTGGCCCAATTCCGGGCCACATTTTCCTGTCGGAAGTCGTATTGCCCGGCCTTGAACGCTTCCAGGGCCACGTTCACATCCCGGTAATAGTCGTAACGCATGACGTCGAAGTTGTACCGACCACGGTTCACGGGCAGGTCCGCGGCCCAGTGGTCCTGCACCCGCTCGTAGGTGATGGACCGTCCGGGTTCCACACGAACGATGCGGTACGGGCCGCTGCCCAAGGGGATGTCCAGGGTCGTGCGTTCAAAATCACGGTTTTCCCAATACGCTTTGGACAGAACGGGCATCTGGCCGATGATCAGAGGCAGTTCGCGGTTCACTGCTTCCCCGAAAGAAAAGCGGACTTGGCGGGGGCCGATTTCTTCCGCGGAGGCCACGTTGGCGTAATAGGCCCGGTAGAACGGATGGCCTTTGGTCTGAAGCAGGTGCAGGGTGAAAATGACATCCTCCACCGTGATGGGCGAGCCGTCATGGAACCGGGCCTCCTCCCGCAAAGTGAACGCCACCCAGGAGTGATCCTCCGGGATTCGCATGCTTTCGGCGATCAGGCCGTATTCTGAAAACGGCTCGTCCTGGGACCGGTCCGTCAAGGTCTCGAAGATCATCCCGATGCCCAAAGGGGGCGTGCCGCGCAGGATAAAGGGATTCAGGCTGTCGAAGGTCCCGATGCCGGCGAGCCGCAACTCTCCGCCCTTGGGCGCTTCCGGATCGACATATTCGAAATGGGAAAAATCAGGCGGATATTTCAGATCATAATGCAAGGCCAGCCCATGTCGCCAGGGCGGTTCAGCGCCGGATGACGCGGGCGCGGCCAGGAACAGGGTGAAAACCAGAAGCAGGGCAAATCGGAAATGAAGCTGGAGTGCGGGCATGGGTCCTCGCTTTGCATGATCATGGGCGAAGTTGAGATGGAGCTCTTTCGCCTAAGGCTTTCCAGGAGAATACGGAACCATGAATGGCGAAGCAAGGGGATTCGAAAAGGAATCGAGGTAAGCGGGACTGCTCGTTCCGCGGCCCCTGCCCTTTCGCGATGACACCTGGGGTGGACTGGGCTATGATGGGAAGCATGCAGCGCGTTGAACTGGCCGACGGGCGGTCCTGTCCTTACCGGATTCAGGAGTCCGGTCGCGCCCGAAGAATCCGGCTCAGGCTGTCCGCCGCCGAGGGCATGGTGGTGATCGTGCCCGCCGGGGCGGTTCCGCCTCGCGAGGATCTGGAGCGACTGATCCAGACCAAATCCCGCTGGATCGCCCGCCATCTGCATCGGTTCGCACAACAGGAACGCACGGCGCGGGCCGGGAATCTCGCGTTGCCGGGATGTATCCATCTTCCGGCCTTAAATGAACGCTGGGATGTCCGATATGCCGGTCCGGATGTGAATCAAGCGCCATCGTCGACCCGGGTGCGCGTCGCGACCCAAGGTGTGCTCCAGGTTTGCGGGCCGGAGTCGGGCCGACACGAAGACCGCGCCCAAGCGCTTCGGGCCTGGGTCCGCGCCAAGGCCGCCGCCGTGTTGCCGGGTTGGCTGGGCGAACTGGCGCGTGAACTGCGGATGCCCTTTTCCAGGGTCACCGTCCGCGACCAGCGCACGCGGTGGGGAAGCTGCTCCCGTCACGGGCGCATAAGCCTGAATTGCAAACTGCTTTTCCTGCCCCGTACCTGGACCCGCTACGTCCTGGTCCATGAACTCTGCCACACCCGAATCATGAATCACGGTCCGGACTTCTGGGCCCTGGTGGCCATGCACGAGACGCAAGCGCTGCGTATCCGCGCTGAAATGCGTACGGCTTGGCGGAAACTGCCGGCCTGGTTGACCATGTCGTTGAACTGAAGACAAAAAATCTTCCGTCGTTCCCGCCCTTCGGAGGTCTCGTGCTATCCACTCCGACTGCCTGGTCGCCCTGCCGACGCATTCATTTATTGCGCTTGGCCAGTGAAAACCTCGCGCTTCTCGCCGGGTACGTATTTCGACCACGTCGGCCAAGGAAGAAAAGCGCGAACAGGCTCGCGAGCACGATCAACCAATCTCCAGTGAGTCGGTCATGAGCGGCAATGGTGCAGCCGCCGCCACCGCCACCGCCGTTTTCGTTCTCCGCTTCAAGAATTTTTTCGTAAAAGGTTTGAGCGATGATTTCCATTCCGGCGCTGTTGGGGTGCAGTCCGTCGGGGAGGAGGTACTGGCCTTCCCAGCCAAGGACCGGGGCCACGTCGGCCACGAGATAGCCGAACTCAGCGGCTCTGGCTTTGATGACTTCGTTCAGGTTGAGGATGGCGTTTTTTCTGCCGATTTTTGGTCCGTCCACCGGGGTGATCGTAGACATGACGGGTATGGATTTGTTCTCCGTTGCCTTCCGGGCAATGGTTAACAAATCGTTGGCAATAGTGTGAGCGGATCGTTCCATGACGTCGTTGGCGCCGTACATGATCAAGACGTAACCGGGTTTGAAGCGCCGCAGAAAATAGTCGGTGACTTGCACGCCATGATAAGCGCGTGCGCCCCCGGAGCCCCCATTGACCACTGTTCTTCCGATCAGTGCCTGCAATTGGGCCGGGTACGTCTCTTCCTGCGTTACGAAGGGGTATCCGGCGGTGATGCTGTCACCCAGGGCCACGATGACGTTGGGGTCGTTGTCGCCGAAATCATGAGCTGGAACCGACTCACGCTGCGGAGTGGTCGCTCTTTTTGAAAGGAGGTCCTCGAACGCGAAGGCTGGCTGTACCGCTAGGGCGAGCAGCAGGGTGAAAATCCCCAGGACGGCGATGATCATTCGATGCATGACGGTGTTCTCCGTTGAACAATAGAGTGGCGCGGAAAAGGGGCTTTCTGGATACATTGCCGACGCCGTGCCGGGGGTTTTGACCCTTGGCGAAGGGCCCCTCGGCACGGAAACCGCGGTCATGACGACCTCAATTTCGAGGTTGTTCATGAATAGCTGGCAGTTGTTAGTCGCTGCCAGCCAGCCATGTCAACCACCGTTTCGCGACGGCAAGATGAGGATCGTGTTCAAGCAAAGATGTGGAGTCCGTACGTCAGGAACACGTCGAATGGCGTGAAAAATGCGGGCGAGGATGGAGCGATCCTTCGCGAGGTGCCCCGGCTCGGGGAGGGCCCTGTGGGGAGTGGGTGTCGAAGATGTGGTGGACGGTGATCAGCTACTCAAACTTGTCGTAGAAAATGTTCGGTTCCTGAAGGCCGCGCTGTTTCATGGCGTCGACGCAGGCGTCGATGAGGTTGGAGGAGCCGCAAAGGTAGGCTTCGTAGGCCGTGGCGTCCGAAATGTACTTGGGCAGGACCGCGGGGATGCGGCCGCGTTCACCCTTCCAGTCGGAATCGGGATCTTCCCTGGTCAGGCAAGGCACGTAGCGGAAGTTGGGCAGCTCCTTTTCCAGGGCGAAGAGTTCCTCGGTGAAGAACAGGTCGTCCTGATTGCGGCCGCTGAAAAAGTAGATCGCCTCACGGTCGTCTCCGCGTTCGCGCATGTCTCGCAGAATACTCCAGATCGGGGCCATGCCGCTGCCTCCGGCCAGAAATACCGCCGGGGCCTTGGTGTCGGAGAGCTTGAAGTCGCCGAAGGGACCGCTCAAGAAAACCTCCTCCCCTTCCTCAAGAAGGTCGAAAACCCAGGTGGTGCAGATACCATCGGGCACCTTGCGGATGATCACTTCCACATGGCGGTTGTCCGAGGGGATGGAGGAGATGGAGTAGGCGCGCATGACCGCGTCGCGGCCCGCGTACTCCCGCGACTCCAGCTGGATGTACTGCCCCGCGACGAAGTCGATGGATTCCGGCTGGTTCAAGGCGATGCGCAGTTCCACCACGTCGTAGGTCAGCTTGCGCTTGTGCACCAGCTTGCCCTGGAAGCGCTTGGCCAGGAACAGTTCGTCCGGGATGGCCAGCTTGATGTCTCCGCGGACCTTGACCTGACAGGACAGTCGGACGTTGGCCTTGAGATCCTCGGGTGTCAGGTAGGGCTCTTCCACCGGACTGACCATCCCTCCGCCGTCCAGGACCTTGACCTTGCAGTAAGCGCAACTGCCCCGTCCGCCGCAGGCCGAGGGAATGAAGATGTCGTTGTCGGCCAGACTGGAGAGCAGGGAGGAACCGCCGGTGACCAACAGGGACTTCTTGCCGTCGTTGATGTCCAGGGTGCAGGGGCCGTAGTTCAGGATGCGGCGTTCGGCAAAGACGAGCAGGATGGCCAGCAGGAGGGTCATGCCGGACAGAAAGCCGACGGCGAGACCGATGGAAGCGAACATAAAACGTCGTGTGGATGGAGGTTGGGAGGAAGCGCCGTGTTCGTGGCGTCGTTTCGGTTCTGGACGTCGTCGTTAAATCCGGATCATGCCGGAAAATCCGACAAAGGCCAGGGACATGATCCCGATGACGATCAGGGTGATCCCCGGCCCGGCCAGTCCGCGGGGCAGGGCTTGCTCGTTGATCTTCTCGCGGATGCCGCCGATGATGGCGATGGCCAGGGCCCAGCCCGTGCCGGCTCCGGCCCCGTAAGCCAAGGTCTGGAGCAGGTTGTAGGGCGTGCCCAGCATGAACAGCGAGACGCCGAGGATGGCGCAGTTGACCGTGATCAACGGCAGGAATATCCCCAGGGCGTTGTAGAGCCCCTCGGAGATGCGTTCCACGACCATTTCCACGAACTGGACGAAAGCGGCGATGACCACGATGAACACGATCAGTCGCAAATACTCCAGCTCCAGGGGCACCAGCAGATACCTGTAGACGAGATAATTCAGCCCCGAGGTGCAGGTGGTCACGAAAATCACCGCCGCCCCCAGTCCCAGACTGGTGTCCACTTTCTTGGACACGCCCAGGACCGAGCACATGCCCAGGAAACGGGTCAGAAGAATATTGTCCGTAAAGGCCGCGGAAATAAAAATGAGCATGACCGAGGCAAAGCTGGTCAGGTTGGCGGCGTCTTCCATGCGTCCCTCCTCAGGGGAAAACCGGTTCGGGAACTCTTAGACCGGCTCAATTCGTCTGGCAAGCACCCGGGGGCGATGCACCGGGCCGATGGGGTTTCGGCCGCGGACCACGTTCTACTTCCCATCTTCATACGTCCGTTCATCCACCAAAGGCGGAGCATTTTCACCCAGCCTTTCACCGTCGCCGAGAATTCTTACTTCCGGGCGCAGCTTCAACCCTTCCTGGAACACGGCCTGGATTTTTTCCGGTTCCACGGCCTCGCTGAGCTCCACCCGCAGTTCCAGGCGGTCCTTGCCCTTGGGGTTGGACACCACCACCTGCCACCGGGCCACGGGCGGGATACGGCACATGGCCTGGGCCACCTGGTGCGGATAGATGAACTGTCCCTTGACCTTGGCCGTGTCGTCGGCCCGGCCCAGGATGCCGGCCAGTTTGGGGGCGGTGCGTCCGCAAGCGCAAGGTTCGGTGACCAGCCGGGAAAGGTCCCCGGTGGCGAAGCGAATCAGCGGATACACGGGATTGAACGGGGTGACCACCACCTCGCCGATCTCGCCGGCTGGAAGCGGCTCGCCGGTTTTTGGGTCGCAGATTTCCACCAGACAGCGCGAGGACAGGTGCATCCCGCCAAGGGCCGGGCACTCGTAGGCGATGCAGCCCAAATCCGCGGTGCCGTACCCCTGACGGACCAGCATGCCGAAACTGCTTTCCAGGTCCTGGCGCACGGACTCGGTCAGCCGTTCGGCGGCCACGAAGGCGGTTTTGAGCTGGAAGTCCCGACGCGGGTCCTTGCCCTGCCCCACTGCCTTGTCCCGGATGACTTTCAAAAAGCTGGCCATGCCCACGAACCCGGTCACCGGCCAAGCGGTCATGATCTCCACCTGCTGCATGGTATTGCCCGGTCCGGCCGGGATTACGGCGCAGCCAAGTTCGCGGAGCGGCTCCTCCAGCATCAGTCCGGCCGGAGTAAGATGATAGCCGAAGGTCATCTGCACCAGGTCGGACTTGCGAAAACCCGCGGCGTAAAACGCCTCGGTCCAACCCCAAAAATCCCGGCCAGGGCCTTCGGGGTCGGCGATGGGTCCGGGGGAAAAGTAGAGTCGGCGCAGATCGCCCAGGTCCGTGGTCAGCAGCCCGCCCAGACGCGGACCGGAGCATTGCAGGTCGATCAACTGCTTCTTGCGCAGCACCGGAATACGGGACCAGTCTTGCGGAGAATCGATGTCCTCCGGCGTCAGCCCAACGCCCTCCAGCCTGGCCTTGAACGCGGGCGCCTCAATCCAGGCGCGGCGGACCAGATCCCTGGCCGCCCGCCATTTACCGTCTCGGCGTTGCTCCTCGGGTTCCCGCTCCATTTCGTGAAACATGCCGTCCTTGCGCGATGCGTCGTCCATGGATAGCTCCTTTCTTCTGGTTCTGATGTCGATGCGGTGGGAGGCCCTGTGAAAGGCTCGGGCGGCGCGCCCACGTCCGGCTTTCCTACCGTCCCCGGCATGGTTAACCCGAACAAGGCGAATGTTCAACATCGTGGCCGATGAAAACGTGCCCCAAACCGTTATCTGATCCGTTGTCCGAACCGTCAATTGGGCCGGAGAAACCCGCGGACGAGCACCAGGACGATCAGGCCGGTCATGGCCGAGGCCGCCGCGATGGCGGAGAAGCCGAAAGACACGTAGAGCAGGCCGGCCAAGGCGCTGCCCGCGGCGTATCCGATGTTTTCCAGGGACGCGGACAGGCTCAGGTAGCGGCCCAGTTCTCCGGCGGGAACCAGTTCGGTTTGCAGGGCCCGAAAGGCGCTGCCCCGGGCCGCGGCGCAACCCATGATCAGGGCGAAGAGCAGGTACGCACCGCCGGGCCAATGGAGCAGCAACGGACTGACGAGCATGAACAGCCCCACTCCCAGGGAGCCGAAGATGATCAAGCCGGAGCGCCCGATCCGGTCCGAGAGCCGGCCCATGACCACGCTGCTGATCACCACGGCCACGCCGCCGATGGAAAAGACCCAGGCTACTTGCTGGCTGGTCAGCAGCAGGGAGCGCTCCATCCATAATGGAAAGAACGGGACGAACAACCCCATGCCGCCGAAAAGACAGACTCCAACCCCGCACCCGGCCAGCAACCGGGGAGTCGTCAGATGCCGGCGCATGTCCCTGAGCATTGCCGGCCAGGAGATGGACGGGGTGGGCGGCAGGGTCGGCATCCAGCGCCAGGCCAGCCAGCCCGCTGCGGTCATGAGCAGCCCCAGCAAGACGAAGGGCAGGCGGTCGTCCATGACCCCGGAGAGAAAGGCCCCGGCCGGGACCCCGAAGATCTGTCCGGCGGCGAAGCCGCTGATGATCCAGCCCGTGGCCCATCCGCGATGGGACGGAGGGATGTAGTCCCCAACCGCGGCCAGAGTCCCGGTGGTCAGGGCGCCGCCGACGGTTCCGGCCAGGACCCGCATCAGGAGCATGGCCGAGTAGGAGTGGGCCCACCAATGGGCGAAGAGCACCAGGGCCATCAGGCCGCTGGCCAGCATCAACAGGCGCTTGCGCCCGAGGCGGTCGGAAATGGGCCCCCAAAACAGGGTGCAGACGCCCATGGAGATGGCGTACCCGGAAATCAGCCAGCCCAGATGGACCTCCGGAACAGCAAGGCGGACACTGATCTGGGGCAGCAACGGAGCCACGATCATGAATTGGCTCCAGGTGGCGAAGAGCAGCACCCACAATACCGCGAGGATCTTGCGGGAGGAGGCCGGGTCGTAAGATGCCGTCGGATCAGCCGGTCCGCTTGGAGGGCTTCCTGGCGGGCCTGGCGAGGGATTGTTCTCGGTGGCGCGCGCGGGAAGCGGGACGGAAGGATCGCTGACGGGTGACATGAGGG
The DNA here is from genome assembly GCF_000519265.1 of Desulfonatronum lacustre DSM 10312. Classification (NCBI taxonomy): domain Bacteria; kingdom Pseudomonadati; phylum Thermodesulfobacteriota; class Desulfovibrionia; order Desulfovibrionales; family Desulfonatronaceae; genus Desulfonatronum; species Desulfonatronum lacustre. The sequence goes on from NZ_KI912608.1 coordinate 3,008,949, forward strand.
TGCGAAAGCGGCGGTGCGCCGCTACGGAAGGCTCCCGGCGGTCGGATCAGGACTTTCCAGAGGCTTCGGGCGCTTCGGCGCAACACCGCAGCATTTTCAAGCCGTCCTCGAACAGCACTTCGATCATGTTCGGCTTGATGAACCGCTGAACGTACCCCGGGCCGAAAACCGAGTGGCTGATGACGTCGCCGTCCTCAAAGGCCGCGGTCATGGCGTAGGGCTTGACGTCCGCCGGGGCAGTTGCGGCGATCTTGCCTTCCCAAAGGGCCAGGGCCTCGGGAGAGGGCTTTTTGGGACCCGCGGGTTTCTTGGTCGCTGAAGCCCTGGGCTTTTTTTCAGCCGGTGCTTTGGGCTGGGCGGCGGCTTTGGGAGCAGGGGGCGCCTTGGGGGGGCGGTGAGCGTGTTGCCCTCCACACACCTTGCATTGCACCTTGCCGATTTTTTCATCGATCATGACCACCACATGGTGGTCCGTGACGGTTTTGCATTTGCGACATGCCGATTCGACCGAACTGCCGGCCTGGATGGTTTCGGTGTTCATAACGATCCTTCTGAGGGTCACGTCGCTCCGAAGAGTCCGTGACCGCTGTTCCGGGTAAAAAAAGCCACAAGGAGCGTTTCCCCTTGTGGCGCGCCAAACTTGAAATCTTATCCGTTTCCCATCAAACAGGCAATGGCCGCGAAAATCGTCCTCGTGCTCAGCCGGCCCAGCTGGTTGACAACCACTTCCCCGACCCCGCGGTAATCGTGGAATGCACCTCCACCCTGTTGGTTCCGCCTCTTTGCCGAGGCCTTGGTGCTGGATACCAGCAGCTGAATCCGTCGATTCCGATTCGGCCTCCAGGCGATCACAAATAAACGGGCCGGACTGAAAAGTCCGGCCCGTTTATTTGTTCACTGGTGATGGAATTCATCAAATCGGCGGAGCGATGGTCACCAAGGTCCGCATGTCCGTGGTCGCCTTGATGCCGTGGGGCACGCTGATGTCGCAGACCAGGACGTCGCCGGGCTTGGCCGGGAGGGTTCCGTCCTTGGCCAGGAATTCCCCTTCGCCTTCAACGATCAGGATCGAAAGCTGACCTTCAATGTCGTGGGAATGGATGGGCAGTTGCTGCCCGGCCTTGAAGTTGAAGTTCAGGATTTTGAAGTAGGGGGAATCGTGCACCAGAAACTTGCTCAGCCCCAGGTCGTTGAAGCCATTGGCTTCGAACAGATTGATCTTCTTCATGACGGTACTCCTTGGTTTAAAGGTGTTGTATCTCCTCAGCACATCTTGTGTCCCCTCTTGCTCCGGCAATCGGGGTCGGGGTCGCTATCGGTATCGGAGTCGGAATCGAAACAAGAAGAATTTGGAACGCATCCCAGCGTTTTCGATCCCGATTCCGATTCCGACCCCGGCAATAGAATTACTTCGTGCTGAGTAGCTGCACTCGCTCTTACAAAGGCTGCATGCCCTTGAACTCCGCCCTGCCTTGAGGAGCTACTCGGCCTTGGCGGGTGATCACGATTTCCTGGTACGGAATGTGTTTGCCGGAGACGAGCAGGGCCCGGCGGACGATTTCGGCCAGCCCGGCGCAGCAGGGCACTTCCATGGACAACACGGTGATGCTGTTGATCCCGGCCTGGTTGAAGATGTCGACGAAGCGCTCGACATAGCTTTGGGCGTCGTCGAACTTGGGGCAGCCGAGCATGATCACCTTGCCGGGCAGCAGTTCCTGGTGCAGGGCCGGGTAGGCGGCCGGAGCGCAATCCGCGGCCACCAGCAGGTTCGCGCCCTTCAAAAACGGTGCGTGCGGGGGGATCAGCCGAATCTGGACCGGCCAGTGGGTCAGGGCCGAGACCGGTTGATCCGTGGAACGCGGGCCTGAAGCGGCCGCGGAAACGCTGGGCGCGGGCTTGGCCGGGGCAAAGGTGGCCATGGCCGAGCCGGGGCATCCGCAGCCCAGGGTTGGGGCCGCTTTCGGCTTCGGGTCGGCTTGCGCCTGCTCCGCGGCCTTGAGTTCGTGCAGCCGCTCCTCCACGGCTTCCTCGTCAAACGCGTCGGCCTCGCGTTTGACGACCGTGATGGCGTCCTTGGGGCAGGTGCCCAGACAGGCGCCCAGTCCGTCGCAGTATTTCTCGGCCACCAATCTGGCCTTGCCGTCAATGATTTCAATGGCCCCTTCGGCGCAGCCGGGCACGCAGATGCCGCAGCCGTCGCACAGGTCTTCGTCGATGCGTACGATATCTCTCATTTCTTTCAGGTGCGTCGTCATGGTTCGGCTCTCCTTGTTGTCGCGGTTGGCGATCGCGCCGGACGTGCTTCCCGTGCGCGTGCGTCCTGTATGCCGCATTGAGGATTCGGCCGCCTTGACCTGGGTCAAGTTTGGAAAAAGGAATTGTTTTCTCTGGATGCCCAAAACGTAACCAAAAACAAAAAAGGGGGCGTTGCGCCCCCCTTTCACTCAGTTTCCTCGCCCCCCAGCTAGCCGAGAATGGTCTTCAGGTCTTCGTCCGGGGTGGTGATGGGTTTGATGTTGAAGGTGTCCACCAGGACCTGGAGCACGTTGGGCGAGGTGAAGGCCGGCAGTGAGGGTCCGAGGCGGATGTCCTGGATGCCCAGGTGCAGCAGGGTCAGCAGGATGGCCACGGCCTTTTGCTCGTACCAGGACAGGACCAGGGACAGGGGCAGCTCGTTCACGCCCACGCCGAAGGCCTTGGACAGGGCCACGGCCACCTGGATGGCCGAGTAGGCGTCGTTGCACTGGCCCATGTCCAGCAGCCTGGGCAGGCCGTCGATGGCGCCCAGATCCTTGTCGAAGAAACGGAACTTGCCGCAGGCCAGGGTCAGGACCACGCAGTCCGACGGGACCTTTTCCACGAACTCGGTGTAGTAGTTGCGGCCGGGCTTGGCCCCGTCGCAGCCGGCCACCAGGAAGAAGTGCCGAATCTTCTTGTTCTTGACCAGGTCGATAACCTTGTCCGCCGCGGAAAGCACCGCGTTGCGGGCAAAGCCGGTCATCACGGTCTTGTCGGGACCTTCCTCGGTGAAGCCGGGCATTTCCAGGGCCTTGGCGATCACCGGGCCGAACTCTCCGTTTTTGACGTGTTGCACTCCGGGAAAGCCCACCAGACCGGTGGTGAAGATGTTGCCCTTATAGCTTTCCTGAGGGCGCTGGATGCAGTTGGTGGTCATCAGAATGGCCCCGGGAAAAGCGCTGAATTCCTTCTGCTGGTTCTGCCAGGCCGTGCCGTAGTGGCCATGAAAGTGCGGGTAGGCCTTCAGCTTGGGATAACCGTGGGCCGGGAGCATTTCACCGTGAGTGTAGATGGTGATGTCCTTGCCTTCGGTCTGCTTGAGCAACTCTTCCAGATCCTTCAGGTCGTGACCCGAAACCAGGATGGCCTTGCCCTTTTTCGGCCCCAGGGGAACGGACGTGGGAACCGGGTCGCCGTAGGCGCCGGTATTGGCCGCATCCAAAATTTCCATGGTTTTCAGGTTGACTTCGCCGCAGCGCAGCACCAGGCCCAGCCAGTCCTGCAGCTCCAGATCCGTGCGGGTCATGGTGGCCAGGGCTTCATGAATGAAGGCGTAGACGGAGTCGTCCGTTTGCCCGAGAATGCGGGCATGATCCGCGTACGCCGAGACTCCCTTGATGCCGAACAACAGGGTGTGCTTCAGGGAGCGCTTGTCCGGGTCGGTCACCTTGTCGTTGTGCAGCCCGTGCTCTTCGCCCTGGTGGACCAGTCCGTCCATGCTCGGGGCGGGTTCAAACGCGGATTCGGGTGAATCGAATTCCGCGACGCCGCCCGCGGCCTTGACCCTGGCCCGCAGCTCCTCGCGATAGGCCACGGCCTGCTTGATCAGGGGCACGAACCGCTCCGGATCGAAGTCCACGTTGGTCAACGTGGAAAACAGCGCCTCACAGGCAAAGGCATCGGCCTCGGCGCTCTTCACGCCCACCTTGCGGCCCTCATGGGCCACCAGTCCCAGCCCTTGCAGCGCATACACCAGCAAGTCCTGCAACGCGGCAACGTCCGGCTGTTTGCCGCACACGCCGACCTTTTCGCATCCCTGTCCCTTGGCCGTCTGTTCACACTGGTAACAAAACATGGTCATGATCCGCCTCCTCTGAATCTATGGTTGGTGAAAGGGTCTTTCGTCGAACACGATTCCAGTTATACAGTAGTTCGTACGTCGCGCCTTGATCTATGTCAAAAAGCTCCAAAGCCGCTTGAGAGTATTGGATTTTTTGACAAAAATCACCAACGATATCAAATAGTTGAGTCGTATGCCAAACCATGGCAAACATGGCCGGGATGCCCGCCTTCTTCGGGCTTGATATGGGGCACCGCGTTATCACGCCGTTCATTTTTGGGAATCTCTTTTCTCCAGAGCCACGAACAAGGTCGGGATGACGATCAGGGTGAGGACCGTGGAGGCGGTGACGCCGCCGATGATCACGGTGGCGATGGGAGAAAACCGCTCCGCGCCCACGGCCATTTCCAAGGCCAGGGGGAGCATGCCCGCGATGGTGGACAGACTGGTCATCATGATCGGCCGAAATCGGGTGCTCACTGCCTCGATGACGGCTTCCTCAGGTTCCAGGCCGTCCTGAATTCTGCCGCGGGCCAGGTCCAGCAGGATGATGGCGTTGTTCACCACGATGCCCACCAGCAAGATGATGCCCAAAAGCGCGGGCATGGACACGTATTTTCCGGCAATGATCAAGGCCGCGCCGACCCCTGTGAACTGCAGGGGAATGGCGGACATCACGGTCAGGGGGTGCTTGAAGCTGGAAAACTGGATCACCAGGATCAGATACACGGCCAATCCGGCCAGGGCCAAGGCGCGCAGCATGCGTGCGCGGGCTTCCGCGAAATCGCTCTGCTCACCAGCCAGAACCGTCTGATACCCGGGTGGGGGAGTGAACTCCCGCAACCGGGCGGAGACGTCTGCGACCACTTCGGAAAGCGGGCGTCCGAAATGAAATCCATGCACCTCCACGGTGCGTTGTCCGTTTTCCCGGGTCAGGATGCGCGGCCCCAAACCGTGCTCCAGCCGAGCGATTTCACGCAGCGGAACCGGGCCGCGGGGCGTGTTCAGCAGGATGTTTTCCAGGTCTTCCAGGTGTTGCCGATTCGCATGGGCATAGCGCACCACGATGTCCAGGTCACGGCGCGGGGATTGACGCAGGTTCGTGGCCACTTGGCCGTCCAGGGCCTGATGCGCGATGCGGGCGGCCTGGCTTCCGGTCAGGCCCAGTTCCGCGACCCGTTGATGGTCCAGATGGACCTTGATTTGCGGCGTGTCCAGGCTCCAGTTCGCGTACAGGTCGGAAATTCCGGGGACGCCGCCCAGGTGGCGCAGCAGTTCTTTCGCGGTTCGATCCAGCAGGACCGGATCGTTGCCCGAAACGCGCACGACGATGGAGGCGCTGGTGGAGGCCCTGGCCGTGCCGCCCATTTCCTTGGGCACCCCGAGGGTCACGCCGGGGGTGCGTTCCAGAATGCGGCGGACCTGGTCCATGATCTGCCACTGGCTTTCCAGACGCTCGGTGCGTGGGGTCAGGTCCACGGCGAATTCGGCCTGGTTCACGCCCATGGCCCCGCGGTCCCCCATGGCCCGGGCGCCGACTTCGTGTCCGGCGCGCAGCGTGGTGCGCAGGACGACGGGATTGTCCACCAGAAACCGTTCCGCCACGTTCACGGCCCGTAGAGTGTCTTCCAGTGGAGTGCCCGGCGCGAGATCCACCAGCACCCGGAAACTGCCCGAGTCGAACCGAGGCAGCATCTCGCTGCCGGACAGGCGCAGCATGGCCAGCCCGGCGATCAGCAAGGCCGCGGCCAGGATCAGGGTCAGCCGGGGATGGCGCAGGGAGGACCGCAGACCGGCCAGGTACAGGACGCGCACGCCGGAAAACCAGCGGGTCAAAATCGCGCCCAGCCCGGCCTGAAAGCCCGTTTCGCGGGGCGGCTTGAGCCAGTACGCGCCCAGCAGGGGGATCAGGGTCACGGATATGAAAAAAGACGAGGCCAGGGCAAAGGCCAGAGTCATGGACAACGGGCCGAACATCTTGCCGATGAAGCCGCCCAGAAACATCAACGGCAGGAGCACGCCCAGGGTGGTCAGGGTTCCTCCCAGCTTGGCGGCGAACAACTCCGACACGCCGTCCACGGCCGCGGTTCGCGGGGCCTTGCCCAGCACGGCCATTTGGCGGTGAATATTCTCCAGGATCACGATGCCGTCGTCCACCAGCAGCCCGATGGCCAGAACCAGGGCGGACATGGTGACCATGTTCAGATCCAGCCCGGCCAGCTGCATCAGGGAGAACGTGGCCAGGAAGGCCGTGGGGATGGACAGAGCGATGATCGCTGCTTGGCGCAGATTGGCCAGAAACAGGAACACGATGAGCACGGTCAGGAGCACGGCGAAAAACACCGTGCGGGTCATGTCCGCGATGACCCGTTCCGTGAACTCCGAATCATCCCCGGCAACGGCCATGTCCACCCCGGGGTGGCCCAGGCGTAACTCGGCCAGGGCCTCGCGCACCAGCCGGGCCGTTTCCACGGTGTTGGCCTCGTCGCGCTTGATCACCTGCACGGCGATGGCCGGTCGGCCGTCATGGCGAAAGGCGGAGCGATCCTCTCCGGGCCGGAACCGCACGTCGGCCACGTCGCCCAGGAAAACCCGCTGATCGCCCTTGGCGACAAGAACCAGACCGCGGGCGTCCTCGGGGCCGCGGATCGGCTCCTCGAACCGGATCACGCTTTCCAGCCCGCCGTGCTCGATGCGTCCGCCCGGAGCGGAAATGTTCCAGTTTCGCAGAGTGCGGACAACGTGGTCGAAATCCAGCCCCAGGGACTCCAGCCGGTCCCGATGCACGGCCACGTGCAGCTCGCGTTTGGACCCGCCGAAGACGTCCACCGCGGCGATGCCGGGAAGACGCTGGATGCGTTCCCGGATTTCGTTGTCCGCGAGTTCCCGCACCTCGTCCAATGGTATTTCAGGGGGCGTGCCCGGCGAGCTCAGGGCCACGGTGATGATGGGCTTGTCCGATGTGGAAAATTCCAGCACCTGGGGCTCGCCCACGGCGGCGGGCAGGTCGCGACGCACGCGGCCGACCGCGTTCTGGACATCCACCGCGGCCAGGGCCGAGACCCTGTCGTACTGGAATTCCAGGCGGATCACGGACAGATTGGTCTGGCTGGTGGAACTGATCCGCGTCACGCCGTCCAGTCCGGTGAATTCCTCCTCCAGCAACTTGGTCAGGTCTAGGTCAACGTCTTCGGCGGCCATGCCGGGGTATTCGGTGATCACGGTCACCGTGGGCGGGTTGGTGTCCGGAAACAATTGGACCGGAAGCTGGAATCGCGCCTGGACGCCCAGGATCATCACGGCCGCGAGCAGGGCGAGGACAGCGTGTTTGTGCCGCAAGACCAGCTCCGGCCAACGCATGGTCACCTTCCTCCCTCGGGCTCCTGGGGCGCTTTCGGCTCTCGAGCTTCTCCGGGTTCTGAAGCAACAAAGACCGCCTCTCCCGTGGCCAATCGAGGATTAAAGGTGGTGATCAACCTCTCGCCGGGAGCCAGACCGGACAGCACCTGAACCCAGCCCTGCCGGGATGGACCCAGCTCAAGATCCCGGCGCACGGCGACCCCGCCTTCCACGACAAAGGCCCTGGCCGAAGTCTGCCCTCGGTGGATGGCCCTAGCCGGGATCAGGATCACCTCCTCTTCGTCCGTGTGCTCCAGCACGGCGCGCACGGCCATGCCGGGACGCACGGTCCCGCCGGGGTGACCGGTCGATGCGTCCGGAGGAAAAAAAGCGCTCAGGGTCAGATTACGTGTGGCCGGGTCCAGGGTCGGATGCACCAGCTCTACCCGGCTGGGCCAGGTTTGGCCCACTGCCGGAACGCCCAGGGACACGGGTTGCCCGGCATGAATGTCGGACGCATCGCCCTGGGATACAGCCACCACGGCCTTAAGCCGTTCCTGGCTGGTCAACGCGATCAGGGGCGCTCCGATGCCGACGAACTCCCCTTCGTGCACGAACACTTCCTGCACGAGTCCGGCAAAAGGAGCCTGCTCACGGGCATAGTCGACCTTGGCCCGGGCAAGATCCAGAGCGGCTCGTGCCTCACGGGCCTGGGCTTGCAAGGCGTGTACGCGCTGCCGCGCAGCATCCAGGGCCGCCTGGGCGATGCCGTCCTGGCGGAAGAGTTCGTTTTCCCGCAGCAAGGTGGTCTGCGCCAGGTCCAGCTCCCCGGCGATCCGTTCCTCCAAAGCCATCAGGCGCTCCACCTCCCGGCGCGATTCCGTGTCGTCCAGGAGGACGAGCTCCGCGCCCCGGGATACGGCCTGACCTTCCCGCAAGGCGAAGGCAAGCACCTTGCCCGGAACCCTGGCCGAGACCACGGCTCGCGTGTCCGCCTCCACCGTGCCCTGATACTCCCGGGTCAGGACGAAGGGCGCGGTTTGAACGGACATGACCTCCACGGCAATGGGCGGAGGGATTCGGGCCGGTTCCGGATGCAGACGCGCTTGCATCCGCTGCGCAACGCCCAGGCCGATCCATACGACCAAGCCGATAAGGAGCAACGCCACGATCAGGCGCGACGCGACGGATGTCATGCCTCCCGTCGACTCAACGGCGACCCCGTCCGCATGACTCATGTCCACTTGCTTCATGCCGCATCTCTTTGTGATGGTTGCTACACGAGGTCATGCCCGCCCTTTTGGCAGCGTAAAAAAAACGGTCGTTCCCTGTCCTGGTTTGCTTTCCATCCAGATTCGACCACCGTGCTTTTCGATGAACTGTTTGCAGATGACCAGGCCGAGGCCGGTACCCTTTTCGCCTTCCGTCCCAAGCTGGCGCTTGTCCCTGGAAATGGTGAAGAGGTTCGACAGCTTTTCCTTGTTTATGCCGATACCGCTATCCTTCACGGCCATCTGAATAACGTCGCCTTCTTGTCGGGCCGTGACGAGAATTTCTCCGCCACGGGGCGTGAATTTCACGGCATTGAAGAGCAGATTGCGAATGACGGTGTTGATCATCGGCTTGTCGATCATGGCCGTCATGTCGCGGGGGATATCAATGATGATGGAGATGTCCTTCTGGTCGGCCACGCCCTGGGTCGAATTCAGGCTGATGCTCGCCAGTTCATGCATACTGGATGGCTCAAGGATAAACTCCATGTTGCCTTGACCCATGCGCGCCCATTGCATCAGATCATCAAGCAGAGCCATCATGTGGTTTGTGTTTTTGTGCAACTCTGAAGCCAGACGGGTTACCTCCTGTTCGGAAAAGACATCAATATCCTCGGCAAGCATCTGTGTTGAGGTCATCAGTCCGGTCAAAGGGGATTTCAGGTCATGGGCGATAATGGAAAAGAGTCTGTCTTTGTCCTCATTGGATATCCGCAACTGCTGGTTGACCAGCCTGATCATCTCTTCGGCCTGTTCGCGTTCAGCCATTTCTCTTCGCAGCTTGGCATTGGACGTTTCAAGTTCCATCGTCCGTCGGCGAACACGATCTTCAAGTTCGTTTCGTTCAATTTGGAGAGCTTTGGACATGCTGTTGAACGTGTTGGCGAGGTCGACCAGTTCCGTGCCTTTTGGCGGCTTGATCTGCTCTCCCAGGTGCGCGGGGTCCGTGGCAATGGCCTGGGCCTTGTCGCGAAGATACCCCAACGGATTGAATATCCAGCGTTTGTTCAGGATCACGGTCACGCAGAAAAGGCCCACGAGTACGGTCCCGAACGCAATGGCCAACTGCAAGGTGAGTTGATTGACGGAGGTGTATGCCGCCTCAAGAGGAATCCGAATGGACACGGCTGAGACGACCTCGTCCTCTGTCCGATGAAAGCTGCGCTCCGAGCCGTAAGCTTCCACCATGCCCCGCGGGGCACGCTCCGGTTCGGAGTGGCAACGAAGACATGTTGCTTCCATGGTTTCGCCGCGTTGCAGAACGGTGAAGTAGGGTTCACCGTCGAATATCCGGATTTCAGACAGAAGATCCAGTTCGTCGTCCCGGTTCAGCCTTTTAATGAACTCCCGCTCCAGGGCGTCGGCTTCGTTGTCCGGGTGACGCGCGTCGATCGCCGCCTCCTTGTAATAATAAGGAATGTCATGCAATCCTTTAAAGTACTCTTCCATTTCACGCACGGCATATGATGAGGACATCCATACCGGTTCGAACTGTTCGCCCAGTTCAGGCGCGTTCGTCGCGGCGAAGTCAAACAGGATCGGCTTGAGTTGATGCGAGAAGTAGGTATGTACGGCCAGCCTGGAATCCAGAATCACCTGGGCCTTGTCTTGGGCTTCCCGCAAGGCATGCTCTTTCATTCTGGCATTCACAAAGAGAATCGTGATCAAGGCGGCGACAAGAATGACTCCCCCTATAGTCAAGGCCAGGCGGGAATTTATGCTCATACGTCCTCCTGTCGTTCATCGAAAAGAACCGGTGCTTCATGATTGCCGTCGGTGCACGGTGCAGGTGCATCGTCTCTCTACGCGGTTAGGACATTCAGCGTACGGCACGGAAGAGCCGTGTCAAGCAATAGCCTCTACCCCTTGGCCATGACCTCCACCAGACGTTGCAGTTCCTGAGCCTGTTCAGCCAACTCGTTCACCGCCGAGGCCGACTCGTCCATTCCCGCTGCGGTTTCGTCGGCAACCTGGTTGACCTCGGAAATGGCCCGATTGATTTCCTCGCTGGCCGCGGACTGTTCCTCGCTGGCCGCGGCGATGGAGCTGACCTGATCCGATGTGTCCGCCACCAGCTCGACGATCCGCTCCAGGGTCTTGCCGGAATCGTTGGCCAGGCCCGTGGCGTCCTGGATGATGGTCACGGACTGATCCACGCTCTGGGCGTTGACCTGGGTCACGGACTGGATGCCATGGATGGCCTGTTCCACTTCCTTGGTGGCGACCATGGTCTTTTCGGCCAGTTTGCGCACCTCGTCGGCCACCACGGCGAAGCCGCGTCCGGCGTCCCCGGCCCGGGCCGCCTCAATGGCAGCGTTCAGGGCCAGAAGGTTGGTCTGGTCCGCGATGTCGTTGATCACGCCGATGATCCGTCCGATGCCGTCCGCGGCCTTGGCCAGCTCGCCCATGTTCGTCTTGAGTTCCGTGGCTTGATCCTGGACCCGGCCGATGGCGCCCACCACCTTGCGCACCGCGTCCGCTCCGGCCAGGGCGTCCTGGCGGGCCGAATCCGCGGACTGGGCCGCGTTGGAGGCGTTTCTGGCCACTTCCAGAACCGTGGCGTTCATTTCCTCCATGGCCGTGGCCGTTTCGGTGATCCGCTCTTTCTGTGTTTTGGCTCCCTGGGACGAATGCTCCACTTGGGCGCTGAGTTCCTGGGAAGCGGAGCTGAGCCGCTCCACCACGTGTTCGATCTTGGCCGCGGCCTGGATCATGCCTTCCTTCTTGGCCCGCTCGGCCTGGGCCCGGGCCGCCTCGGCCTCGGATGTGGCCTGTCTGGCCCGTTCGGCCTCCTGGGCCGCTTCCGTGGTCTTGGCCTCGGCCTCGGCGATTTTCTCCTTCAAGGCGTCGACCATGGTCCGCAGCGCGTCGCACAACACGCCGATCTCGTCGCCCTGGCGGATGGTCAGTTTCTGGCTCAGGTCCCCCTGGGCCACGGCCCGGGCGAAGCTCACGGTCCGGCTCACGGGACCGGAAATGCCGCGCATGATGGCCGCGGCCAGCAACCCGGTCACGACCAGGGCCGCCGCGATCAGCGCGGACACCAGCGCAAAGGCGCTCCTGGCCTGTCTGGCCAAGTCCTCGGCCATGGCTTCCATGTCCCGAGCCGAGGTGTCCTCAATACGCTTCAACCCCTCAATGCGCGACGTGGAGTCACGGAACCATTGCCCCGCGTCTCCGGCCAACGTCCCGCCCTCCATGCTGGAGAAGACGCGATCCCGCCACGGCGCCACCCGCGGGCCGTGTTCGTTCATGACGTTCGTTAAGGCTGTTCGCTGGGTCGGCGGCGCGTAGGCGACGAACACGTCGAACAGTTCATCCTGACGGACCAACACGTTCAGCCAGCGCCGTAACTGTTCTCCGGTCATCCTTTGCGCGGTGAAGATATTGGACAGAATAGCCCGTTCCTGGCCGGCATATTCCTTGGCTTGCAACAGGGCCGCGTAGGCCACGGCGACCCGGGTGGCGTCGCTGTCGTCGGTGGCGTTGGGCATGGCCCGGATCGAGGCCATCAGGCTTTCAATTAATCCGGTATACTTGTCCACGGTTTGAATACCGGTGATGTTGCGCGCGGAAACCTCGGCGCGGAACTCCCGCAGTCGCCCCAGTTCACGGGACTGCGCCTGGGCCTGGGACCGCACGTTCTCCAGCCCTGCCAGCCCGGTGTCCACGAAATCCTGAAAAGCCGCCAAGCTCTGGTCCGTGCGACGAAGCTGCGCGTTCAGCTCAGCGCCGAACTCGCGGCCCTGGGAACTGACGAATCCGGCGGAAAGCCCCCGCTCCACCTGCATGTCGTGGATCAGGTTGCCGATTCTGACCGAAAGCAGGATCATTTGCTCCAGCCGCTGCATGTCCGCCATGGTTTGCCGACGCTCCTTGAGCACTACGCCGGATATGATCAGCATGGCCGCGATGGGCACGATAATCAACAGCATCAGTTTGACGCTGATCCGCAAGTCGCCCAATATTCTTTGCATTCCGCACCTCCGTCGCTTGATTGTCGGCCTGATTATCGGCTTGGTCGTCCGCCCCGTCGCCCGGAGCAGTTCATGATCGCATTTATCTTCCCGTCTGAACCACTTTCCTGGAAATCCGTCAACACGTCGGGTTAGTATCGAAGATTTGGCACAAGCTCTTTCGAGTCTCTCCCCGGCACGTCACCAAAGACGAATCGTCCAACGAGCTTGTCTCGACTCTGGCCCTCGCGGCAATCCCGCGCCTTGATCTGAATCAAATTGTGTAACGTTGAAGAGCAAAAAGGGACGAGATCAAAAATTGATCCAGATCAAGGCCGGCGCGAAGATTTTCGGCCTATCAATGAGTCTCTCTTCCCTCGGACCACGGAGCCCGTATGACCTCGCCCACATCTCCATTGCGCACCACCCTGCGTACTTTTGGAGCCTTGACCCTGCCGACCTTGTCCTGCCTGTTGCTGGCGGCCCATTACCTGCGTTCCGGCGACCTGGGAATGGTGGCGGTCTGCCTGGCCTTGCCCGGCCTGTTTTTTCTTCGCCAGGCCTGGGTGCGTCCGGTGCTGCAAGCGGCCTTTGCAGCGGGCATGGCCGTCTGGGTACTGGCCATGATGGACCTGATCCAGTTTCGCCAAGTGGTCGGCCTGCCCTGGCTGCGGCTGGCCCTGATCCTCGGCTCGGTGGCCATGGTCACGGGCAGCGGAGCCTTGTTTTTCGAAACCCGCGTTCTTCGAGAACGCTTCCGCCGAAGGCCGGAAGCGGCATTGGTCCAGGCCGGGGCGTTTCTGCTCACGGTTTGCGCTTTGGTGCTGGCCCAGGCCAAGGTTTCCTTTCCGATCCTGCTCGCGGACCGCTTTTTCCCGGGCTTCGGCGTGCTCCAAATTCTGGGCATGGGCCTCTATGCGGCGTGGATCGCGGGCAAGCTGACGGATCCGGAGAGGGCTCCGCTGGTGCGTGCCCGGATGTGGCTGTTCTTTTCCCTGGTCTTTTTCGGCCAACTGGCCCTGGGTTTAGCGGGATGGGAGCGGTTCTTGATGACCGGGGACCTGCATCTGCCGGTTCCGGCCTTGATCCTGGCCGGACCGATCTATCGCGGGGAGGGGATCTTCATGCTCACTCTCTTTCTGAGCACGGTTCTCCTGGTGGGGCCGGCCTGGTGCAGCCATCTCTGCTACATCGGGGCCTGGGACCACCAGGCGGCCTTGCGGACCAAACGTCCGCAAGGCCTGCCGTCCTGGGCCTTCCCTGCCCGCCTGAGTATTTTCGCGCTTGTGATGGTTACGGCCCTGGGGTTGCGCCTGATGGGCGTACACTGGACCTGGGCCGTGACGTTGGCCGCCGGATTCGGACTGGTGGGAGTGGGGATCATGGCCGCAATATCCCGTAAAGTGGGCGTGATGGCCCATTGCACGGTCTTTTGTCCGATAGGGTTGGCCGCGGTGGCCCTGGGGCGACTGCTGCCCTGGCGGCTGCGCATCAACCGGGACTGCGACGCCTGCGGTCGCTGCGCCCGGGTCTGCCGGTACGGCGCCCTGGAGCCGGAACACCTCGTCAACCGGAAACCCGGCCTGTCCTGTACCCTCTGCGGAGACTGCATCCACCGCTGCCGCGACGGTCGGTTGACCTACGGCTTTGCCCGGCTCTCGTCGGTCGCATCTCACCAATTGTTCGTCCTGCTGATCAGCACCTTGCATGCCGTGTTCCTGGCCACGGCCAGGATTTGATTCGAGTCGAAAAGAATGGTTCGGATCAAAAATCAGGGTTGACGCCGCAATGCACGCGCATTACCTTCAACCAATGCCATGAAGGAGGTATCATGCCAGCATCAACTTTGTTTGAGTCAACTCTGACAGAACGCTACCAAACCACCATTCCCAAGGTCGTTCGGGAAACCCTTGGACTCGGGAAAGGGGATAGGCTCAGGTACAGCATTGACGCGGGGGAAGTGTTCATTGCTCGTGTCGACGAGGAGGAAAATGATCCCGTGCTGGAGGAATTCCTCGCATTTCTGGTCCGAGACATGGAACAACATCCAGAACGGATTCAGGCGATAGACAGTGGTCTAGCCCAACGGATCACGTCGTTGGCGCAAAATATTCAAGTGGATCTTGACCAGCCGTTGGAAGAAGATTGATGAGCGACGCTGCACGGCCACTCGTCGTCAATGGATGGTCAATTTACGCCCACCCTTTGTTCCTGGACCAGTTAGAACGGCTTGCCGCGCAAGTGGCAAGTCTGAGGGACAAGGACCCACGAGGGTACCAGAAAAAAAATATCGCCAAACGTCTTGCCGCCATCTCCAAGCTGGCCTTCGAGATCATTCCCCAAGACCCGCGGCGTCCGGAATACCGCCAGGGCGGAACGCTGGGCGGCCAACGCAAGCACTGGCTCCGAGCCAAGTTTTTTCAACAATACCGGCTCTTCTTCCGTTATCATCAGAAAAAGCGAATCATTCTCTATGCCTGGGTCAACGACGAGCAGACAAAAAGGGCGTACGACAGTGGAAACGACGCTTACAAGGTCTTCCGGAAAATGCTCGACAAAGGATGCCCTCCGGAAGACTGGGAAAGCCTTCTGGCCCAATCGAAGGCGCACTCGAAGACATAATCGGCACAACAGCGCCTGCTCAGGACTTTAACCGTCACGCCCTCCAGAAGGCCGGCAGCAGGAAGATGATCACGGCGTAGAGTTCCAGCCGTCCCAGGAGCATGCCCCAGGCGAGCAGCCACTTGGCCGCGGCGGGCAGGTGGGCGAAGTTCTGCGCCGGCCCAACGTCGCCGAAGCCCGGGCCGATGTTGCCCATGGCCGCGATGGCCGCGCTGAAGGAGGTGACCATATCCAGCCCCATGGCCGCCAACAGCAGGGACAGCACCAGGTACAGGGCCGCGAACAGGCCCAGAAAACCCCAGATTCCGCTGATTACGCTTTCCTCCACGGGCTTGCCGCTCATCTTGACCTGGACCACGGCCTGGGGATGGATGACCCGGAAGCTTTCCCTGTACATATGCCTGGCCGCCAGGAGCACGCGCATGCACTTCACCCCTCCGGAAGTGGACCCGGCGCATCCGCCGATGAACATGGCCGCGAAAAGAAGAGCCCCTGCCAGTGGCGGCCAAAGGGCGAAGTCCGCCGTGGCGTAGCCGGTGGTGGTGATGATGGAGACCAGGTTAAAGGCACTGTACAGGAACGCTTCACCCAGGGTTTCGTAGGTCCGGTTTGTCCAAAGCGTCACGCCGATCACGGCAATGGCGCCCAGGACCAGCAGAGTGAAGAATCGAGCTTCGGAATTGCGCCACAACGCCAGAGGACGTCCGCGCAGGGCTTGGTAGTGCAGAGCGAAATTGATCGCGCCCAGGAACATGAACACCGTGACCACCAGATGCAGATAAGCGCTCTGGTAATGGCCCATGGACAGATTCTTGGTGGAATAGCCGCCCGTGGCAATGGTGGCGAACATGTGGCACAGGGCGTCGAAGAGGTTCATCCCGCCCAGAAGCAGCAAACCCACCAGCACGGCGGAAAAGAGCAGGTAGACCTTCCACAGCGACAGGGCCGCGGCCCGGACCCGGGGCTTGATCCGGTCCTGTCTGCCGCCGGAAAATTCGGCCCGGTAGAGGTGCATGCCGCCCACCCCGAGGATGGGCAGTACGGCCACGGACAGCACGATGATGCCCATGCCGCCGATCCATTGGGTCATGCTGCGCCAGAACAGCAGACCCGGAGCCACGACTTCGATATCCGTGAGCACGGAGGAGCCCGTGGTGGTGAAGCCGGAGACCGACTCGAAAAAGGCGTCCGTAAAGGTGTCGAACACGCCGCCGAGGTAGAAAGGCAGGGCCCCGACCAGCCCGGCGCTGATCCAGCACAGGGCCACCACGCTCATGGCCTCCCGGCTGGTCACGGTTTCCGGAGCGTGCTTGCGCCAAACCAGGTACAGCGCCAGCCCCGCGAGGCTGACCGAGACCATGGAGACCAGCAGGGGCGTGACGCCCGCATCCCCGTAATACAGCGAACAAGCCAGGGCCGGGAGCATGAGCAGGCCCACGGCGGCGATGATCACGCCGGTGTAGGAGAGGATGCCTCGCCAGTGCATATGTTTCCCTTGCAATAACCTGTGAGGGGTGGCTTGTGGTTGTTGCGGACGAATCTCCAGGCACAGGCCACGGATCACGACCTCAGATGTATTCCAGTTTGACGGCCAGGACCCGCTCCACTTTGGAGATGTTCGCCCGGGTGGAGAGGATCACGATTCTGTCACCGGGCCGGATCACGCTTTCCCCGTCCGGAATGATCACCTCTTCGCCGCGGATCACGCAGAGAATCAAGGCGCCCTTGGGGAAGCGCAGGTCCTTGATCGGCTTGTGGACAATGGGCGACTTTTCTTGGGCCACGGCTTCCAGGGCCTCGGCTTCTTCGCCGCGGATGAAGACCGAGGAAATGACCTTGCCCCGGCGGACATGGCGGTAAATGGTGTGGACCGCGGATATCCGGGGACTGATCACGTTTTCCAGGCCGATGGCCCGGACCAGGGGAATGTAGGCGAACTTGTTGATTCGGGTGATGGTCTTGGCCGCGCCCAGCCGTTTGGCCAGCAGGGAGAGCAGGACGTTGGTCTCCTCGCCGCCGGTCAGGGCGATGAAGGCGTCGGTTTCCCGGATGCCTTCCTCCTGAAGCAGGTCCCCGTCCGAGCCGTCGCCGTGGAGCACGATGGTCTTGTCCAATTCTCCGGCCAGCTTTTCACAGCGTTGCGGGTCGCGTTCAATGAGCTTGACGGACAGGCCTTTGCGTTCCAAGGCCTTGGCGGCCAAGAGCCCCACGCTGCCTCCGCCGACGATCATGGCGTTGCGGACCTTTGTCGTGCAAGGGGAAAACAGAGGCAGGACGCGCTCGACCCGGTCGCCGGCGCAGATGAAGTAGACCACGTCCTCCCTGCGCAAGGCGTCCGGGCCGGTGGGTATCAGCAACCTCTCGTCGCGGACAATGGCCGCGACGATGAACCGGTCGTCCCGGTAGCGATCCGGGATATCCATCAGCCGCACGCCGATCAGCGGGCTGTCCGGACAGACCCGCACCCCGATCAGCTTGACCCGTCCCCCGGCGAACGGGTTGACCTCCATGGCCCCGGGAACCTCCAGCATCCGTTCCAGGGCCAGAACCACTTCCTGATCCGGATTGATCACATGAGCGATGTTCAGGATTTCCCGGGTCAAGGTGGATTTGTAGTGCAGGTATTCCTGGTTGCGGATCCGGGCCAGTTTGGTCAAGTCCGGGGCCAGGGCCCGGGCGAACAGACAGGCCGTGAGGTTGGTTTCATCGCTGTCCGTGACCGCCAGCAGCAGCTTGGCCTGCTGAATCCCGGCCTGCTCCAAGAGCACCGGGCTGCTCCCGGACCCCAGAATGGTCTGCACGTCCAGGTGATCGTTGATCCGCCTGAGAGCCTCCGGGCTCTTGTCGATGACCACCACGTCCTTGTGCTCCAGTGAGAGGCGTTGAGCCACGTGAAAGCCGATTTCCCCGGCCCCGATGATCACAATGCGCATACGGCGGATGCTCCTTGTCGAAATTGCCGGCCCGTTTCGTAAGCCTTCCAAATGGGCTCCATACGCCCGGCAGGACCATCACGCAAGAAAACCCTCCGGAGGCTCCACGGCAAGTTTGTTCTCATCGAAATCCAAATCGAAATCCAAATCGCGATCCAAATCGCGATCCAAATCGCGATCGAAATCGCGATCGAAATCGAAACTTGAAAAATGCTGTGCATCACCCCGTGATTGCGTCATCTTCTTGGACATGATGTTCGATTTCGATCACGATTTCGATTTCGATACCGATTCAGATAGCGGGTGAGAGTCGAACAAATCTGCCCCCTCCGGTGGCCATTGACACCCTTTCTTGATGTTTGCGTGGGGTTTTGTCACAAGCCGCTTGGCGATTTGGACGCCGCGGATTACCGCGACCATCTTGGTCGCTGTTTTTCGCGCCATTTATCTCTCTTTCCGGAGTTCAATCAATGCTCATTATTTTAGTCAGCTTCGCCTTTGTCTTCGGCTTGGCCCTGACCCGGAGCTGCCGCCCATGGTCGGATTCCTCGTGGCCGGGTTCGCCTACAACATGGCCGGTCTTCTGCCGCCTGCCGGACTGGATATGGTGGCGGACCTGGGCATCACGTTGTTGTTGTTTTCCATCGGACTGAAGCTGGACGTCCGCGGTCTGCTCAAGGCCGAGATCTGGGCCGGCGCCACGGCTCAGATGCTCCTGACCACGGCCTTCATGTGCGGGGTTCTGCTCTTGGGGCAGTACTGGCTGGATACTCCGCTAATGGACATGACCTGGCAGACGATTTTGGTGCTGGGTTTCGCCCTGTCCTTTTCCAGCACGGTGTTCGCGGTCAAGGTGCTGGAGGAGAAAGGCGATCTGACGGCCTTTTACGGTCGGATCGCCATCGGGATTCTGATCATGCAGGACCTCTTCGCCGTACTTTTTCTGAGCGCTTCAGAGGGCAAGGTCCCAAGCGTCTGGGCCTTGAGCGTGCTGGCCCTTCCGTTGTTGCGACCGGTGCTCTACCGGCTCCTGGACATGGCCGGCCGGGGCGAGCTGTTCATCCTGTGCGGACTGTTTATTGCGCTGGGCGTCGGGGCCGAAGGCTTTGCCCTGGTCGGCCTGAAGCCGGATCTCGGCGCGTTGGTGGTGGGCGTGCTGATCGCCGGGCATCCCCGGGCCTCGGAACTGTCCAAGGCCCTTTTCGGCTTCAAGGAATTGATGCTGGTGGGCTTTTTTCTCTCCATCGGCATGACGGGCTTGCCCACGCTGGAAATGCTGGTCGCCTCCGTGCTGCTCTGCCTGCTCCTGCCCGTGAAAACGGGCATCTATCACTTCATCGTCAGCCGCTTCGGCCTGCGGGCGCGTTCCAGCCTCTTCGCCTCGTTGTCCCTGACCAACTATTCGGAATTCGGGCTGATCGTGGCGGCCATTGCCGTGGGCCAGGGGCTGCTCTCCGCGGACTGGCTGCTGATCACGGCCATGACCGTAAGCATCAGCTTCGCCATTTCCGCTCCGCTGAGCACCCATTCCGAGTTCGTCTACCGCCGGATGTTCACCTGGCTGTGTCGATTTGAGCGGGATTATTGCCACCCTCACGACGCACCCATCGACCTTGGCGAGGTGAAGGCCGTGGTTCTGGGAATGGGGCGCATCGGCACCGGAGCATACGACGAGCTCCAAAAAACCTATGGCAAGCAAATCTGTGGCGTGGAGCACGCCCCGGAGCGGGTGGACTTCAACCGCGGGCAGGGCCGCAACGTGATCCTGGGCGATGCCTGCGACACCGAGTTCTGGCTGAAACTGCGCAAGGACATCCAACTGGAGTTGGTCATCCTGGCCATGCCCAACCACCAAGGCAACATCTACGCGGCGCAACAGCTGCGCAACCTGGGCTTCAACTGCCAAGTCGCGGCCATTGCCCGGTTCCCGGAGGAAGTGGAAGAACTGTCCGCCATCGGCGTCTGCACGGCCTTCAACATGTACGAACAGGCCGGGACGGGCCTGGCTCGCAGCGCTCTTGAAGGATGCCGGTTGGCGCAAGAGTGACGGCGGAACGGTTCAAGCAAAGCTGCCGCCGCGTTGCTTTCTTCCTTGTGGACGTGCCAGGCGAAGGATTGGTGAAAACGGATGAGAAGCAAATTCATGAAGAGTCGACAGGCCAAGGTCGGGGCCGCTCCGGGTACCATGGTGCATGTGGGGGAGCGAATGGCCGACAAGACTTCTTTGCGGGTGGTGACGTACAACGCGGCGGAGGTGCGGACCTGGCCTCCCCGCGACAGCGCCGAGGGCATTTTCCCATCCATTGGGCAGGGGGTCACGTGGATCAACGTGGACGGCCTGCACCAAGTTGACGTGGTCACAACCCTGGGTCGCGAATTCAACCTGTCCGCCCTGGTTCTGGAAGATATCCTGAACACCGATCACCGGCCCAAACTGGAGATCCACGACGACTTCCTGTTTATCGTCGTCAAGATGCTGGTTCCCGAACCAGCCCGTGACTCCTTCCGTGTCGAACAGCTCAGCCTGATCCTGGGCGATGCCTTTCTGCTGTCGTTCCAGGAATCGGAAGGGGACGTTTTCGATGCGATACGCCGGCGCATCACCATCGGCAAAGGTCGCATCCGCCAGAGTGGTCCCGACTATCTGGCCTATGCCCTGCTGGACGCCGTGGTGGACAATTACTTTCTGGTCCTGGAAACCATCAGCACGGAATTGGAACGCCTGGAGGAAGCCCTGCTGTCCGCCCCCGGGCCGAGCGACCTGCATCGTTTCCACCGCCTGCGACGGGAGGCGATCCTTTTGCGCCGGATCATCTGGCCGCTCCGGGAGGCCCTCGCCGGCCTGATCCGCGACGACTCCGCCCTGATCAAGCCCGAGACCCGCGTCTTTTTACGCGACGTTCACGACCACGCCGTTCAGGCCATGGACATCGTGGAAAGCCTCCGGGACCTGGCGTCCAGCCTTTTGGAACTGCACCTCTCCCGAAACAGCCAGCGCATGAACGAGACCATCAAGGTGCTCACCCTGATCGCCACGATCTTCATCCCCCTGACCTTCATCGCCGGAGTCTACGGCATGAATTTCGAATTCATGCCCGAACTGCGCTGGCCATGGGGCTATCCCTTGATCCTGCTGTTCATGCTGGGCGTGGCCGTGACCATGCTGCTGTATTTCAAGCGCAGACACTGGTTGTAGCTGCAAATAAATCTCCCGAGAGTCGATGTCGGCGCTTGCGCAGCAGGCCGGGAAACATTATATCGAATTTCGATATCGAATAAAGGCGGTCTGCCATGCCCCGAGAAAGCTCCACCAAAATGTTGGAACACCACGACCTGCTCTCCGGGCTGGTCCGGCTGCACGTGCTGCACCACGCCGCGGAGCAGGAAATTTACGGGCAGTGGATGATCGACGAGCTGGCCGAGCACGGGTATCGGCTGAGTCCGGGGACCCTGTACCCGATGCTGCACGCCATGGAACGCAAGGGGTACCTGGTCTCCCGCACGGAAAAGAACGGGAAGGTGACGCGCAAGTTCTACCGGGCCACGGCAAAGGGGCTGGAGGGTTTGGCCGTGGCCAAGGAACGGCTGCGGGAGCTTGTGGGCGAAACCATGCCGGAGCATGCGGAAGTTCGGAAACAAGGCGCTCCGAAAACCGGTTAGGGAGATCAACGGTTGTTTGAATTCATCGACGTGCACTATGACAACATTCTGGACCTGCCGCACCTGGTGCTCGGCACGGAACAGGTCACCTCCCTGGTGGGGGCCAGCGGCAGCGGCAAGACCACGGTGTTGCGCCTGCTGAACAAGATGATCTCGCCCACCCGCGGACGTATCCTGTTCCAGGGCGAGGACCTGACTCAAAGGGACTCGGTCCGCCACCGTCGCGACGTGGTCATGCTTTCCCAGAGTCCGGCGATCTTCGAGGGCACGCTGGGGGACAATCTGCGGGCCGGGTCGCGGTTTCAGGAAAAGGAACCGCCCGGCGACGGTGATCTGAAAAGATTATTGGAGCAGGTCCGCCTGGCCAAGCCCCTGGACGAGGCGGCAGACAAGCTTTCCGGCGGGGAGCGCCAGCGGCTGGCCCTGGCCCGGGTGCTCCTGCTGGAACCCCGGGTCTATCTGCTGGACGAGCCCTCCTCGGCCCTGGACGAGGAAACCGAACAACTGATCTTCGACATGCTCACCGCCCATGTCCGGGCAGCGGGCAAGACCATCATCATGGTCACCCATTCCAAGGCCATGGCCCGGAAGTACTCGGACACGATCATCGAGATGTCCGGGGGGAAAGTGCGTCGAGAGGAGGCTCGTCCATGAACGACGTCATTGATCTGACCATGCTCCAGGTCGGCCTGGCCTACATCTTCGTGCTTATCGTCCTGGCCATCGTCCGTTTCCGGGGCATCGGCCGCGAGAAGGAAATCGTACTGTCCTCGTTGCGCATGACGCTGCAACTGGTCCTGGTCGGGTACGTGCTGGTCTACGTGTTCGACAATCCGAGCCCGTACGTCACCGGCCTGATCATCGTGGTCATGGAAGCGTTCGCGATCCACACAATATTCCGGAAATTCCGGGACAGGCTGACCAATCCCCTGCGCAAGGTCATCGCCTTTGCCATGTGCTTCGGCACCCTGACCTGCATCGTCTATTTCCTGCTGGTGGTGGTCCGCGTCACGCCCTGGTACGAACCCAGGTACTTCATACCCATCGCCGGGATGATCATCGGCAATTCCATGACCGGCATCTCCCTGGGCGTGAAGTCGCTGCTGGAGGGCATGACCACCCGCAAGCACCTGGTGGAGGAAGCCCTGATTCTCGGCGCCACGCCCAAAGCCGCCACCCGAGGGATCGTCAACGGGGCCTTTGACTCGGCCATCATGCCGACCATCAACTCCATGGTCGGCATGGGCATCGTTTTTCTGCCGGGAATGATGACCGGCCAGATCCTCTCCGGCACCGTCCCGACCACGGCCATTGCCTACCAGATCGCCATCATGCTCGGCATCCTCGGCGCCGTGGCCCTGACCATCATCACCATGCTGCAGCTGGGCTGCCGCACGTTTTTCAACAAGCAGGACCAGTTGGTGTGACGCGGAACCGATTCCCCCAGGAGCGGCTTTCAAGTTTTTCCTCTGAGCATCAAGGACACACCGAACTCTCATCAGGAGTTGACCAATGGATGACCATCCAACGAACACCCGGCGAATTTGGGAGGTTTTCAAGGCCTTTCTTGCTTTAGGCCTGACCTCCTTCGGCGGTCCCATCGCCCATCTGGGTTATTTCCGGACGGAGTTCGTGGCTCGGCGGAAGTGGCTGAACGAGTCGAGCTACGCCGATCTGGTGGCCATGTGCCAGTTCCTGCCCGGCCCGGCCAGCAGCCAGGTCGGGTTCGCCCTGGGGCTGATGCGGGCAGGGCCGTTGGGGGCCGCCGCGGCCTGGCTGGCCTTCACCCTGCCCTCGGCCGTGATCCTGGTGCTCTTCGCCTACGGGGCCGCGGTCATGGGCGGGCCCATCGGCATGGGCGTGATTCACGGGCTGAAGATCGTGGCCGTGGCCATCGTGGCCCATGCGGTCTGGGGCATGGCCAAAAACCTCTGTCCGGATCGGGAACGGGCCGGGATCGCCCTGGGGGCCGTGCTGATCATCGTCTTCACGGGCGGGGCCCTGGGCCAGGTCGCCGCCATCATCGTCGGGGCCCTGGCCGGATTGTGGTTGTGCCGGGCCAAGGCGGACCACTGCGCGGAGCGGGCCCATTTTCCGGTTTCCCGGGCCGCCGGCTTTGTTTCCCTGGCGCTTTTCCTGCTCCTGCTGCTGGGACTTCCGTTGCTGACAACACTCACCTCGGCCCAGGGGCCGGCCCTGGTCGATTCCTTCTACCGGGCCGGGGCCCTGGTCTTTGGCGGCGGCCACGTGGTCCTGCCGCTTCTGGAAGCCGGAGTGGTGCAGCCCGGCTGGGTCACGCCGGATCAATTCCTAGCGGGCTACGGCGCGGCCCAGGCCGTGCCCGGACCGCTGTTCACCTTCGCGGCCTATCTCGGCGCGGTGGTCGAACCGGCCCCCAACGGCCTGCTCGGAGCCCTGCTCGCCCTGGTCGCGGTTTTCGCGCCGGGTTTTCTGCTCCTGGTGGCCGTGCTGCCGTTCTGGAACGACTTCTGCCGCGTCGAGGGCGCGCAGGCCCTGATGCGCGGGGCCAACGCCGCTGTGGTCGGCATTCTCGGGGCGGCCCTGTACCACCCGGTCTGGACCAGCGCCATTCTCGGGCCGTATGAATTCGCCCTGGCCCTGACGGGGTTCGTGCTGCTGGAAAAGTGGAAAGCCCCGTCCTGGGCCGTGGTGATCATCTCCGCACTGGGCGGCTTGCTGATCAGCCTGGCAAAGGGAACGGCCCTGTAATGCAGCGCCACGGATGGACAGACTGGAGCCGGCCGGCCCTCACACAAACGGCATGAGCAGCAGCTTGCGGAGTTTTTGGAAGTTCGCGTCGCGGAAAATGTTCAGGCCGATGGGCATGTGTTCGTGGCCCTGGGCGGGCTGGTCCTGGTAGGTTCGAAACAGGCGGTCCCACCAGGGGAAGTTGAACCCGAAGTTCCTGTTCGCTTCCTTCATGTTCGTGGAGTGGTGAACTCGGTGCATGTCCGGCGTGACCACCAGCCGCCGCAGCCGGGCGTCCGCGGCCAGGGGCAGACGGATGTTGGAGTGATTGAACATGGAGACGCCGTTAAGCATGATTTCAAAGACGATCACCGCCAGGGCCGGTGGCCCCAGGACAAGTACAACCAGCAACTTGATGCCCATGGACAGGATGTATTCCAGGGGGTGAAAGCGCACCCCGGTGGTCAGGTCGAAGACCGTGTCCGCGTGGTGCACTCTATGGATGCGCCACAGGGGTATCCAATAGTGCAAGGCCCGGTGCTGGAAATAGATGACCAGGTCAAGCAGCAGCAGGCCCGCGATGAACTGCCCGGGATAGGGGAGGGGCACGTTGTTCAGCAGCCCCCAGCCCCGCTCCGTCGCCAGCAGGGCCAGCCCCACGGGCAGGACCGGAAACAGGATGCGCAGCAGCAGCAAGGAGCCCGCGACCAGGCCGAGGTTGCCCACCCAGCGGATCATCCGTTGGGGAGGCGTTCGCCGACGAGGAAAGAGGTGCTCGGCGATCCCGAAGAGCAGCAAAGCGCCCGCGAAAAACGCCAAACGCCACCAGTGTTCGTGTTCCATGCGCTTCTCCGCGATGCCCGGTTGATGGCCTTTCTCCGAACCGCCGGTCAGGAGAAAATGCGGCTCAGGAAGCCTTTTTTCACCTTTTCCGGTTCCGGCAGGCCCAGGTGTCGGCAGATGCAACACTCCAGCTCGTGCTCATCCACGTCCTTGCCCTCGACCACGATCTCGTCGTTGACCATTACAGCCGGCGCCACGGGCAGATCCAAGGCAAAATACTCGTCAGTGGAGTACTCCGCGATGGGCTTGGAAATGGTCTCCACCTCAATGGCGTATTTCTCGCCCAGACCGGGCGAGATTTTCAGGAAATGCTTTCAAGGTTTGCCTCGTGGTTCGTTCAGAAAAAACCGTACCAGGACCATTCAATGGCCTCCTTGGATTGTGGGGTCCGCGTCCAATTGATCCCGCACCGCCGCGAAAATCTGACCTTCCTCCATAAAACCGCCGCTGATGAGCACGTGGTCGTTGATCATGATTCCGGGAGCCACCGGCAGGCCGAGACTTTTGTACGCCTCGGTGTGAAACTCCTCGCGGGGTTTGGAGACGATCTCCGTTTCCACGCCGTTAAGCCGGCCCAACCTGGGCAGCACGGACAGATAGTGCTGTCAGGTCTTGCCCCGGGGTTCATTCAGAAAAAAACGCACCTTGACCATGATCATTCCTCCCGTGAATCGGTGTTGAGCAGTTGATCCATGCGCCCTGCGAAAGCCTCAGGGGCGAGAAAGTCCACCAGCCGCAGGTCCGGGCGCTCTCGGCCCCGGGCGTCGAGAAAGACGATGGTCGGCACGCCGCGGACCCGGTACTCGCGCAACAGCCGCTCATGCAGCGGATTGCCGCCCCGGGTCACGTCGATCTTGATCATGACCATGTTCCGAGCGCGTTCGACCACGTCCGGATGGTGGAAGGTCACGGCTTCCAGCTCCCGACACGGCGCGCACCAGGTGGCGGAGAAGTCGATGATGACCGGCTTGTCCTGTTCCCGGGCCTGTTCCAGCAGTCTTTCGGAATAGGGCTGCCACTCCACCCCGGCGCCGCGTACGGCCCAGGAACCCACCAGGAGCACGGCCAGAAGCAGCCCGGCCAGGCCCACGCCGTTCTTGATCCAGGGGAAAGCTCGAAAGGTAGCCGTGGAGCGGTCCACCCAGGCCAGATGCACGGCCGCGGCCATGGCCACCCCGACCATCAGGAACAGGCCCCAGGGCTCGCCCAGCAGCGGGCGGACGAAATAGGCGGCCATGCCCACCAGGACCCAGCCCATCAGCTTGCGCACCCAGATCATCCATTCCCCGGAGCGGGGCAAACGCTGGAGGTTGCCGGAAAACACGGCCAGCACGAACAGCGGGATGCCCAGACCAAGACTGAGGGTGAAAAAGACCAGAAAGCCGATCCAGGGGCTGCCCATGGTCGCCACCCAGGTCAGCAGACCCAGGACGAACGGCCCGATGCACGGCGCGGCCACCACGCCCAAAGTCAGGCCCATGAACAGGGTGCCCACGTACCCGGCCCGGGATTTGGACGCGGCCCGGGTCAGGGCCGCGGGCATGCGCAGCTCCCAGAAGCCGAACAGGCTCATGGCAAAGGCCACCAAAACCAGGGCGATGACCCCAAGGACCAGAGGATTCTGGAGCAGCCCGCCCATCAAGCCCCCGGTCATGGCCGCCACCGTGCCCAGGATGGAATTGGTCAGGGCCAGTCCGCCGATGTACAGCAGCCCGTGGGCGATCAGCCCGGCCTTGCCCTGCTCGTCCCGCCCGGCGAAATAGGACACGGTGATGGGAATCAGCGGATAGACGCAAGGCGTCAAATTCAGGGCCATGCCGCCGAAAAAGATGCCCAGCAGGGTCCAGACCATGGCCCAGCCGGACAAGGGGCCCGGCGCTTCCGGAGCAAACGGGGCCTCGGCGTGGCCGTCGTCGAACTCTGGCAGGGTGGCTGCCGTGGGATACCCTTTCTCCTCCCACTCCCGAAAACCCAACGGATCGCGATAAACGTTCACATAACCCAAGGAGACGGCCACCCGGGCCGCCGAGTCGCTGCGGACTCAGGCCAGACCGTCTCAGTAAAAGACGATGGTCCGCTCCTTGTCCTCGCCCAGGACGGCCCGCAGGTCGTCTTTCTTGCTCCATCTGGCCCACCAGGTGGGTTCCATGGAAAAGACCACGGCCCCTTCCATGTGCCCGGGGGCGAACTCCCATTCCTGGCGGGTGTCCACCAGCAGCAGGTCCGGGTCCCTCTGGTACAGCTCCCAAAGCTCGTCCGTGGTGATCACGCCGTACCCGCCGCGCTCGGCCTCGGCCAGGACGTCGTCCCAGCCGGCGTCTTGCGGCGTCACGGCCCGGCTGGTCAGCCACAGGGCGCTTCCGGCGGCGATCACGAAAAGAAGAAGTCCGAGTACGATGCGCTTCGACATGACGGCCTCCTTTGGGGTTGGAATGCGGCCTACTTGATCCGGCCTTCATGCCGCAGCTTTGCCAGGAGGAAGTCGGCCCCGGAGCGGGAAAGCCCTACGGCTTCGGCCACCTGGTCCGCTTCCAGAGTGCCCGAACGGGCCATGTGCAGCACTTCCTCCTCCAGCTCTTCCAGCCAGTTCTCGAACAGCACCAGGATTTCCGGGTGAGCGATGGCCATCAGCTGCCGGGAGCGGGCCACCTTGTCCACAAGGCTTTGGCACATTTTTGTTGGATCGACACCTTCGTCCATGCATTCGGCCAGTCAGAGGTGGACCATGCTGCTGACCTTGTCTTCCCCCTGTTCCGTGCCTTGCCCCCCGGTCATGCCGACGATGATTGTCAGCCGCTGTTCGTCGGAAAGCAGGGGAAAGACCTCCGCGGCCGCGTCGGCCACGACCCGGGCCGCCTCTTCCGGAGGCATGGTGCGTAGGATGTTGCGAAAGTTGTTCATTGTCGCTTGTCTCCGTGGTCAAAAGGATTTTTTCTCGGCAAGCAGAGCCTGGGCCAACGCGCTCAAGGTCCGCAGGATGAACAGGATTTCCTCGGAAGCCAGGGTGTAGAAGATGAAGGGCCCGCGCCGCTCCACCCGGACCAGCAGGGCCCGCTTGAGTTCCTTCAGGTGATGCGAGACCAGGGGTTGGGAAAGGTCCAGGACCTCGGCGATCTGGTTCACGGACTGCTCTCCTTGACCCAGGTGACACAAAATCCGCAGCCGGTTGGCGTCGGACAGCACCTTGGACAGAAAGGCCGCGTCGGCGAGTTGCTCTCGGGGAATGCAGGCAGGCTTCGTCATCATGACCTCAACGAGAAATAAGCATATAAACAGATATTGATATATTGACTGGAAACGATACGGTCAAGGGCTGGAGCGAAATGGATTTCAACTCGCGGTTGACTTAAATTGATGGATTGATTCATAGATGAAGGAACTATTCAGCACATCCTGGGTAGAGCCTCATCCCGATGCTGGATTCCCGCCTTCGCGGGAATGAGTTTTTTTCCCTGTTGCCTGAATCAGTCGTACCCGCGAAGGCGGATATCCTGGACGCTTATACTCGGATGAACCGGTAGTTACGAACAAACATAATCGCAATTTCCGTCCGGGATTTTTTCCCGTCTCCCGGGATTTTCTTCGTCTAGAATTAGGAGATTCCCCTACAGACAAGACCAACCTACATGCTATTGAGTTGGTATGCTTTTCACGCCCAGGCGCACGGCTGCGGTCAATTATCAGTTCCACCCCAACATCCTTATCAAGGAGGTCGGCATGAAGCGCAAGATTACCGTACTGGTTATGGCGGGTTTTTGGATAGCGGCCGTGGGGCTTTTCGCCTGCGGCAGGGAGCAGGCCGTGGATGTTCGCGAGGTCAAGGCCCAGCCCAAGGAATTCGTCGGATCGGACACCTGTCGCAACTGTCACCTGGAACACTACGACTCCTGGAGAATGACCCTGCACAGTCGGATGCTCATCGACGTGCGGGAGAACCCTTACGCCATCCTGGCGGATATGAACCCCGACCTGATCCGGGCCGACCTGGAAAAGGTCAAGGACCGGCTCAAGGTTCCGGTGGAGGACGTCTACATCCCGACCAAGGATGAAATCCTCTACACCATCGGCACGCAGTGGAAACAACGCTACATCGTCCAGAAAGACGGCAAATATCATGTGGCGCCGGTCCAGTACAATATCGCCACCAAACGCTGGGTCAACTATTACGACGACGCCTGGGACAAGCGGGACTGGCTGGTGCGCTGCGGCGGTTGCCACGCCACGGGCGTGGACCTGGACAACTACACGTTCGCCGAGACATCCATCGGCTGCGAGGCCTGCCACGGCCCCGGCTCGCAACATACGGCTCTTCCACGCACTGCTTTGTTCGAGAAACGGGAAACCATCATCAACCCGGCCAAGCTCACCGCGGGCATCGCCGTGCAGATCTGCGGCTCCTGCCACACCCGTGGCAATGCCAAGCATGAAACGTACCCTGAAGCCGGCTGGCCCGTGGGGTTCACCCCGGGCATGGTCATGGAGCCGATTTATGAAAGCTCCTACGACAAGGCGGACATGCGGCGTCTTTACCCGGACTACGCTTCCCGCTCACACCACCAGCAGTATATAGACTGGATGCAGTCCGAGCATGCCGTGCAGGGCGTGACCTGCACCTCCTGTCACTCCGTACACCGTCTGGGTATTTCCCCCACCAGGTTCCAGACCAAGGAAGCCGGGTCCAGCCAGTGTCTGAGCTGCCATACCATGGTTAACGCCAATCGGGCCCATTCCATCCATTCCTTCGCCAACTGCCTGGGCTGTCACATGCCGCGCATCGCCAGCACGGCCGAGCCCAACGACATCCGCAGCCACACCTTCAACGCCAGGGCGCCCATGGACACCATTGACGACCCGAACCTGCCCAATTCCTGTCAGATTTGCCACTATCACAAGGACGACGATCTGGCCGAGTTGCAGCGTAAGTATGAAATCCTGACCCAGTTGCCACAGCCCCAAGGAATGATGATTCCCGCGGTAACGTACGATACATTCACGGAACGTCCCGGAACCGCTCCCGTGGCCAGCCCGGAATAATGTTCAGGGGAGATTCAAACCAACAAGGGGGATGTCATGATCATCAAAAAAGCGACGCCCCTGCTCTTCATTCTGATGCTGCTCCTGCCCGAACCGGTGTTCGGGCAGGAGGAGATGGCCTCCCGGTACTACCGCTATCGCAGCACGGAAATGAGTACGGGCGTTTACGAGGAGTACGAAGTCCGACCCCGGTCCATGGGCCGGGTCGACGCCGTCGGGGAAGTTCAGGGCCGAGGCCTCAGCAGGATCGACGAAGAGGAAAGCCGGGCCTTGAACCGGATGTTTCTGAACGACGCGCACCAGGGGCTGCGGTTTTACGAACAACGCCGCTGCGTGTCCTGCCATGTCGAGGAGGCGCGCAACAACCGCCACTACGTCCGGCACGGCATCACCTGTCGCCAGTGCCACGGCGAGGAGCCCATCGCCAGCAGCAACCACTTTTTTTCCCGGTTGAACAACATTCGCCAGCATACCCACGTCTGCGCCAAATGCCACGAAGGAGCCTCCGCCTCCTTTGCCCTGTACAAGGTGCACGAGCCCAATCCGGCCATGATCAGCACCGCGGACGTTCTTCCGCTGCTGTTTTATGCCTTCTGGATCATGATCGCCGTGGCCGTGGGCACCTTTGCCCTGTTCCTGCCGCACACCTTCTTGTGGGGCGTGCGGGAACTGTTCATCAAGAAAGCGAGGTCCGACGATGAGCAGCACTGAGAGCAGCACTAACGCCAAAATCCGGATCAAGCGGTTCACCGCGACGCAACGATTGTTTCACTTGGTGCTCATGGTCACCTTCCTGGTCCAGTCCGCCACCGGGCTGGCCAGGATGTACCACGAGACGGCCTGGGGGCAGGGTCTCGGGAATATTTTCGGCGGATTCGAGGCCTCCCTGACCGTGCACATCTACGTGGGCATCTTCATGGTCTGCGCGTTCGTGGTCCATGTCCTCTATGCACTGCTCAACATGGTCATCAACCGAACCGGCCTGTTCGGGCCGGATTCCCTGCTGCCCCGGTTCGCCGACCTGAAGCAGGCCGGGCAGCACGTGGGCTGGATTCTCGGTCTTTCCAGGCATCCGCCGTTGGATCGCTGGGGATACTGGGAAAAATTCGACTATTGGGCTGTTTTCTGGGGTATGGTCATCCTGGGCGGGACCGGCCTGCTCCTGGCCTATCCCCTGGCGTCCAGCAACTACATGCCCGGCTGGGGGCTGAACGTGGCCTTCTGGGTGCACCGCATCGAGGCCATCCTGGCCATGGCCCATATCTTCGTCATCCACTTCTTCATCGCCCATCTGCGGCGCAGCAACTTCCCCATGGACCGGACCATCTTCCAGGGCAGCGCGGACCTGCGCGTCGCCGCGCACGAACGTCCGGCCTGGTTGGCCCGGCTGAAGGAATCCGGCAAGCTGGACCAGATGATCGTGGGGGAGGCTCCGGTCTACAAACGGGCCGTCTTCCTGATCATCGGCTTCGCCGCCGTGGCCGCCGGCGTGTACATGCTCATCGGCGGGCTGGTTCACGCGCCCCTGATTACGTGGTGATGAAAGAGAAACAACCGGCGTACCCCAACACCAAAAACGCCCCTCCGCTCGACGAGCGGAGGGGCGTTTTTACGACATCGGTGCATCCGGTTATCTTCACTGATCCACTTCACTGATCAGGGCGCCGTAGCCCTGCTCTTCCATCTCTTCGATTGGGATGAACCTCAGCGCCGCGGAGTTCATGCAATAACGCAGGCCGGTTGGAGCCGGACCATCGGCGAATACGTGTCCCAGATGAGAGTCCGCGTAGCGGCTGCGGATTTCGGTGCGAACCGAAAAAAAGCCTCTGTCTTCTTTCTCCACCACCCAATCCGGGTTGATAGGTTTGGTAAAGCTGGGCCAGCCGGTGCCGGAGTCATACTTGTCGCGGGATGAGAACAGCGGTTCGCCGGATACAATATCCACATAGATACCCGGCCGCTTTTCATCATTGTATGCGTTCTTAAAGGGGGGCTCCGTACCGTCTTTTTGGGTGACGTTGTACTGCACCTTGGTCAGCCGAGCCCTGAGTACCCTGTCGTCCGGTTTTTCAAAGGTAGCGGGGTTGAATCCCTCCACCTGGATTTGCCGACGGTTGGATTCGCCACGATCAGCCTGCCCGGGGCCATCACCGATTTGCGGACGATACCGGGAGTAATCTACTTCCATATCTTCTCCCCAGACGGATTCGATGAATTGGTAGCGTCCCGAGTTGAAGGTATAATACTTGTAGCGCAGCGGATTTTTCTTGGAGTAATCCTGGTGGTACTCCTCGGCCTCGTAGAAGACTTTGAAAGGGACGATCTCGATCACGACCGGAGCGGCATAGCGGCCGGACTCCTCCAGTGCCTTCACTGAGGCTTCCGCGGCCAGTTTCTGCTCCTGGTCATGATAGAAAATCGCCGGGCGATATTGCCTGCCGCGGTCCACGTACTGGCCTTCGGCATCCGTGGGGTTGGCGGTCCGCCACAGCGCCTGAAGCAGTCCTTCGTAGGTGATCACCGTTGGGTCATAATAGACCTGTACGACCTCGGTATGGCCGGTGCGACCACCCGCGACCTCCTTGTAGGTCGGGTTTTTCTCTTCGCCTCCGCTGTAACCGGATACCGCCTCGACCACGCCGGGGACTTTTTCAAAGGCTTCCTCCACACACCAGAAGCACCCACCAGCGAAGGTGGCAAGAGCCAGATCACGATCGACCGGGGCATACTTCGAGTCCATGTCGCTGGAAGCGCTCAGTTGGAATCCCGCCAATGCCATGACAGCCGCTGTGAACATCAGGAACAGATACCGTTTCATAATCTTAACCTCCTGTTTGTGAATACAGTAATCTGTTTTGCATGAAATTCATCACAGCCGGTTCACCAGTTGATAACATTTTTATAACGACGGCTCAGTGGGAATGTAGACCGGTAACAGGATGCAGAAGGATGCGCCCCCCGCGGCACGATTTTCAACACGGATATCACCGCCCTGAAGCGCCATGATCCTGCGGGCAATCGCCAAGCCGAGCCCGGCATGGCCGGCGCCGGAAGACGCACCCCGATAGAAAGGCTCAAAGATATGTGGCAGGTCCTGCTCTGGAATGCCCGGGCCGGTGTCGTGCACGCAAACCCCCGGTACACCGCCCTCCTGACCAACGACCACTTCAATATGACCCCCAGCGGGGCTGTAAGCAATGGCATTGCCGATCAGATTATCCAGCACCCGTTCGGTCATGGCAAGGTCCGCGTAGGCTGTCGGCAAATCCGGATCTCCGCTCAGGGTAAGCTCCAGTTGACTGTCCCGCGCTGCCTGGCCGTGTTTCTGAACCACGTCGTGCACCAGTTCCGCCAGTGGGAACGGCTCCGGCACGGGCTGCTTCTCACGGGCCTCAAGGGCGGCAAGCTCAAAAAGCTCATCAACCAGGCGGCTTAAATGCCGACCTTCCTTGAGGGCGATATCAAGCAAGCGGTCCTGTTCTTGCGGACTAAGACGATCGCGTCGTAATTTCAGGCTTTCGATGTAGCCCTGCATGGAAGCCAGCGGTGTGCGCAGATCATGGGACACCTGGGCGACCAGCTGACGGCGCTGGGCATCCTTTTCCGTCAGCTGTTCGATCTGGGAGGCAATCCGGCGCGCCATCTCGTCAAAGGTAACGCCCAGGTAGTCGATCTCGTCACGCACCACGGGCCGCTTGTCGCGCCAAGTGACGGGCGGCTTCCGGCTCATGTCGCTGTTCTCGAAGGCCTCCACCAACCGCGTCAAGTCTGTCAGGCGGCGGGTCAGCAAACGAAAAATCGCCAGCCCCGCGACCAGCACCACCGCCAGGCTGACCAGCAAAGCCCAGGCGCTCAGCGCCAGCACCCGCCCACCCCGTGCCATGGTTTCCGCGGCATCGTATTCCTCACCGCGCAGCACCACATAAAGATATCCATCCGGATTCTCTTCCGACGGCACCGGGGTCACGGAAAAAACTTTCTGTCGATCATGACTACGGGGATCGTCGCCCAGTACGGGGTAACGGTTCATGTCCTCCAGCAGTCGGCGAAGCGGTTCCAGCGAGACCTGTTTCCGTTTGATCTTTGCCGGATCAGCCGAATAGGAAAGGATGGTTCCATCCAGATCCAGCAGATATATTTCGATGCTCGGGTTGATGGTCATGTACAGTGCGAACAGCTCTTCCAGGGCACTCCGGTCAAGCTGTCCCTCGCTGACCAGGTTCCTGTCCGACACCAGATTCCTTGCCAGGTCCCGGTGCAACTCCTGGTTTACTGACGCACTGTATTCACGCAACGAATAGAGGCTGATAAAGGTATACAGCAGGCCGACGGCCAGTAACAACACAAACAGCCCCGCGGCCAGCCGGGTGTAGAGCGTTTTCAGCATGAATTATTCCCGAAAGCGATAGCCCACCCCCCAAACGGTCTGGATAAACTCCGGTCGGGCCGGATTCGTTTCGATCTTGCCCCGCAGGCGATTGATGTGGGTATTGACGGTATGCTCGTAACCTTCGTGGGTGTAACCCCACACCGTGTCCAGCAGCTGGACACGGCTGAACACCCGGCCAGGATGGCTGGCAAAGTGCCAGAGCAGCTCAAACTCCCGTACGGTGAGTTCCACCTCCCGGTCCCTTACAAACACCCGGCGGCGCACCGGATCAATCCGCAGACCTTCGACCGTCAACTCGTTATTGCTGGTTCCTACGGCCGACGCGGATGCCATGGCATCCACCCGCCGGAACAGGGCCTTCACCCTCGCGGAGAGTTCGGCCACGCTGAAGGGTTTGGTGAGGTAATCATCCGCTCCGATTTCCAGCCCCAGAACCCGGTCCAACTCCGTGTTTTTAGCCGTCAGCATCAGCACCGGAACATACCCCGATCCGGCCCGGATCTCGCGACACACGGACAACCCATCCATTCCAGGCAACATCAGATCGAGAATCACAAGGTCGATATCCCCTTCACGAAACCGTTCAAGACCCGTATCACCCCGGTCACAAAGAACGGGGTTCATGCCAAGCTCGGCCACATGCATCCGTACGAGTTCACCAATACCCGGATTGTCCTCAATAATCAGTACGTTTCGAGTCATAGCTTCCTGCTCTGGCACCCCTTGAAGGTCCCCGGTCATTTCATGGAATCAGACTCATGCATGCTGTCGTGGTTCAGTTTCATCTCGTCCACTCTATTTCTCTGTCTGAGTGAAATCCAAAATTTCCTTTAGTACCTCATCAGGCCTTTCCTCAATGACGAGGTGGCCAGCATCATCAATAACGCGAAGAGTCGACTTCGGGATCATGCCGTGAAGCGCTTGCCCTCGCTCCAGCGGTATCCAGCTGTCTTCGCGTCCCCACAGAATCAGGGTAGGAGTAGTGATGGTATGATAAAGCGCTTGAGCCTCATCGGTATATTTGGAATCCGCCTGAGCCATTTGGCGATAAAAAGCGGCTTTCCCGTTTTCGCCGGTCCATGGCAAAACAATGCCGTCAAGTGTCGCTTCATCAAGCGGCTTGAAAGCAGCCGTTTGCACATAAGCCCGGACCACCGCTTCATGAATATAGTCCGGCAACCCTGCAAACGCGGCTTCATGGGCCTTTACATGCCGGAAAAAGGGCGATCCCCAAGGAGAGACAGCGACCGGGTCAATCAGAATGATCTTTTTAAAGCGCCGACCATTGAGAAGATGAGTTCTGAGGGCTGTTGCGCCGCCGAAATCATGACCAACGACAATCGGATCATCCAATTCCCATTGGTTCAGCAAACAATCCAGAACCTTGTTTTGTACACCCAATGAGACATCACCGTCATCTTTGCTCGACTGGCCGTAGCCCAGCAAGTCATAAAAGAAGACGGTGTACTCCCTGGATAACCGCTGGATCAAGTGACGTAGATTGAATGAGGACCAGGGTGTTCCGTGTACAAGGACCATTGGCGGGCCGTCACCCAACCGCCCATAACGAATTTCACGCCTTTTATAGTCAAAAGATTTAGAAAGTTCCCAGCTATTCATCAATCAGACTCCTTTTTCTAAATAACGCTCCGCACAATCGGATGGAAATGAAGCGCAGCGTAATTGCAAATCTGAGCTAATGCGTTTGTTGGCCTGTGTTTTCTTTAAGCCAAGCCCGGTTCCATGCAATACGATACCCACCTAATTGTTCAATAGTAGAACCAATTATATCAGGACTTCGTATTCTTTTAATCCGCTTTATTTGAATTGTGCAAACTAAATGAGGACCTAATCCAAACCCTGAGA
This sequence comes from Desulfonatronum lacustre DSM 10312, assembly GCF_000519265.1. Lineage (NCBI taxonomy): Bacteria > Pseudomonadati > Thermodesulfobacteriota > Desulfovibrionia > Desulfovibrionales > Desulfonatronaceae > Desulfonatronum > Desulfonatronum lacustre. Next base: position 3,045,650 of record NZ_KI912608.1, read on the forward strand.
GACGTCTGCGACGATAATCTTTACAGAAGACGCTAATACGTGCGTAACCCAAGGGAAGAAAGCGGATAATTTTGTACATTGGCGTTTTTTTTCGTGCTTCCGAGAGAGCTTTTCTCACCGCTTTCCTTCGAATTTTTCGAATAATATCTTGTGTTATTGAGCTATTATGACATTCTATGAAGATGCTCCCATTAAGTACAACCCCCCAGCCATTCCTATGGGTATTTGCTTCTCGGATATATATTTCAGGTTGGCCAATTTGCCTTTTTATTTCTGATATAGCAATTGGCATATTAAGTTTGAAACTCAACATAATATTCTGAATCCGGGCAACGAAGCGGGGTATTTTTATTCGTGGGACATAATAAACTAAATCGTTTTCAAGTACGCCTTTGTAATCTTCAAGAATGGTATCTTGCTTATTCCTTAATTCATGGAGCTTTTTGCCATCGAATGCCGCCCAACCAGGCCAAGCTGAAGATGAACGAATGGAAAAGAAATATCGATCATAGCCTGGCGCAAAACTTTCAACAAGAATTCCTGTCTGAAATGTAGATATCTGAACCTTTCCGTGATCAGCAGTGTTTGGTCTTGCATATATTATAAGTTGGTTCAATCCCGTGAATTTAGAAGGTGTACATCCCACAACCTCCCACCACGGGGTTTTGGTTTCCGCTTTAAGCTCCTCCAGTAGCAATTGTTGAGGTAATTGGTATCCATTTGGTTGATGTGCTAAAAGGAAAAGGGAAAGTGCAAGAGCCAGAGAATTGCAGGAATCAAGAAGATCATCAAATAGCCTAACGATATCTCTATCGCTATATTTTTCTTCATTTCCTTTCTTGTCACGGTACAGAATTTCGTTCTGAAGATATGTAATGCCACCGTGGGCAATGGCATTTCGGACTATGTGTTTGTATGGGGTGACAACATCAAACAATACAGTTCTTATTATTATCTCCTCGACGATTGGGAATAAATCTAAGCCATCTGTTCCTCTTCCACGATCAATACGTGAAAAATAGGCAACGATACGACAAAATGGAGTGAAAACGGATTCTGTAAGCCTAAGGTAAGAAGGGTGTACTTGTTGATCGATGAACCTAATGACCTCAATATCATCAAGTTTCTTAAAAAAATCATGCCAGTCTAAGTTGTTCATTTCTTCGAGATGAAGGAATGTACGGTTCAATTCAGCATCATGATCAGTCAGATATTGTTTCAATGCACCTTGATTAGCTCGATTTCTATCTTCCAACCACCCAAAGAGTTTACTGTAAACAAGTTGCGAATAAAAACGCTGTGGCGTTCTTTCAATGTATTTGTGAATAGAAAGGAAGTGATCGTGTGGACAACTTTCCAACTCAGGAAAGTGTTCCTTGATATCGCTACGTTTTCGTGCGTGAGTGTTCCGTAGCAGGGGATTTTCAAGTATGTTTCTCAAAGCTTCCATTTAATTGAAGGCCAACGCCGCGCTCTGCGGCAAATCTGGAGCGCAGCGGAAAATTTGTCCGGCAGCGCTTTGTGTAGGTCTCTCGCATCACCGGTGCACATCAAGATTGAACCGCGTTCTCCGTCGACAACTCAGCTTGTCGCAACACGAGCTGTGTCGCGCCCTCCGCGAGGTCTGGCGGGTATCCGTACTTGGCCAGCAGCCGCCGCACGTTGCGCCGCAGGCTTGCCCGCACCGACTCGCGCTGGGTCCAGTCGAGCTTGGGCATGTTTCTGACCATCTCGGTGAGCTCCCGGGCCATGAGTCGGAGCGTGTCGCTTTGTATCGCCTCTCGGGCCGATTCGTTCTCCGCCAGCGCGTCGTAGAAAGCGGTTTCCTCGCTGCTCAGGCCGAGTTCCTCGCCGTGCTTCCGGGCGTCGCGCAGGTGCTTCGCCAGGTCGATCAGGCGGGTGATCATCTCGGCGGTGGAGATCGCCTTGTTCGTGTAGCGCAACATGGCGTCTTCAAGGGCCTCGCGGAACTTCTTGCTCTGGACAAGGTTCGTGCGCTCGGTGATGCGAATCTGGTCGTTGAGCAGCTTGCGCAGTGTCTCCAGGGCCAGGTTCTTCTGCTCCAGCGCCGCCACCCGACCGAGGAACTCGTCGCTGAGGATGTCGAGGCGCGCTTCCGACAGGCCCGCCACGGCGAACAGGTCGATCACCTCGTCGGCATCGACCGCGCCGCCGATCACTTGGCGCACGGCCGCGTCGATGTCGCGCTGGCGAGCGTGGCCCGGGCCGCCGCCGCTATCGTCGGCCAACCGCTTGCGGATCATCGCCACCGCGCGCTGAAAGAAGGCCAGATGCGGCGTGATGGCTTCGGTCTCGGGGCGCGGCACCGCCAGTGCGAAGGCTGCTGACAGCTCCTTGACCAGCGTCCTCAGGCGCTTCCAACCATCCTTCTGGCCGAACACGTGGTCGATGGCACGCAGGTACACCGGCAGGACGTCTCCGGGCGTCGCGTCGAGTGCCTGCTCGTAGTCGCAGCCGTGGAAGAAGCCGCGCAGCTTCTCGAACGCCGCCTGCATCGCGGGCACCGCTTCGTCCTGCACCCTCCGGACGGCCTCGCCCGTGCCACCGGCCTGGGTGTAGGTCGCCAGCGCGTCGGCCAACTGGTCGGCCAGCCCCAGCAGGTCCACGATCAAGCCGCCGGGCTTGTCGCCATAGACGCGGTTCACGCGCGCGATGGCCTGCATCAGGTTGTGCCCGGCCAGCGGCTTGTCCAGATACATGGTGTGCGCCGGCGGGCAGTCGAAGCCGGTCAGCCACATGTCGCAGACGATCACCAGCCGCAGGTCATCGTCCGGGGCCTTGAAGCGCTCTGCCAACCGCTTGCGCGCCGCCTTCGTCCGCACATGGCTGCGCAGCGGCTCGGGATCGTCGGCTGTTCCGGTAACCACCACCTTCATCGCGCCGCGCTCGTCATCCGCGTCGTGCCAGTCAGGGCGCAGTACGCGTATCGCCTCGTACAGCCGCGCGGCGATGTCGCGGCTCATGGTCACGATCATTGTCTTGCCTTCCATGGCTGCCCGGCGCTTCTCCCAGTGCGTGACGATGAACGCCGCCAGGCGTTCAATACGCTCCTGGGCGCCAACCAGCGACTCCAGCGGAACGCGAATCCGGTCCTCCGCCGACTCCCCGTCGCGGTCGGTATTGGCCGCGTACTCGAGCTTTTCCTCGGCGACGCGCGAGCCTTCCTCGTTCACCTTCAGCTTGATGATGCGCGACTCGTAGTAGAGCGGCCGGGTGGCGCCGTCCTCGACGGCCTGGCGGATGTCGTAAACGTCCGCGTACTCGCCGAAGACGTGGATCGTGTTCTTGTCGTCGCGCTCCAGCGGCGTGCCGGTGAAGCCGATGAAGGTGGCGTTGGGCAGCGCCTCGCGCATCCAGCGCGCGCCGCCCTCGACAAAACCGTACTGGCTGCGGTGCGCCTCGTCGGCCATCACCACCACGTTGGATCGGTCCGACACCACACCGTGCGCCTCGGCAAACTTCTGAATCGTCGTGAACACCACGCCCCCCGCCGCGCGGTCGAGCAGCGCCTTCAGTTGCTCCCGGCTCTCAGCCTGGACGGGAGGCTGGCGGAGCAGCGCACGCCCTGCGGCGAAGGTGTCGAAGAGCTGATCGTCGAGATCGTTGCGGTCGGTGATCATGACCACCGTCGGGTTGGTCAGGCGCGGTTCGCGGATCAGCGCACCGGCCAGCATCAGCATGGTCAGCGACTTGCCCGACCCCTGGGTGTGCCAGATCACGCCGCCGCGACCGTCGCCCTCACCTGAGGGCGGCCTGAGACTCGTCAGCACGCTGGCCCGCGCCTTGCGCACCGCGCGGAACTGGTGGTAGCCCGCGATTTTCTTGGCGATGTCGCCTCTTTCGTCCTCCTCGAAGGTGACGCAGGTCCGCAGGTAGTCCACCAGCGCCCGCGGCTCGAACAGCCCCCGGATCAGCGCCTCCAGCGTTGGCGCGCCGCCGCCGTCGTCGTGCAGCGGACGCCAGGGCATGAAGCGGCTGCGCCCGCTGGTGATCGAACCGACGCGGGTCAGCATGCCGTCCGAGACCGCCAGCAGCAGGTTCGGCACGAACAGGTCGGGGGCGGTCTGCATGTAGCGGTCGAGCTGGTCGATGGCGACGCCGAGGTCGGCCTGGGTGTCGGTCGGGTCCTTCAACTCGATGACCGCGACCGGCAGGCCGTTCAGGAATACCGTCAGGTCCGGGCGGATAAGTTTTTGTGAAGCTCCGGCGACACTGAGCTGGCGTACCACGAGGAGATCATTCGCCGTCGGCTTGTCGAAATCGATGAGGCGCGCGCGTCCTCCGCGTGTTTCACCGTTCCCATGACCAATTCGGGCATCACGGTATTCGACCTCGACGCCATCGGTGAGCAGCGCATGGAACCAGCGATTGTTCTGAAGCAGCGTGGGATGCGGCGGGCGCGACAGAATGCGCACCACCTCCTCGACGGTGTCGTGGGGCAGGTCCGGGTTGAGGCGATGCAGGGCCGCGCCGAGGCGGCCATTCAGCACGACCTCGGTGGCTTTGCCACGCTCGCCTGCGTCGTCAATCTCGACGCCGCGTTTGGTGGCCGCGCCGATTGCGCCGAAGTAGACGGCGGCGACATCCTCGACGCTGTGTTCCGAAACAGCACTCATGACTGCCTCCGGGGCTGTTGGCGGGTTCGATAGAGCCGCTCAGTGAAGCCGCCTTCCTGCTCAAAGGCGGCGGCCTGCGCCTGAACTTGACGGTCCAGCAACGAGATCGCCACGCCGATCAGAACCAGCGCCGCATTGGCCGCAGCGCCAGAATACATGGATTGCATGGATTGCATGGACGGCATGGACCGGGCATCAAGTCCGATCTGTCCATCGATCTGTCCATCGGGTCCAGCCAATCCATGATCTCGAACCCAGATCGCCACCTCGTCCACGGTGGTGCAGCGGCGGGCCACCAGCATCTTGCGCCGCGGGTCGTCCGGCACCCACAGCGCCAAGCCCCGCTGGCGTAGGAAATCCTCGTAGTCCAGGCGCAGTTCTTCGAGGCTGGCCTTGGCCACGTTGGTCAGCTTCAGTTCCATTTTCTTCGAGGTGCCGCTGGCCACGCTCCCCTCGGCGATATTCTGCACCCCCGAGCGCGCCGCCTGCACCATCTGGTCGTGGGTGCGGCTGCGCCGGTCGATGTAGCGGTTGCAGAAGCGCACGGTCACGTCATAGGCCAGTTGCGCCACCTGGAAGCTCTTCAGCCGCCGGTATCCCCCATGCTTCGGCAGCAGCGGCTCCCGCCCATCCCCCCGACCCCGCCCATCTCGTCCATTCATGGCGCCGCCTCCACACGGACCTGGCCGCTCAGCAACTTGGGTAGAAGGTAGTCGCGCATCTCGGCGAGCTTGGCGGATTCGTCGTGATTCTTAGCCACAAGTGCAAACAGCGAGTCGGCGATACCAGCGAACGCCTCCCGAGTTGATGCCGGGGGCACGGTGACCGGTCGATTGAGGACATCCCCGGGTCGCACCCGTTGATGGCTGTTTGATGTGCCGGATGCACCCTGTGCGAGTTCCTCGCGAAAGGCGGCCTGTTGGAACTGGCAATACAGGTAGTGCCGATCCGAGATCTGGCTCGGCACAAAGACCATAAACTCAGTCGATGCGATCTGTTTCCTGCCGCGAGGCCTTGGTGGAAGCCATACCCTCGCGATTCGCGGGTTCAGCTTAGACAGAAGTACACACCCCTCTACGACGAGGAACTTGTTGCTCTTGATGGCGCTTCCCGCCTCGACGACAGGACGCATCCCTGCATCGAATGCGGGGATGCTGAAATGATCGACAATCTCATCAGGGCTCTCCTGCGGTTTGACCTGTGTCTTCGAGATGGTTGCCAGGTCACTAATCGTTCCGGCATCCCACCCCTCCGGCACGGGGCCGATGGCGGAGTCGACGAAGCGGGTAGGCAGGGCGTCGAAGACGGGCTTCGGCATGGAAGGGAAGGCGGTCGCGCCGCCAGCCTTGGCCTTGACCGGCTCGAAGTCCACGAACCACGCCCGGAAGATCGCCCGCGCCAGCCGCTCCAGCGCCCGTGCCGTCCGCCGGTTCTGCTCGATCTTGTCGTCCAATGCGCCGAGGACGGCGGCGATGGCGCGTTGTTCGTTGGTTGGGGGCAGCAGAAATGGAAGCGCCCCTAATATCGAAGTATTCAGATTGGGCATCGTTGCGCCAACGGCATGACGCACAACCCACTCACGCGACGCGGGATGACTCAGAAAATACGATGCATAGCGTGGATCTACGACTCCTTCGCCAAAGCGGACTCGAAGACAACCGGTTCCGCAGAGCCAGCCGTTCTCCTTTTCCGTAATCAGCGCCCTGCGTTCCACGTCACCACGTCGGCTGTAGACGATGTCACCTGGTTTCACGAGATACCGAGAAAGCCTCTCTGCATCGCCTGGGGTGATGCGAGCAATCCCTCCCTCATCTACGCGGTCTTGAGAGATGTTCTGCGGCATGATTGAAGGCACGCCAATCGCCACGTAATCAGATGCGTGAAGCTGACTTCCGAACGGGCCCGTCTGGATGTCACCACCGCCACGGCGGCAGACTTCGCCCATGAGTTCCCACTCCCAATTCGCGGGAGCTGATTGAAACAGTGCATCAGCCGCCATTCTGCAAGCCTCCCAACCGCTCCCGCACCACCGCCATCAAACGCTCCCCCTCCCCAAAGCACTCCTCCAACTCCGCCAACAAGCGCGGGTACTTCTCCGCGAACGGCTCGCCGTCGTCCTCCTGCGCCTCGGCACCGACGTAGCGACCGGGGGTGAGCACGAAGCCGTGCTTGCCGATGCCTTTGATGGTCTCGGTCTTGCAGAAGCCGGGGATGTCGCGGTAGGCCCACTTGCCGTGTTCGGCCTCGTCCCACCATTCGGGCGCGGGCTCGCCGCGCCATTGGCGGAAGGCGTAGACGATGCGGCCGAGGTCGGAATCGAAGTTTGGGTCGCCCATGCCGTCGGCCAGCATGCTCTCGCCGTCGTCGCCGCCGGTCAGTACGCGCAGCGTCCGGGTCTGCATGGTGCCCAGTTTGCGCGCGTCGATGAACAGCGTTTCGCCTGTGCGGTCGCGCCCGCCATGCTTGAGGTTCTTGCCTGTCTTGTCGCGGGTCAGGAACCAGAGGCAGGCGGGGATCCCGGTGGTCAGGAAGAGTTGGGCCGGAAGCGCGACGATGCAGTCCACCAAATCGGCTTCGACGATGCGCCGGCGGATGTCGCCCTCGCCGCCGGAGCCGGTGGAGAGCGAGCCGTTGGCCATGACGAAGCCGGCCACCCCGCCGCCGTGGCCATTGGGCGGCGCGAGGTGGTGGATGAAGTGCTGGATCCAGGCGTAGTTGGCGTTGCCGACCGGCGGCGTGCCGTAGCGCCAACGCACGTCGTCGGCCAGGAGCTTGCCCGACCAGTCCGAGATGTTGAATGGGGGATTGGCAAGGATGTAGTCGGCCTTGAGGTCGGGGTGCAGGTTGCGCAGGAAGCTGTCGGCGGGCTGCGAGCCGAGGTTGGCCTCGATGCCGCGGATGGCGAGGTTCATGTGCGCCAGTCGCCAGGTGGTCGGGTTCGACTCCTGGCCGAAGATCGAGATGTCGGTCTTCTGTCCGCCGTGGGCCTCCACGAAACGTTCCGACTGCACGAACATCCCCGCCGAACCGCAGCACGGGTCGTACACGCGGCCCTCGTAGGGTTCGAGCATCTCGACCAGCAAGCGCACGATGCATCGCGGCGTGAAGAACTCGCCGCCGAGCTTGCCCTCGGCCTGGGCGAACTTGCCGAGAAAGTACTCGTAGACGCGGCCGAGCGTGTCGCGGGCCTTGGCGCGGTCGCCCTTGAAGCCGATGTCGGCGATCAGGTCGATCAGGCCCTTCATCTTCTCCGGCGCGATGCCGCGGCGGGCGTAGTCGCGCGGCAGCTTGCCCTTGAGGTTCGGGTTGTCGCGCTCCACGGCGAGGATGGCATCGTCGATCAGCGTGGCGATGTCAGGCCGCGCGGCCTGGTTTGGGAGGTTCTGCCAGCGCGCCTCGGGCGGCACCCAGAAGACCCGCTCGGCGGTGTACTCGTCGCGGTTCTCCAGCAAGCCTTCGAGTTGTGGGCCGGTGATGCCGTCGGCTTCCAACTCGACCTTGAGCTCATCGCGACGGGCCTCGAAGGAGTCGGAGATGTACTTCAGGAAGAGCAGGCCGAGGACCACGTGCTTGTACTCGGCGGCGTCGATCTGCCCGCGCAGGGCATCAGCCGATTTCCAGAGAATCTCGGCGCGGGCCAAATCGGTGTTGTTCGTCTCAGTTTTCGCCATCAGGGTTTTCCCAGGTCGTTCCAATCCCCCCTCCTTACTCATTCCTTGGACATTTTACGCGCCATATCCTAATTTCTCCTGGGCCTTGATCTTTATGGATTACGCGCTGGAACGTCACCTGCAATTCCAACAGGAGACAAAAGACGAGCGGGCGGTTCAATTCTTCAAGTGTCGGGATGTTTTGAATCCATCACAGGAAACCGGTAAAATACCGAATGGTTGGACTTTTAAACTACAATTGGAGTGGAAGCAATCGCATGACGGAGGAGAAGGCATCATCGTCGAGTCGAGCGCAATCGCCGTGTCGCGGACGCATCGTGAACGACTGCGGACCCTGCACGCACAGGACCGCAAAGCCGGGCTGTCGGGCGCGGTCATTGAGGAAAAGATCGCCATGAAGCTGACAAACGCGGGCCTGGTGCTGGAAGGCGGGGGGCTGCGGGGGGTGTTTACGTCCGGGGTGTTGCGGCGGCTCATGGATGAGGGGCTGTGGTTCGCCTCGGTGTACGGGGTGTCCATGGGCGCGTGCAACGGGGCCAACTACGTGGCCCGGCAGCCGGAGCGCAACCGGATGGTGAACATCGGGTTCGTGCGGGACCGGCGCTATCTGAGCTGGATGCGGCTGCTGCGCGGCGGGGATTTGTTCGGCATGGAGTTCATCTTCCGGGTCATTCCGCGGCGGATCATCCCCTTTGACTACGCGGCGTTCCGGGACAGTCCCGTGACGTTCTGGGTCGGCCTGACCGACTGCGAGCAGGGGGAGGCGGTCTGGTTGGAGAAGGGCGGGTTCGCCCGGACCGACGACTCCGTGGACGAGGTGTTCCGGGCCACGGCCAGCCTGCCGGTGATTTCCTCCCCGGTGCGCTACGAAGGGCGGATGGTCATGGACGGCGGCATCGCCGACCCGGTCCCCGTCCGCGTCTGCATGGACCAGGGCCACGCCAAGCGGGTGATCGTGCTCACCCAGCCGGACGGGTACGTCAAAAAGCCGGGTAAAAGCGGCTGGGCCTGCAGATGGCGGCATCCCGAGCTTGCGGGCATGCACCGGATGCTGGCCCGCCGCCATGACGTCTACAACGAGACCCTGGCCGCGATCCGGGACATGGAGGCCCGAGGCGAGGCCTTTGTCATTCGGCCGGACACGACCATGGGCGTGGGCCGGATCTGCCGCGAACCCAGGAAGCTTTACGACCTCTACGACCACGGCTATTTCACGGCCCAGAGCCGGATGGACGCCTTGCGGGCGTATCTGGCGGCTTGAATCAGGGCCGACCCTCACGGTTCTTTCCACTCATCAGCCCAAAGGATGAATGCAATTGCTGCACATCTACATTGATGCCGACTCATGTCCGGTCAAGCAGGAGGTGTATCGCGTCGCAAGCCGGTACCAGCTTGATGTGACGCTGGTGGCCAATTCTCGGATGCACGTACCCCGTGAACAGCGGGTGGCGCTCATGGTGGTGAAAGGCGGTTTTGACGCGGCTGATGATTGGATTGTCGAGCACGTCGGCATCCACGACATTGTGGTCACCGCCGACATCCTGCTGGCCGACCGCTGCCTGAAAAAGGGTGCGCTCGTTGTCGGCCCAACCGGAAAACCCTTCACCGCCGAAAGCATCGGCTCAGCCGTGGCAATCCGGGACCTGATGGCGGAACTTCGCAGCTCCGGGGAGATGACGGGAGGGCCTGCGCCGCTCAAAAAACAGGATCGCTCACGTTTCCTGCATCAGCTCGATGAAATGATCCAATCGATCCGTCGCGAACACCGGTGAGGTTTGGCTTGAGCCGGTTGATCCGGAATTGATCCAGGTCAAGGATCGTGTCCGTCGCTGTGGTAGAGTCGCTCGAAACCAAGCACCAACGACAAGGAGACGATCATGTCCAAGACCCTACCTTTGAAATCCTACAACATCCTGCCCGGTCCCAAAATGGGCCTGATCACGCCGGAGTATCTGGAGTCCGTGGCCGCGGCGGTGCGCAAGCACGACATCCCCCTGCTCAAGATCACCTCGGCCCAACGGCTGGCCATCGGCGGGCACGGGCCGGAGGCCGCGGCGGATATCTGGCGGGCCTTGGGGTTTCCGGACGGCCCGAAAAAGCCCGTCGGCGTGCATTACATCCAGGCTTGTCCGGGCTCGCGCTGGTGCAAGTTCGGCCAACTGGATTCCCTGGAACTGGGCCGCAAGGTGGATTCGGCGATTATGGGCATGGAATTGCCGGCCAAGACCAAGTTCGGTCTCTCCGGGTGCGGCATGAACTGTTGCGAGAGTTATATCCGGGACGTGGGGCTGTTCGGGAAGAAAAAAGGCTGGACCCTGATCTTCGGCGGCAACGGCGGCGGACGCCCCCGGGTCGGGGACGTGATCGCCAGGGACCTGACCGACGACCAGGCCGTGGAACTGACCCGGGCCTGTTTGAATTTCTACGCCGCCAAGGCCAAGCCCCGGGAGCGGACCGCCCGGTTCATGGAACGGATCGGGGTGGAGGTGTTCAAGCGAGCGGTGCTGGGGGAGGGGACCGCCTACTTGGACGGGCGGCTCAGTTCGACGGCTTCGGCTGGCAAAGATGCTTCAGGAGGAGGGGGAGCCAGTTCTCCTGAGGCGTGTTGAAGCGGAATTCGAGTTCCTTGAGATACAGCGGGCAGCATTCCGGGGTGAAGCAGCGGTAGCGGGTCAGCCAGGCCTCCGCGAACCGCCAAAATGTCCGGTCCGCGTCCAAGGGGAGGGATTCCTGATTCCACTTCTTGGCGAACAGTTTACGCAGGTTGCCGCAGCAGGCGAAAAACAGGGCCTCGCGGCCCTCGGCGGGTTCGGTGTAGACAAGGGTGCGCCAGATGCGCTTGCGTAACGGACGTCCGAGAATTTCCCGGACATCCAGGTCGGGAAGCAGCTCAAAGCGAATGCTTCCGGGCGATCGGCGCAACGCGAACACCGGGGCTCCCCTGCCCAGGCAGTGGTCATTTCCGGCGGCGTTGTTCTTGCGGCAGTGCTTGCGCAGTTCCCCTTGTTCGTCGAACAGCGGCGCAAAGGACGGGTCTCCGGCCAGGAGGCTGAACCGCAGCGTGTTCACCGCCTTGAGCGTGGTTTCGTAGGAAGCCTGGACTTCTCCGGCCATTTCCGTGACCGGGACGCCCTCCACGAACAAGCGCATCAGGGCCATCCACTGGGCTCGTGAGAGCGCGCACCGATTCAGCCAGCGGCCGGTGAAGTCGTGAAAGGTGTACACGCACTCCCCACAACGGTAGCGACCGTCCTTGAGCGGATAGACGGATCGCTGTCCGCAGCGGGGGCAGCGCACTTCGCCCTCGGGCCAGCAATGGGTCGCGAAAAGCGTTTGTTGCGGGTTTCGGTCCGAGGTGAACGCGCCGCGGCAGGCCATTGCCCCTATCCTTCCCAGTGAATGCACTCCACCGGGCAGTTGTCCACGGCCTCCTGAATCTGATCTTCCGGGCCACCCTCTTCCTGAATCACCTCCGCCTTGCCCGTCCCGATGTCCAGGTGAAACACTTCCGGACACATCTCCTCGCAAACTCCGCACCCGATGCATTCGTCTTGGTCAATGAGCACTTTTCTGGCCATGATAGTCCTCCTTTGGAGTCAATCCGGACGTCGAACTCGTTCCGGCTTCGTCGCGAACATCTCGCGCGGCCCGGGATTTGATTCGCGTATTGTACCAGTCCGAGGTTTTAAGAGTGAACCAGGCGTTTGTCCACCCTGCTTGACAGATCATCCGTCCCCCACATAACTCCCTGCTGAAAAATTACCGCCTCGAACCTCAAGCCTTTCCCCTGGAGTTGCATCATGCGCATCCTGCTCGTCGGATCCGGTGGCCGCGAACACGCCCTGGCCTGGAAACTCAAGCAAAGCCCTCTGGTCGAGACCTTGCTCATCGCGTCCGGAAATCCGGGCACGGTCGGGATGGGGGAGAATTTACCGATCACGGACGACGACATACCCGGCCTGGTCCGCGCCGCCCGGGAACACAAGGTGGACATGGTGGTCCCCGGCCCGGAACTGCCTCTGGTCCTGGGGCTCAAGGACGCTCTGGCCAACGAAGGCATCGCCTGTTTCGGACCCAGCGCCTTCTGCGCCCGGCTGGAGGGAAGCAAGGTCTTTGCCAAAAACATGATGCGCAAGGCCGGGATCCCCACGGCGGACTTCCAGGTTTTCGAGGAAGCCCACGAGGCCAGGGAGTATGCCAAAAAGCACTCCTTGCCCATGGTGATCAAGGCGGACGGGTTGGCCGCGGGCAAGGGAGTGATCATCGCCAAGACCCGGGAAGAAGCCCTGGAGGCCATTGACGCGATCATGGTCCGGCGGATCTTCGACGCGGCCGGGGAGCGGCTGATCATCGAGGAGGCCTTGGTGGGCGAAGAAGCCTCACTGCTGGCCTTTTGCGACGGAAAGACCGTGGTTCCCCTGCCCTCGGCCCAGGACCACAAGCCCGTGGGCGAAAACGACACCGGCCCGAACACCGGGGGCATGGGCGCCTACTGCCCGGCCCCGATCCTGCCCGAGGACAAGCTTGCCGCACTGACCGAGACGACCATCACTCCCCTGACCCGGTTGCTGGCCGAAAAGGGGCAACCCTTTCAGGGGGTCATCTATGCCGGACTGATGTTCACGGCCAAGGGGCCGTACGTGTTGGAATACAACGTCCGCTTCGGAGACCCGGAATGCCAGCCGCTGATGGTCCGCCTGGAGTCCGACCTGGCGAAAATCATGTCCGCCTGCTGCGAAAAACGGCTGGCCCAGGTTCCGGTGCGGTGGTCGGAAAAGACGGGGCTGTGCGTGGTGTTGGCCGCGCCGGGGTATCCCGGGGCCTACCCCAAGGGCATGCCCATCTCCGGATTGGACCGGGCCGAAGCCGTGCCCGGGGTCACCGTGTTCCAGGCCGGCACGGCTCTGAGGGAGGGGCGGCTCGTAACCTCCGGAGGCCGGGTCCTGGGCGTCACCGCCCTGGCCCCGGGCTTGGCCGCGGCCAGGGCCGCCGCCTATCAGGCCGCGGATTTGATCGATTTCGAAGGCAAATATCTGCGCCGGGACATCGGGGCCAAGGGCATCGACCGGGCTGGGTGAGGGCCCGATCTTCCACAAAAAAAGCCCCGGGGTTCGGACCGCATTCCTCGCGGACGCCGAGCCTCGGGGCTTTTTCTTCCAATTCTCCCTGGCCGATCAGTCCTGGACCGTCCCCATGACCACGCAGACCGGATCGCTGGTCAGGGTCTGGTCGATGTGCGGGTCGTCCTCGGGCCGCCACCAGTTGCGGATGCTTACGGTTCGCAAATCCGTCAAGGCCGGGAGGGTCTGAAAATACTCCAAAACCAGGCCGATGCGCTCAAATTCATGCAGATCCATCCACATCCGCACGGCCTTGGTCGGGAACCAGCGGCTGGAAATCCCCACCAGCAGCATCCCGCCGGGGCGCAGCACCCTGGCGCACTCGGCGATGACCGCCTGTGGGGAGGTCAGGTACTCGATGGACAGGCTGCATGTCACGGCGTCGAAGCTCTTGTCCGGAAAGGGCAGCTTGGGGGCCGCGTTCAGATCGTGGACCACCCGGTCGGCCAGGCGGGGGTTGGCTTCCATTTCCTCCAGGTTCAAGCCCAGTCCGGTTACGTGGAGGTCGAGATGTTCCGGAATGTGGGACAGGACACTGCTCATCAGGTCCAGAACCTTCGCGCCTGACGGCAAGGAGGACAGGGAGTCGGCGTAGGTTTGCTCCAGAAACGCCCCGGCCTGGGCGTCCACGTGGCCGATGATCCGGGGCGCGGCGTAGAACAGCGTGTCCTCAGTTTCATCCAGGCGGCGCAGTCCATTTTGCAGATCAAAGCTGGTCGGGCGTCCGTGGCGGCGCTGCATGCCCGGCCCGCTGTCCGCGATTTCCTCCAGCCAGCAGGTCAGCCGCCCTCCGGTTTCCGTGGCCTTGTCCGCCAAGTCCAGGATCGTGGCCCGCAGGGTTAATGGAAAGCCTGCCAGGGGATGGTTCAGGTCCACGACCATGTTCGAGGCATCCAGCTCGATAATCCGTCCTGGTCGGGAGTCCTGCGGGTACACCCCGAGCATGTCCCCCAGTATTCCTCGTGGGTAAAAACGGCCCCGGGCCGGTTCGATGACCCGTCCGCCCACGGTCCGGCGCTGGAATCGGGACCGGGGTACGCGATGGATCAGCTTCGGGTCATGATCCGGGATGGCTTCTCCGGGTTGATACGTTTTCTCCACCGTGTCGCCCACTGCCTTGCCCAGAAGGGCTTCCTTGAATCCGGGCGGAAATACGTCTCGCCAGAGGTTCACGCGCCGGGCCAGATACCGCTCCTGATGCCGGGCTTGTGGGCTTTGCCATTCCAGGGCCAGTTCCAACGTCGTCAAACTGTGTTCACCAAGTCCGCTCACAATCTCCTTCTTTGCTCACCCTGTGTTGGGTTCAGAGGTTAATTGGTCAGGTGGGCCAAATGCAAAGGGGCGGCTAAAAGCCGCCCCTTTGCAACCGAACACGAGGAGTTCTCCCCTGTTCCGGCAGCTTAAGTGCAGAGATAGTACCTCAATCGGCCCGGTCAAGCCTCAGGCAGGCTCCGGTCCTTGATCCGGGCAAAGCCCCGGGCAAAACCCCGGGCAAAGCCCTATTCATCCTTGACCTTGGACTCGGCCACCACCTTTTCCGCCACTGGCGGCGGGCATTCCTCGTAGTGGTCGAATTCCATGACAAAGGTGCCCTGGCCTCCGGTCATGGAGCGCAGGGTCGGGGCGTACTCCAGGACTTCGGACATGGGCACGTGGGCCCGGATTTCGGTGACCCCCGCGTGGGAGTCCGTGCCCAGGACCTTGCCCCGGCGGCTGGACAGGTCGCCGATAATGTCGCCCATGAACTCGTCCGGGGTGTACACGGTCATCAGCACGATGGGCTCCAGAAGCTGGATCTTGGCTTCCTCGGCCCCTTTCTTGAAGGCCAGGGACCCGGCCACCTTGAAGGCCATTTCCGAGGAGTCCACGGTGTGGAAGGAGCCGTCGAACAAAGTGACCTTGAAGTCCACCAGGGGATATCCGGCCAGGACCCCGCGCAGGGAGGACTCCTGGATGCCCTTGTCCACGGCGGGGATGTACTGTCGGGGAATGGCTCCGCCGACGATGGCGTCCACAAATTCGTAACCCGCGCCACGGGGCAAAGGCTCCATCCGGATCCAGCAGTCCCCGAACTGGCCTCGCCCGCCGGACTGCTTCTTGTGTCGGCCCTGAACTTCGGCCCGACCCTTGATGGTCTCGCGGTAGGGTACCTTGGGCGGCTTGAGCACGATGTTCACCTTGTAGCGGCGGCGGCACTTCTCCACCGCGGTCTCGATGTGCATCTGGCCCATGCCGGACAGCAGCATCTCCCCGGTTTCCTGGCCACGGGAGAGGCTCAGGGTCACGTCTTCGTCCAGGAGCTTCTGGACCGCGGCGTAGACCTTGTCTTCCTCACCCTTTTCCTCCGCGCCCAGGGCATAGGTGATCATGCTCGTGGGCAGTTGCGGGGCGGCCAGTCGGAAGGGCTTTTTCTCGTCGCACAGGGTGTCCGCGGTGGCGGTGCTCTTCAGCTTGGCCACGGCGACGATGGCCCCCGGCCCCAGGGGTTCCTTGCACGGCGTGGTGGTTTTGCCCTGGAGCATCAGGAGCTGCCCCAGCCGCTCCCTGGCGTCCTTGCCGGGGTTGAACAGGGCCATGTCCGGGGTGACGACGCCGGAGAGCACGCGCAACACGCTGAGCTGACCGGTGAAGGGATCGGCGATGGTCTTGAAGACAAAGCAGGCCGCCGGAGCGTCGGGACTGGAGGGGCGCTGTTCGCCATCCGCTCCGGTCCAGTCGGCATGGTCCAGGGGAGAGGGCATCAGGTCCTGGATCACGTCCAGGATCAACGGGCCGCCCCGGTTGGCCAGGGCCGCGCAAACCGTCACCGGCACCAGCTCGCCGGAGAGCACGCCCTTGCGTAGAGCGCCCAGCATTTCCGGCAGGGTCAGCGTACCCTCTTCCAGATACTTTTCCATCAGTTCCTCATCGCTCTCGGCGATGTTCTCCATCATGGTCTCCCGGAGGGTCGCCACCTGGTCGGCCAGGTCCCCGGGCATTTCACCGGGCTTGAGGTTCCCGGCATCGTCGAACAGCAAGGCCTGCTCGGCCAGAACGTCCACAACCCCCCTGAAGTCGGTCTCCGAGCCCAGGGGCAGATGCAGCAGGACCGGCTTGATGCCCAGGATGTCCTGCAATCCGCCAAAAGCCATCTCGAAATCGGCCCGATCCCGGTCCATTTTGTTGATGACCACCATGGCAGGCAGACCGGCCTTTTTCACTTCAGCCCAGAACCGCTTGGTCAGGGGCTTGACGCCGTCCACCGCGTCGATCACGAAGACCGCTCCGTCAGCGGCGCTCAGAAGGTAGGGCAGGTCGCCGCAGAAATTGTTGTCCCCGGGCGCGTCGATGAGAAAATGCTGGTTCTTTTTCCAGGAGTAATGGCCGAATCCGGGCTGAATGCCGCCCCGTCGCTTGACTTCCTCGGGTTCGTAATCCAGGCAGGTGGTGCCCTCGTCGATCTTGCCCAGGCGATTTGTCACCGAGGTGTTGAACAACAACATTTCGGCCACGGATGTTTTTCCGCTGCCTCCATGTCCGACCAGGGCGTATGTGCGTTGGGTGCTGAGCTTATCCTGCATTCGGCCTCCTTCAGGGATTGTGTTGGGTAAGGGTTGACGCCGTCAGGCGATGATGATGCGCTGTTATAAGCTTTGCACCTATAGAGACGGGGTTGGAAGAATGTCAAGGGAGGCTCTCAAATGACAGGCTGGATAAGGGTTTATGCGTCCCAGCTGGATTGTTCGGGGACCAGTTTGTTCTGGGCCGGTCCTCCTCCCGAGGAGTTGTGCCGGTCGTTGCTGGCCGTGGGGCAGTTGGACCCCGTCCTGGTCCGGGTCCAAGAGGACCGGGAAGGGCAGAGGAATCGGGAAGGCCGGAAGGACGGAGGAGGCCAGGGGGAGGGCGGCTACAGGCTGTTGTCCGGATACCGCAGGGCGACCTTTCTGGCCCAAGCGGGCCGGGAAATCGCGGCGAGGTGTCTGCCCGGGCCGGGATCGCCGCTGGAGGACGGACTGCTCTACCTGCACGCCAATATTCATCGGCCCCTGGACGAATCCATGCGCGTCCAGGCTCTGCGGTATTTTCAGCCGCTGCTTGAACCGGAAGAGCTGACCCGGCGCGTTGCTCCCCTGCTGGGCGTCCCGCCTCGCTCCGGGATGTGGCGAAAGTATCTCACCTGGCTCGAATTACCCGCGTCCTGGGACGATCTGCTGTACGCCGGCAACGTCCCCCTGGCCGCGGGAACGACTCTGGCTACGCTCCGTCAAGACGAACTGGAAGCGTTGCGGCCGTATTTTACGGCCTGGAAATGGTCCCAAGGCCGGGCCGTTCAGTGGCTGACCCTGCTCAAGGAAACGGCATTGGGCCGCGGGTGGTCCCTGAGCCAGGCCCTGGAAGCCGCCGCAGCCCAGCAGGTGCTGGAAAGCGGTCTCGCCCCCCAGGACGCCCTGCAAAATCTGACCACTCAGGCCAAGGCACTCCGCTATCCCCACCTGGACCGGATGGAACGCCGCTTCGCGGATCTGGCCAAACGATTTTTCGGCTCGTCCCGCTGGGACATCACCCCCAGCCCGAACTTTGAATCCGACACCGTGGAACTGCGTTTGCGGGCCCGAAGCGTCGAGGAACTCCGGGCCGGGGTCCAGGCCCTGGACCAGGCCCTGGACCGGGCCCTCGGAACGAGCGCGACGCCGGAGAGCTCCGGGGACTCTTTGGAGGGACTGTTTCGGATCAGCCGGGAGGAGAGAGCCGGACCGTGACGTTCGGTCTCTTTTCTCCGAACGTTACTTCTTCTCCAACTCGGTCGTCAGCCATTCCTTGATTTCCGGGCTCAGCTCGTGAATCCCCTTCAGTCCGCCGATGGACTCCAGGTACCGCTTGGCCAGATCCTCGGGCAGCCGTTTCTCGCACAGGGTCGTGGAGCCGTAGTTGGTCATCTTCATCAGCACCACCTTAGGCTCCTCCCAGGTGTCGATAACGAAGTAGATCGAGTACTCGTTCGAGCCCCGCACGGGCTGACGCATGGCGTCGTGCCAGTTGTTGTTGCCCCATTCCAGGAACATGGTCACCGCGTCCTCGTGGATCATGTCCCAGTTGACCTCGTTCAGCCACACCTTGCAGGCGTCCAGATCGCTCATGCTCATTGCCCCTTTGCGGTTTGGGTTGTGTCTTGGGTTATACTTGGGTTGCGTGTTCGACTACAATCAGTTCGTTCACCGGAAAATCCAGCTTCGCGGCCCGCCCACCGGCTCCCCCCTTGGGAAGGCCCGCGCTCCCAGAGAGGAGCACCGAGAGGAGCACGGCGAGCAGCGCCGCCAGGAGCACTGCAATAATGCCTTACCGATCTCTGATCGCTTCCTCAGCCGTATTGCCTTCCCGGCTGCCCCTGAAAGAATTCGTTGACCGCCTGGCTGACGTAGAGTTTGACCTCTTGCTCGCCTTCCTCCAGCAGAACGTTCGACTCGGCGAACAGGCCCAGATCCTCGGCCACGTCCTCCCAGTGTTTTTTCATTTTCGCGATATCGGGATCCCCGACATCAAACCGCCTGATGGCTACCCAAGACATGGTCGCCTCCTTTATTGTTGTTGGTTGGTGTACACGAATAGGATCGGCCCGAGTGCGCAATGTGCGTCATGGACGCACATTGCGTCGCGAGCCGCATCGAATCGCCCAGCAATAATTGCCCCCATGGTTCAAGTCAATTTTGTTGCATTTCTCCCTGCCCGAGGCTATGCGTCGAGGTCATGTCGGGTTGCTTTTCTCAGGATGCAAGCATGTTGAATGGTATTCCGGTAACGCTGGATGGAACGGATGGAGTTGAGATGGAATCAAGGACCGTGGAGGAGAACAAGAGCGAATACGTCGGGTCCGTTCTCCTGATCGAACCCGATGCGGGCATGGCCCGGGCCATGGAGTCCGAATTGGCCAGGGGCAAGTTCGCCGTCCGCGTGGTCCGGAGCCACCTCGGGGCCTTGGGAATGATTGAGGATCTGCGAGAACCGCACGTGGTGCTCGTCCCGGCCGAAGCCACGGATATCGACGGGTTTGATTTCGTCCACCTGGTTCGACACCGCAACCGCTTCCTGGGGCAGTGCCTGCCGATCATCATGGTCGGTTCCGGGGACAATTTCGCCAGAATTGCTCGCAGTGACGATGGCGGGATCGACGATTTCCTGTTGCGTCCGTACTTTCCTGGAGAACTGGCCTGGCGGGTGCGCAAAGCCTGGAAGGTTCTGGAGAAGCGGCGCCAATCAGCCTCCCTGGAATACATGGACACGTCCTCCGGCATCCTGACCCCGGCCGGGCTGAAGCGCGCCATCCATGAGGAGTTGAACAAGTCGTTTCGTAAACGGGCCTGTTTTTCCCTGGCGGTGATCGCGTTTCATCGCTTGGAAGACGTGCATCTGAACTACGGGCTGATGATGGCCGAATGGATGGAGCGGGACCTCTCCGTTAAAGTCCGGCTTTCCCTACGCAGTTACGACCGGTTGGGCAAAATTGAGTTCGGGAGGTATTGTGTGCTGGCCCCGGACGTGGACCGGGAGCACCTGCAAATGCTGAGCTATCGCCTGAGCGAACAGGTCAGGGATTGGAACGAGTCCGTGTCCAGGAATTCCCATATTCGCACACCCCTGGAGCCGAAAATCCGCCCTCTGACCGTTCTTCCCCAATTTGAACCCCACCATCTGACCAAGGCCGCGACCTTGCTCTGGGACTGGGTAGAGCAGCATGAAGGCCATGTGGATATTCCCCGGGCCGAGTTTTCCGAAATTGCCCTGACCCCGAAGGTCGTCATGGAACGTCTTTTACCCGGCTTTTCATCCGGCAGCGGTATTCCGCTCGACCATCCGCAACGCCCATGACCGTCGCCCCGACCTCCCCATTGCAAGGCGAAGTGTTGTTTCGCCAAGGACGCTTTCAGGATGCGGTGCAATCCTTGCTGGATGAATATCGTGGAGGCAGGAAGACCTTTGCGGTAACCACCCTGCTGATCCAATCCATGCGTGCCCTGGGGCAGCACCGGGAAATGGCCGACTTTCTGGCCAAGGCGGTGATGGAATCCTCGCTTTCCATGCCCGAGCAAGCCGCGCTCTACTATCAGCTGGGTCAGGCCTTGTTCCAGGCCAAGGACATGACCCAGGCCAAGCAGGCTTTTTGGCAGGCCCATCGGCTGAACCCGAACCATCCGGGACTGGCAGAAAAATTGAAAGCCATCGGCCATCGGGAGCTTCGGCCGCAACACCGCTACAGCCTGTTGGTGTCCCGTGGCCTGCTGACCGAGGACCAACTCGCGGAAATGACCCAGGCCGCCAAGGATGCCGGCGAGGATCTGGACCAATATCTGCTCAGGGAAGTGAAGCTGGACAAGACCGTGCTGGGCGAGTCCTTGTCCGCGTTCTACGAAGTGCCCTTCGTGCCCTTTGATCCGAATGTCGACGCGCCCTTTGAACTGCTGGAAAAACGCAAGCTGGACCCGGATTACCTGAAACGTTCCGGCTGGACCCCGCTGGCTGTGGACGGCAACTCCATCACCGTGTTGATGGCCAACCCTTTTGATCACGCCCGGCTGGACGAGATCCGGTTCATTTTCGGCACCAGCCGGATCGAGCCCAAGGTCGCTCTGGCCTTGGACATCCAGGGTTTCATCGACTTGTTCTACCGCAGCCTGGGGTCCGAAGAACTGATGGAACTCGGGGACTCAATGGAGGCCCAGACCGACGAGGAACTTGAAGCGGACCTGGACGAGGAAACCGGGGTCTCGGACTCCGAGGTCGTGCGCCTGGTCAACGCCCTGCTGGTGGAAGCCTGGCGCCGCAACGCCTCTGACATTCACATCGAGCCCGACCCTCAGAATCGCTATTGCACGGTGCGCTTTCGGATTGATGGCAGTTGCCACGAATTCCGCAAGATCCGCGCGGGGATGGCCAAGCCGCTGATTTCCCGGGTCAAGATCATGGCCCATCTGAACATCGCCGAGCGTCGGCTGCCCCAGGACGGCAAGATCAAGATGCGCCTGCCCGAACTGGGCAAGATTGTCGAATTCCGGGTGGCCATCCTGCCGACCATCGAGAATCACGAAGACGTGGTTCTGCGTGTGCTGGCCTCGGGCAAGCCCTTGCCTTTGGAACGGCTGGGCATGTCCGACGAGAACCTGGCCAAGTTCAAGTCCTCGGTTTACAAGCCCTATGGGCTGATCATCGTGGTCGGGCCCACCGGTTCCGGAAAAACCACGACCTTGCATTCGGCCATCAGCTACATCAACACCCCGGAGCGCAAGATCTGGACCGCGGAGGACCCGGTGGAAATCACCCAGGAAGGGCTGCGCCAAGTTCAGATCAATCCGAAAATCGGCCTGGACTTCGCCACCACCCTGCGCTCTTTCCTCCGGGCCGACCCGGACGTGATCATGATCGGCGAGATGCGCGACGCGGAGACCGCGCACATCGGGGTCCAGGCTTCGCTGACCGGGCACATGGTCTTTTCCACCCTGCACACCAATTCCGCGCCCGAAACCATCACCCGTCTGCTGGACATGGATCTTGACCCCTTCAATTTCGCGGACTCCCTGCTCTGCGTCGTGGCCCAGCGCCTGATCAAAACCCTGTGCCCCCAGTGCAAGGAGGCCTATCGTCCGGACAAGCAGGAGGTGGACGACCTGGCCAAGGAGTTTGGGCCGGGCTTTGAGCAGTACATTCCCATGTCCCGGGAAATCTCCCTGTATCGGGCCAAGGGCTGCGGGCAGTGCAACCATGGGTACCGCGGCAGAACGGGGGTCCACGAACTGATGACCAGCTCCACGCAGATCAAGAACCTGATCAAGCGCCGCGGCCACACGGAAGAAATTCGGGACCAGGCCGTGGCCGACGGGATGCTGACCCTGAAGCAGGACGCCCTGCTCAAAGTGCTCCAGGGTTTCACGGACATGGCCCAGGTGCGCTCGGTCAGCGGATGGTAAGCAAACCTTTCAACGAATCAGAATCGAAATTCGCGGCCGAACAGCCGTGGATAATCTTGAGGAGAACGTCGTAAATGGAACTATCGTCCGTCGTTGAACTGCTTTTCACGGCCCAGGGCCCGTCCGAATGGGCCCACTGGCCCTTTGGCCCGTCGTTTGTCGGAAGCTGGCTGAACATGCTCACGAAGTTCGTCTTCATCGGCCTCGTGCTGGCCTTGATGATGTACCTGCTGCGGTATTTGTTCGGACCCGGCGGTCCCATGAGGGATGAAGGCCTGGACGCATCCCCTGATGAGCAGGTCCTTGAGCAGGCCTTGGCCGTGTTGCGCAAACGGATGATGGAAGGGCGCATCGAACCCGAGGATTTCGAACGGGCCAGGAAACTCATGGAGCAGTGACCGGCATGGACATGGAAGCCCCAGTCCTTGCCTTGGTGGGCTTTGCCCGGGAACATTTCCCCGCTGATGCGCAAGACCGGGCCAACATGGCCCTCAAGCTGGATCACTGCCTGCGGGTCTTTCAGGAGGCCGAAACGATCACGACCCGGGAAGGCCTCTCCCCGAACGCGACCCGCCGGTCGCTGTGGGCCGCCTTGTTCCACGACGTGGGACGGTTTCCGCAGTACGTAGCCTATAAAACCTTCGACGACCGCAAATCCACGGATCATGGACGTCTCGGGGTCCGGACCCTGAAGCGACGCAGCCTGCTGGAATCCCTGGACGAACAGGACCGCAAAGCCGTGCTGACGGCGGTGATCCTGCACAACAAGCGCTTCTTGCCCCCTGATCTGCCGGACCAGGCCGCGGTCCCGGCCCGGGTGGTCCGGGACGCGGACAAACTGGACATCTTCCAGGTGATGCTTGAACATCTGCGTCCCGGCGCATGGAACAACCCGGTGGTCACCCTGGGATTGCGCGACGAGCCCGGCGTTTGCACGGATGCGCTGGTGGACCAGATTCTGGCCCGAAAACTGGGCGACTATGCCAGGATGCGCACGCTCAACGACTTCCGGCTGCTGCTGTGCAGCTGGGCCTTCGATCTGAACTTCCCCGCCTCCAGACAGGCCGTTCAAGAGCGCGGCTACCTGAACGAACTTCTAGACGAACTCCCGGACCTGCCCAAAATTCGTCGCGTGCGGGAAACCGTGCTTTTTGCTTTGGAACGGAAGTAATCGCCGTTTCAGGGCCGGAACCGTCTCTCGCCAAATAAAAACACTCCGCCCAGCATGGCGGCCGGAGAGCAGCGCTGTCCAGACGCCACGCCGCGGCTACAGCAGATCGTTGATGTTGATGGGCTTGCCGCAGTTTGGACAGCGCATCAGTTTGGTCATTTTGGCCCGGGGTTGATACAGGTGCCGGATGCCCTTCTTCGTGATCACATACGCCACCATGACCGGATGACCGCATTCACAGAACCGCTGTTGCATTGGAATGTCTCCTTGTGTTTACAAAAGTAAATCAACAGGGCAAAAAAAATATCAGGCGTAGCTCCGACTGCTCCACAGAACCCGACCAATGACCCGCAACGTCTCGACCTCGTCGCCCTGCAAGGTGACCGGCTGATAGCGTTGATTGGTGCTGTAAAGCGTAATCAGGCCGGGACGGGCCTGGACTCTTTTGATCTGCAACACGTCCGCCAAGCCGACCACGTAGAGGTTGTTGTTCAGAACTCCGGTTTGGCTTTGATCAAGCAGGATGCTGTCGCCGGGTTCCAACTCCGGAGACATGCTGTCGCCGACCACGTCCATGACCACCATGTGTTCCGGCCGGCCTTTCCTGGCGACCCATTTCCGATCAAAAGGAATTTCATCGACGATATTGTCCCGCACGTCCAAGGAACCGATGCCGGCGCAGGCCCTGGCCGAGACCTTGGGGATGTATCGGGTCTTGTGCTTGTCGGCCTGATACACCGGTCCGATTCCGGTTTTCAGCCACTCCGGATTCACCCCGAACATGCTGGAAAGGGTCAGTGCCCAGCCTTTGGGCACGCCTCGCGTCTTGGCCAGGGTGATGGCCGGGGGTTCGATGCCCAGGAGGTTGGCCAAGTCTTTTTGGCTGCCGATCTCGGCGACCTGGGATGCGCGTTTGAAGAAATCGTCGAATTTCATGGGGTAGCCTTGGGACGGACTGTTTACAAAAGTTAACGACTTGTCAAGCCCCTAGGCATCCTCCATGATGAGCTATCATTTTCCAGCAGATGGGAATTGTTTGAGAAAGGAGGGAACACTCGTGGCGATTATTTCCAAGGACAGATTGGAAGTGATGACGTTGCACTGGAAAAGCTACTTTGATGAGGACTGAAACGCTATGCACCTGAAACCTTTTCGATTGGAGCGATATTTCGCCAAATATGAATTCACGGCTCCATTTCTGCTCTGTACCTCGGACAGCGAGAGCATGTCTCTGGGCGAACTGCTGGCCATGGAACCCGATGCCGAGCGGCGTTTCCAGGCGCTTTGGCTGGGCTACACGGAATCGCTTGGCGATCCTGAACTGCGGCGCGAAATCGCGGCGCTGTACGACACGGTATCCGCGGAGCATGTTCTTGTTCACGCCGGGGCTGAAGAGGCGATCTTCAACTTCATGCATGTCGCGCTGGAGCCGGGGGATCACGTCGTCGTGCATGCGCCGTATTATCAATCCCTGGGTGAGGTGGCCCTGAGTATTGGCGCGCATGTCGTCCCGTGGCGCGGCGATCCGGAGCGGGGCTGGGCCCTGGAGATCGACGACCTCGTGCCGCTGTTGACCCCGCGCACGAAATTGGTGGTGGTTAATTTCCCACACAATCCAACGGGCTTTCTGCCGTCCGCGGCATTTGTCGGGGAACTGGCCGCGCTGTCCAAACAGCATGGCTTCATCACCTTTGCCGATGAGGTCTACCGGGGCCTGGAGCTTGATCCTTCCCGTCGCTTGCCGGGCTTCGTGGACCTGGACGAACGGGCCGTCTCCCTGGGGGTGATGTCCAAGGCCTACGGCCTGGCCGGATTGCGCATCGGTTGGATTGCCACCCACGACAGGGAGCTGTATCGGAAAATGGCCGCCTTCAAGGACTACACCACCATCTGCAACAGCGCTCCCAGCGAGTTTCTGGCCGCCTTGGCGCTACGCAACGCCGCTGGGATCATCCAGCGGAACCTGGAAATCGTCCGCTCCAACCTGGATACTCTGGACGCCTTTTTCGCCGAACATGCCCGCTGGTTCGACTGGCAACGACCTCCTGCCGGTACGGTGGCCTTTCCGCGACTGAAAGGCACCGATGTGGACAGGTTCTGCGCCGATCTCGTGGAGCGGGCCGGGGTGCTGTTGCTTCCGGGAACACTGTATGAGCCGGGGTTGAACCATTTCCGGGTCGGATACGGTCGACGCAACCTGCCTCAGGCCTTGAACCAACTGGCTTCCTATCTGGCGACATCCTGAAGCCGGGCTGAAACCGCGCTGGCCGGGCCTTTTTGGTACAGCGACATTTCACGTTGACGTCTCGACGTATTGCCGCAATCGGCTCTCCCGTGCTTCGGAGGCCAGGGCCTTCCAGATGTTGTAGCACATGAACAGCAGGACGAAGTTGAACGGCAGGGCTGCGGTGATGGCCATGCGTTGCAGGGCGGTCAGGCCTCCGGAAACGAGCAGGATGGCGGCAACGGAGGATTGGGTGATTCCCCAGGTGATTTTCTTGGCCAGGGAGGGGTTGGGCGATCCTTTGCTGGTCATGATGCCCAGGACAAAGGTGGCCGAGTCCGCCGACGTCACGAAAAAGACGATCAACAGTACCAGGGCGGCGTTGGACAGGATCAGCGCGCCGGGAAAATGGTCGAAGACCAGAAACAGGCCCGTGGACACGTCGTTTTGGACCGCCATGCCGATGTTCGTCCCTTGTTCCAGCTCCAGGAACAACGAGGCCCCTCCGAACACGCTGAACCAGACAAAGGTCAGCAAGGTCGGCACCAGCAGGGCTCCGCTGACAAACTCCCGGATGGTCCGGCCACGGGAAATCCTGGCCACGAAGATGCCCACGAAGGGCGACCAGGCGATCCACCAGGCCCAGTAGAACAGGGTCCAGTTCTTGTACCATTCCTGTCCCAGGAACGGATTCACCGCCAGGCTCATTTCCAGCACGTTGCCCACGTATCCGCCGATGGTGTCGGTAAACACATTGAGAATGTACGAGGTCGGTCCGGCGATCAGCATGAACAGAAGCAGGACAAAGGCCAGGAGGATATTGGTCTTGCTCAGGGTCTGAATGCCCTTGTCCAGGCCCACCGCGGCGGAAACCATGAATAGAAGCGTCGTAACCAGGATGATCAGCAGCGTGTAGCCGGTGGAGGAAGGCAGGCCGTAGAGGTGTTCCAGGCCGCTGTTGATCTGGATCGCGCCAAGCCCCAGGGAGGTGGCGATTCCGAAGATGGTGGCGAAAACGGCCATGATGTCGATGAAGTGGCCGATGGGACCGTAAATACGGTCGCCGAGCATGGGATAGAAGCAGGAACTGATCAGGGGCGGCATGCCGCGACGGAAGGAAAAATAGGCGATGCCCAGGCTCATCACGATATAGATCGCCCAGGGATGCAGGCCCCAGTGAAAGAAACTGTAGCGCATGGCGAACGTCGCCGCCTGTCCGGTTTCCGGCTGGATGAATTCCGGCGGGTCCATGTAGTGACTCAGGGGTTCGGCCACGCCCCAGAAAATCAGGCCGATGCCCATTCCAGCGGCGAACAACATGCTGAACCAGCCGAAGTAGGTGTACTCGGGCTTTTCATGATCCCGCCCCAATTTGATCTCGCCGTATCTGCTCAAAGCCAGGACCAGGCAGAACACCAGGAAGAAAAAGCCGGAGAGCATGTACGCCCAGCCGAAATGGGCGATGATCGCCCCGTGGAGGGCGGCGGAAGTACGGTCCAGAAATGCCGGATCAATCACCCCGGCAAGAACGAACACGACGACAATGACCAACGAGGTCAGAAAGACCTTGTCTTGGAACATACGAGACTCCCATCTGTTGGGATGGTTGGCGGGCTTTGTCAATACAGTCAGGGAATCAGCAAAACGGAACTGGACACCCCGGATGTGACCCGAGAGCAGGTGGAACCGAGCAGTTTGGAAGGGAACGGTTCATTGAGTCGCCCCAGGACGACCAGATCGGCCTGGATCTGCTCGACGACATCAATGATGTGTTTGGCCGGTGAGCCGATCCGGGAGATCAGGGCGACTTCCTGGAAGTCGTCCGTGAATTTTGCGCGCAGCTCATTGAGCAACATTTCGACGTTTTCCCTGCGCAGCTGCTCCGTGTCCGGGTCAGAGGCCCGTTCGCCCACATGGAGGATGGTCAGCTTGGAAACGAAACGGCCCAGCATGCGCACATACAGCCAGACCCGGCTCGCCGCTTTGCGAAAGTCCGTGGCAAAGACAATATTGTGAACCTTCTCTGTCCGGACCAGCACCGGGCGCTGTTTGTGAATGAAGACCGGAATATCGGAAAGGCGGATGACGTCTTCGGTCGTGCTCCCTAATAATGACGAAACCAGGACGTTCTTTCGACTGGCGGGCAGGTAGATCACGTCCGCGGCCAACTCCATGGCGGTCCGGGTGATCTCCGAGGCCACATGACCTTGCGTGACCACGGACTTGGCCTGGATGCCCACCTGGTTCAGCTCGTCGGCAAGGTGCGCCAATCGCGACTGGACCATGTCCTTGTCGCCGAGCCCGGGGTTCATCACATGGACCAGAACAATCTCCCGGCCGCCGAATCGTTCGATGAATGATGAGCGGATCTTTACATCAGTGAGGGATTCGCTCAGGTCCACCGGCTGCACAATTATTTTCAGCATCGCACTCCTCTGGCGGATCGGATCACGTTTCTGGAAACGGGTATCCAAAGTCAGCCGACCGCCCTCCGGATCAAAGGAAATATCAAGGCGTGTGGTACCTACTCAGCTCATTTTGTATCCGCCCTTGCTCCGGCAATCGGAGTCGGGGTCGCTATCGGAATCGGAATCGGAACAGCAAAAATTTTGAACGCTTCCCAGCGTTTTCGATCCCGATAGCGAAGCGCCGATCCCGACTCCGACCCCGACAACGGCGTTACTCTATGCTGAATAGTTACGGCGTGTGGAGCAACTGTTCGGCCAGTTCCAGGGCATCCACGGGCCAGTAGATTTCCGGACGGGGACGGCGCACTCCGGGTAGGCCCTCCTGGGGGCGGCAGGCGAGGACGGTTTTGGTCCATCTTTCCGGCACGGCGCTCAGGCCGTGGACCGCGCCCAGCAATGCCCCGCAGATGGCGGCGTTGGTGTCCGTGTCCCCGCCGCGCATGACCGTGTCCACGATCCCGTCTTCCAGACTTGGGGCGTTGAGCAGCTGCCAGACGGCGTTGCCGAAGGCGATGAGCACCCAGCCCTGGTGATGGAGATAATCTCTTGGCGGTTCGTTGATGCAGGCTTTGATCACACGGAACAGGAGCGGGTCGGCGTCCATGTCCTGGGCCCATACGAGCATGTCGACGACAAGTTCCTTGGGATTGGCTCCGGTGGCAACGGCACGGGCAATGGCCATGGTGAAGAGGGCGTTGACCTGGAGACAAATCGGGTGGGGATGGGTCAGTTCAGCGTCTTGGACGGCCCATCGGGCCACCTGGCTCAACTCGAATCGCGAACCGAATATGCCCAGGGGGCTGATGCGCATCAGGGCCCCGTTGGCTTGGCTGTCCTGATTTGGTTCGCCGGTCAGTCCGGCGGTGATGGTCGCGCCGCGGGAGAAGGGGGCGGAGCGTAGCCAGTCGAGATAGCCCCGGTTCGCGGCCCCGGCGTCGTAGTCGCGGCGGGAAACGAGCATCCTGGCCAGGGCCAGGGCCATTTCGGAATCATCCGTGGGTTGGCCCGCGAGGGTGTCGTGCGCACCGCCGTCGGCCATGTCGCGCACCCCGTCGGGATACGCGCGCTGGATTTGCTCCGAGGACTGAAATTCCACCAGGCTTCCCAGCGCGTCGCCGGCCAGTTGCCCCAGCAGGCATCCCTGGGCTCGTTCGATGATATGTTTTGCCCGCATGTTTTACCCTACTTCCTTCAGTCTTCCGGAAACGAGCTTGTGCAATGCCCCTGAGATGTAGGTCTGGTAGGGAATGCCTTCACGCGCGGCTCGCATCCGTAAACGTTCCAGGTCGCGAGAAGATATTCGGATATTAATCCGTTTATCTTTCTGGAGGGTTCTGCGCGCTGAGGCTTCCAGTTCCTCTTTCTCTGCTTCCAGATTGGGAATTCTCTGGAATTCTCCACGTTCAAAATCTCGAAGAATCTGTTCTTCCTCCGCATCAAACTGCATCGTATCGGTCATGACAGATACTCCTTTGTTGCTTTGCGACTGGGGATGACGGTTTTCAGAAACCTGACGCCACTCTGTTTGATGTACGGAACCAGCCAGACATAACCGTCCATGTTCAAAATGATGATGTTCTGGCGAGGATAGCGATCCCGGTTAGGATGCCGGATGACGTCCAGTACCTGACCGTTCTCAATGCTGACCACGACATCCTCGAAGCTTATGCCTCGTGTTTGTTCGAGAAACACGTTTTTTTCCTCGCTCCAGTCAAATCTGCTCATGGATCGAGATTAAACCATGTGTGCCGTATGTCAACGGAATGCGTTTGAATTCAGCTCGGCCTTTGACGGTGAAAGGCAGGGGGCAGAGCGTCTTACCGCCTTCCCCCGCCATACTGCTTGCGCCATTCGTCCAGAAACAGCAGGGCGGTTTCCAGTTCGCTGAGGGTACCTTGGCGTTGACGGATGGTCCAGATCAGGTCTTCGAAGCGGACGGTGGGGCGCAGGTCCAGGTCCTGGAGCAGGGCGTCCACCTGGGCGCGCAGATCCGGGGAGAGGGCGGCCAGGGGGGAGGCGTCGGGGGTTGGTTCGGGAGCGCCGGAGTCTGTTTTGGTCCGTGCCGCGCCCAGGCCGAGGCGGTCCTGGAGGAATGCCAGCAGGGTCGCCATGCGGTGCTGGTAGGTGTGCTCGCGCAGCACCCGTTCCCGGGCCAGGCGGCTCATGGCCAGGCGCTCTTCGGGGTGGGCCAGGTAGTGGTGGATGGCGTCGCGCAGATCGTCCATGTTCTCGAACACGGCCAGCTCCCGGTCCGTGAACAGTTCGGCCAGCAGGCCGCGGCGGTCCACCAGTTGGAACGCTTGGCAGGAGGCCAGTTCGAAGGTCCGGGGGTTGACGAAGTCGCCGCCGGGAACCAGGGGATCGGCCTTGACGCTGGAGTGCAGGTTCAGGTTGATCTTGGCGGCGTTGAAGATCTTGACCGCCTCCTCCGGGGTGATCCGTTCCCCGGGGCGTTGCAGCAGCGGAGTCAGGGGGCCGTGAGTGGGCCAGTCGTTGCCCCAGATCTTGAAGTCCAGGGACAGGAATTGGCGGAAGGCGACCAGGCGGTTGGGATATCCCGCTCCAAGGAAGGAGAGGTCCGATCCGTAGCGGCGCTGGTCCACGGCGGACAGCTCCCGGGTGATCTCCAGGGGGCGGTGAAAGTCCGGGTCCGCGGCCAGGGGCAGGTAGAGGGCGTTGCGCTGGTCCAGCTCTTCCAGCAGGCCGAAAAACGGCTCCTTCTGGATCACCGCGAAGGCGTCGTAGAGCCGGGCGAAGGCTTTCCAGTAGGGAAAGACCTGATAATCCTCCACGAACCACATGGCCGTGGGCACCTTGTCCCGGCGCAGGCGTTGCAGGGCCTGGCGGCTTAACGGAGCCTGGGCCAGGGCCAGGACCAGGTCCGGCTCGAAATGTTCCACCTTGGCCAGGACGGTCTGGGCCACGAGTTGGAGGAAGCCGTTTTCCAGGGCCACCAGCCGATCCGCGGCAATGCGCTGTTCCTTGAGGGCCCGGAATGCGCCGTGAAATTCCGGAGCCTCGAAGCACTCCACCGTATGGCCCAGGGCGCGCAGGGCCCGGACGCAGTAGCGGCCGATGGGCAGGGACCCGCCGTACATGGGCAGGACCGTGAGAATTCGCAGGGGCGTGGAGGTCATGGCGTGTCGATCATCCAGTCAGGTTCATGGTACAGGGCTTCAGCCGCGGTCTGCTCCAGAAGGACCCGACGCGGGACGATCCGCAGCCGGTGGGAGCGCAGCAGCTCGCGGCGGGCCGTTCGGGCTTCCTGGTCCGGCAGTTCTCCGGCCAAGGGGTGGAACTCCAGGCCGAAGTCGTCCAGTCCGGTGCGCAGCAGGCAGAGGGATTCCGGCGGAGCGGGATGGTTGGTCCGCTCCGGTCCAGCGGACGGGGCCGATCGGGCCAATCGGGCCAGGACGGCCTTGTCCGCGAAGGCCTGGGCGCAGGCCGCGGACCGGGGGCAAGGCGCGGCTTCCAGGCAGGGAGCGCAGGGTTCCACGGATTGCCAAACCTGATGGCCTTCGCCATAGGGTCCGGTCTCGAAGGCCCAGGCCGAGGAAAGGAAAAAGGCCGTGACCGGGGTGCCCAGGTGCGCGGCCAGGTGCATGGTCCCGGTGTCCGGGGTGAGCAGCAGGTCCAGCCCTTGGACCACGTCGCGCAGACCGGTCCAGCCGGTGCGCCCGGTGAGGTCGTTCAACCTGGCCTGGATCGTGGCCGGGAGCAGGGGCCGCAACGCTCTGGCCGGTTCGCGCTCCGCAGTCGTTCCCAGCAGATGAATCCAGCCGTCGATCCGGGCCGCCGCGGCCTGGATTACCCTGGCCAGGATGGGAACCGGCAGGGTCCGCCGGGCATGGCGTCCGGCCAGGACCACGCCCAGCCCTCCGCCCTTGGGCGTTGCCGGAGGGTTGACCAGGGCCGGGGATTGGGAAGGGTCAAGAAAAAAACCCCAATAGTCCATCAGATTCAGGGGATTGGCCGTTCGGTGCGCACTGAGCCGGAAGACCGTTTCCGGCCACGCACCTCGCAGCGCCTGGCCCTGATGCCACCGATAGCCCACGACCTGCTCCGGCGCGAACAATCCGGCCAGGACATGGTTGAAGCCTGAATGGTTCAGGTTGTAGACCCGGACCACGTCCGCGGCCTTCCAGGCGGAGAAGATATCGGCGCAGGAGCGGATCAGGGTCGCGGGTTCCGAATGCGGGTCATGGACCGGCAGGCCGTGGACCATCACGTCCGGATAGATCATCTCGGCCAGTTCAACCAGCCCGGCGTCCACGGCCAAATGGACCTGGTTGCCGGGGTCGGCCAGCAGGCCGCGAATCAGCCGTTTGGTCTGGATGATATCCCCGAAGCGGGCCAATTGGATGATAAGATGCACGTTCATGGCGGTTGCCCGAATGATTCCCATTCAGCAAGGCGCAAACAGTCCGGGCATGCCCTGAGTCGAAATCGAGATCGAAATCGGAATCGAAATCGTTCTTTCCGCCATTCTCGCGACATACCTGTTTTTATCGATTTCGATAGCGATTTCGATTTCGATCTTGAGCAAATTTGTCGTCTTCTGTTCGTCCATTTGCAAGGTCGCTATTCTCTCTTCACGGCCCGCATGAAGGTTTCCAGGCGGTCTGCATAGGGCGGGAAGCCGAAAAAAGCTGAGCCGGAGACGAAGACGTTGGCGCCCAAATCGGCCAGCTCGCGGATGTTTTCCGGGCTCACGCCGCCGTCCACCTGGATGAAGGTCTCAGCCCCGGCCTCCTGGATCATGGCCCGGAGACGCTGGATTTTTTGCCTGGTGAAGGGGATGAACTTCTGGCCGCCGAAGCCGGGATTCACGGTCATGATCAGGACCATGTCCAACTGAGGCAGCAGATATTCCACCATGTCCAGCGGGGTGTGCGGGTTCAGGGCCACTCCGGCCTTGGCGCCCAGGCGCGTGATTTCGGAAACGGTCCGCTCCAGATGCACGCAGGCTTCGGCGTGGACGCAGAGCAGGTTCGCCCCGGCGTCCACGAACTCTGCCAGGTAGCGGTCCGGCTGTTCGATCATCAGGTGGACGTCGAAGAACAGCCCGCAACTCTTGCGGCAGGCCTTGATCACCGGCGGGCCGAAGGTGATGTTGGGCACGAAGGCCCCGTCCATGACGTCCCAGTGCACCCATTGCAGCCCGGCCTGCTCCAGGGCGGCCAGTTCCTCGCCGATGCGGCTGAAGTCCGACGAGAGCAGGGACGGGGTGAGAATGATGGGGGGCGTGCTCGGCATTGGCGGTCTCCTAGTGCGAGTCGGTTTTATTGTATTCGATGGAGCTGATGCGCATCAGTTTGGAGAAGGAATGCTGGGCCTCGATCCGGCGGAAGGTTCCGGTTCTGCCGCGCATGACCATGGAGTGGGTCACCGCGCCCTTGCCGGTAAATTCGACGCCCTTGAGAAACGTTCCCCCGGAAATGCCGGTGGCCGCGAAAAAGACGTCGTCGCTACGGACCAGATCGTCCACGGTCAGGACGCGGTTCACGTTGTATCCGTTCTCCTCCACGGCCCGGCGCTCGTCGTCGGACTGCGGGTCCAGCATGCACTGCATCTCCCCGCCCATGATCCGGATGGCCACTGCGGCCAGCACGCCTTCCGGGGTCCCGCCGGTACCGATCATCATGTCCACCTCGCCGCCCGGGGTCGTGGCCATCAGGGCTCCGGCCACGTCGCCGTCCGTGTGCAGCTGGATGCGGGCTCCGGCTTCGCGGATTTCCTTGATCAACTTTACGTGCCGGGGCTTGTCCAGGATAAAGACCGACAGGTCATCCACGGACTTGCCCAGGGCCTTGGCCACCCGGCGCAGGTTCTCGGCCACCGGGGCCTTGATGTCCACCTGGTATTTGGCCTCGTGGGGCACGGCCATTTTTTTCATGTAGAAAGCCGGGCCGGGATCGTAAAGCGTTCCACGCGGGGCCAGGGCGACCACGGCGATGGCGTTGGGTCGGCCGTAGGCCAGCAGGCGCGTGCCTTCCACCGGGTCCACGGCCACGTCCACTTCCGGCCCGTTGCCCGTGCCGAGCTTCTCTCCGTTGTAGAGCATCGGGGCTTCATCCTTTTCGCCCTCGCCGATGACCACCACGCCGTCGATGTCGATGGCGCTGAAGCTCAGGCGCATGGCCTCCACCGCGGCATAATCGCCGCGCTCTTTGTCGCCTTTGCCCAGCCAGCGGGAAGAGGCCAGGGCCGCGGCCTCGGTCACCCTCGCCAGGTCCAGGGCCAAATTGCGTTGCGGGGTTTCTTGGGACATGAACGTCTCCTCCATCATGCATTATTTGCTTGAGAAAATGTAGTTTTCGGCGTCGGAGTCGGGATCGGGGTCGATGATGTTTGTGCGCCAACAACCAGAATTCGATCCCGATTCCGATCCCGATAGCGACACCGAAAGAGAATTATTGAAATGAAAATTGTATCACTCCAGCAAGTCCGCCGCCTGCTCCACGGTTTGCACGTCGCCCAGGTTGCGGCGCATGATCTGGTGGATCGGGGCGTAGGCATTCGCGGTTCTCCTGATGAGTTCGATCAGCTCCAGTTCGTCCCGGATGGCCTCCGGATCGAAGTGCTGTTCGACGATGCCCAGCATCCGCCGCGTTTCGAAATTGTGCGCTTGCCGGACCCGTTCCATTTCCTCGGCCTGGTCCAGGTAGCGCAGCAAGGTCTCGCGGCGCTTGGCCAGGGCCGTGGGAATATCATCTCCGGAATACTCCAGAAAAGCCAGGGCCCACCGGATCACGTCCAGAGGGCGGCGTAGCGGCGTTTTCGGCTTGGGTACGTTTGGGTCGGGCTTGGGATCCGGTTCTTGATCCGAGCCGGGGAGGCAACCGTGCAGCAAGGTCAGGATAAAGGTCTCCTGGCTCGGGGTCCAGGGCAGTCGGGCTTGTTTGCAGGCCAAGGCCAGGCTCGCCGCGAGCTCTTGTCGACCCGATGTGGTCGAAGCGCGGAGAAGATGATGAATCGGTCCCGGCAGACTCTTGCCCAGACGCAGACGGCTTGCCAGCAGGCAGGCTTCGTCCTGGGCCAGGGTCAGCCACATTTCAGTTCGGTCTGGAAGGCGTAAACGCAACCCGGCATGGGCTAGCAGAGCGGCCACGGTATCCTGGTCCGGCATGACGGCCTTGTCGTCGCGTTGTTTTCGTTCCAGCAGCCAGCCTTCCACGGCCAAGCCCAAGGGCTGGTCTGGAAACAGCACCAGGTCGCGCATGGACCAGGCTTCGGCGTCGTCCGGGTCGGTCAAGCGGGCGGCGAGTTCCTCCGCCTCAGCGCCTCCCAGAACCTGGGAAATGGTGGTCAGGGCCGCTCCGTCCAGGTCCATGCCCTTTTCCAGAAGGGAACGGATCAGGGCCGCGAGTTCGGTGTCCGGTCGTTCGTGCATGGCGGTTCGTCAGAACGGCGGCGAGGCGCTGGTGTAGAGATAGCGCTTGATTTTGTGGGTCGGGGTTTTTTCAAAGGCCTCGGTCTGCTCGATCATCTTGCTGACCCGGGCAAAGGAGGCCAGTCCGGCGTTGGTGCGGGCCCGGATGGTTTCCAGAAGGTCGGTGACGTACTTGCGGGCCTCGAATTCGCTCATCTTCCGCCAGGAAACCTCTTCGTCCAGCCGGTCATAGTCCAGGAAGACCCGGGCCGCGACCTTGCCGTTCAGGTCAAAGGCCAGGGATTCCAGGACGTAATCCTGTTCGTTCAGGACGTTCTCGATCTCCTCAGGGTAGATGTTCTCCCCGCTGGGGCCGAGAATCAGGTTCTTCAGGCGGCCGCGGATGAACAGATAGCCGTCCTTGTCCAGCGTGCCCAGGTCCCCGGTGCGCAGCCAGCCGTCCTCTGTGAAAACTTCGGCGGTCAACTCCGGCTCCTGGTAATACCCTTGCATGACATTGGGACCGCGGACCTGGATTTCTCCGACAACCTCGCCGTCGGCCCGTCCTCGGGGCGGCGAATCGCTCTCCTGCTGCACGGCGATGCGGATCTCGACGCCGTTCAGAGCGCGACCCGAGGAACGCCGACGGACGCTCGCCGCGCCGGTCCCGGCCACCAGGGGCGATGCCTCGGTCAACCCGTAACCCATGGCATAGGGAAAACCGGCTTCGCGTAAAAAGGTCTCCGCTTCCACGGACAGGGGGGCTCCCCCGATACAGTAGCCGCGCAGGCTGCCGCCAAATGACTGGTACATCTTTTTCCCGGCGAGCTTGTGCAGCAGACCTCGGCTCAGGTTGAAGCGATACAGGGTCCGGCCCACGGCGCTGCCGGTGAGTTTGGGCTGAATGCGGCGCTTGAAGATCTTTTCAATCACCAGCGGGACGCTGAGCATGAACGTGGGGCGGATCTTGGCCATGGCGTCCATCAGCATTTGCGGCGAGGGGACCCCGCCGAGGTACCGGACCTGGGTCCCGTGCATCATGGGCAGCAGCAGACCCAGGGTGAACTCCATGGTGTGGGCCAGGGGCAGGATGGAGAGCATCCGGTCCCGCGGCCCCAGGTCCACCAACTCCCGGGTCATCCAGGCGTCGGAAACCACGTTGCGGTGGGTGAGCATCACCCCTTTGGCCCGCCCCGTGGTCCCGGAGGTGTAGACGATGGAGGCCAGGTCGTCCTCCTTGGGGGTCGCCGGAGTGCCGTGGCCGGTCACGTGCCGGGCCAGGGATTGCAGGCGTTCCCGGTCCTTGAGGCTGGAGCGGATCACGTCCTTGACCCGACCGGCCCAGGATTCCGGAGGCAAAATCCGGAAGTCGTCCAGGACGATCACGGTCAGGTGCTGCTGGTTCAGGTCTTCCAGTTTCGCCAGGCAGCGTTGCGAGGCCATCAGCACCTTGGCCCCGCTGTGTCGGAGAATGTGCAGGACCGAGGACGGGTGAAAGTCCGGGAGAATCGGGACCAGCACGGCTCCCAGGGAGCTGGCGGCGAAATAGACCATGGGCCATTCCGGCCGGTTTTCACTGAAAATGGCTACTCTGTCCCCATGGCCCACTCCAAGGTGGGTCAGGGTTTCGGCATGTTCCCTGATCTTGGTTCGGAATTCGGCATAGGTGATGGGGTCTCCCTCCACCAGGCCGAGGAGCGGGCGGTCGCCGAACAACGAGACTCCGCGGTCCAGGGTTTCGGGTACGGTGCGGGGAGGGGCTTGGGGAGTGAAGCCGTCGTTTGTTTGCGTCGTGGTCATGGCGGCCCTCGAAATAAGTTGAGATGATGAATTGAAATGGAGCGGCGGAGTCGGACCGCGGAGCTCAAGCCAGGTAGGGATCTTCGGCCATCAGGTAGGTGCGCACGTAGTCGGCCACTCCGTCTTCCAGGGAGCTGAAAGCGGCGGGACAGCCCAGGGAGCGCAGCCGCTCCATCCCGGCCTTGGTGTAGTATTGATATTTCTCCCGGATGGCCTCCGGCATGTCGATGTATTCGATGTCCACGGGCCGATCCATGGCCGCGAAGACCGCCCGGGCCAGCTCGTTCCAGGACTTGGCCTCTCCGCGTCCCAGGTTGAAGATTCCGTTCACGGCTCGGTTTTCCAGCAGCCACCAGACCACGTCGACGCAGTCCTTGATGTAGACGAAGTCCCGGCGCTGCTCGCCGTCGGCGTAATCCGGACGGTGAGATCTGAACAGGCGCAGCAGCCCGGACTCTCCGATCTGGTGAAAGGCCTTGCAGACCACGCTCATCATGTCGGCTTTGTGGTACTCGTTGGGTCCGAAAACATTGAAGAACTTCAGGCCGACCATCCGGTCGGCAACGCCCGTGCGCAGCGCCCAGAGATCAAAAAGCTGCTTGGAATAGCCGTACATGTTCAGAGGCTTCAGCCCTTCCATGGCCGCGGGATCGTCGTCGAAGCCCCGGGAACCGTCCCCGTAGGTCGCGGCGCTGCTGGCATAGATGAAGCGGATGTCGTGTCGCAGGCAAAACCGGGCCAGGATTTGCGTGTACCGGTAATTGTTCTCCATCAGGTACTCGGCGTCCGTCTCCGTGGTGGACGAGCAGGCGCCCATGTGCAGGATCGCCTTGACCTCCGGTCCGAGCTTGCCTTGTTCCAGGAGCTGGAGAAACGCGGCCTTGTGCAGATAGTCGGCGTACCGCAGGTTGACCAGGTTTTTCCATTTTTCGCCCCGGCCCAGATCGTCCACGATCAGCACGTCCGTGACGCCCTGTTGATTCAGTTTCCAAACCAGGGCGCTGCCGATGAATCCCGCGCCTCCCGTAACCACGTACATGCTCTCCTCCTCAGTGCGCTGTCATAAAAGTTTCCCGCGCTCCGGCCACGCGCTCTTGTCGGCTGTACCTCGGAGTCTTGTTCGCTGGCAAGCATCGCGGGGAGATCGCGAGGAGAAAATGCTTTCATCGCTTCCCGTCGAACTGCCCGCTGTTTTGGGAGTCATCCAATGTCCTTCGGAAGCGAAGCGAGATCCGGCACGATGATGGCGTATTCCCATATCATCCATGCCGTGGGATGTGTTCTCACTAAAAAAACAGCCCTGCTGGAGTTGATTGAAGTGACCATGTTCCGTGGAGTTCTCATTTGATTGAAATGAAGAAGCGGGTCGGAGAATTGGAGATGAAAAGCGTGGTTTATTGGAAAACACAATTGTCAGGAAGGTTGTCGAGATGTTTTTTATGGATGTCGTCAATGCAATATGAATCTCAATGCTTGACTTAAGCGGCCTTTTTGTTATGAGTGCATTTGTTCGTTCGTCATTCATATTTTTTGAAAGGAGATTCACAATGGATGAATTCATCAAGCAAGCGTTGGAGATCGTAAAGGCTCAGGCTGGAGTTCGGCCCATGACCGAAGAAGAAATGATGTCCATGGTCACCAAAATCGCGACCAGTCTGCGAGCTGTTGCGGAAGGCGGAGTCGTGGGAGACGCGGGAGCGGAAGCCGCCCCTGAATTGAATATTGATCCGAAAAAGGCGATCAAGGAAAAGTCCGTCACCTGTCTGGAGTGCGGCAAGACCTTCAAGGTTTTGACGAAAAAGCACCTTGCTTCTCATGGCCTGACCACCGAGGAATATCGTGCAAAATACGGCTATAAGAAGGGCACCCCGTTGATCGCGAAAGCTCTTTCTAAGGCTCGACGCAAGAAAATGCAGGAAATGCAGCTTTGGACCAAGAAAGGGGTCAAGCCCGGTAAGGACTAAAGCCATTCTTGCGGCGTCATTAGAATCGGCCGAAAAAAGCCCTCCTTGCCTGGAGGGCTTTTTTTATGGCGATTTCTGGTGTTCTGTTGGAAACGTTCCAGCCCGGCGGGAACCACTGCATGAGGAAGCTTTTCGGTGTTGCGATCAGAGCCGGAAACATCTAAAAGGGCGACAAAAACGTCCCGGTTTTTTTGGGGTGCCGGGAACATCCCGGTGGAACGCTTTCGTGCATGACCGGGCGAAATATCAGCCGACCGGCAATGGAGCGGAGTCCAATGAGCACGTCAACGAATTCTCACGAACACACCGAGGCCGAACAGGCGGCCTTGCGTCTTCTTCAGGCCGACATCCCGGACACGGAGCGGCCCTACCTGGAAATCGCCGAACGGACCGGCCTGACCGAGGAGGCGGTTTTGGATCTGCTGCGCCGTCTGAAAGACCGGGGCGTGGTGCGTCGCTTCGGAGCGACCCTGCGCCACCAGCAGGCCGGATACGGGGCCAACGCCATGGTCGCCTGGTTCGTGGAACAGGAGCGGGACCTGAACGAGGTCGGAGCGATCATGGCCAATCGTCCGGAAATCTCCCACTGCTATCAGCGAGTGAACTGCTACGCCTGGCCTTACAACCTCTACACCATGGTCCATGCCCGCAGCCGCGAGGACTGCCTGGACGTGGTGGAGCAGTTGGCCCGGATCGCCCAGGTGCCCCAGTACGACATTCTTTTCAGCCGCAAGGAACTGAAGAAAACGTCCATGGCTTATTTCTAGCCGCAAGCACCCCGGCATGCTTTGGGTCGAAATCGCAATCGAAATCGCAATCGAAATCGGTATCGAAATCGAAAAACAAGTTCGCCATTGAATGACGGCGATTTCGATTTCGATCCCGATTTCGATTCTGACCCAAGGCCAACCCTACGGTATTTTGAAAACAAACTATAATTGCCATTTTCCAGCTAATTACGAACCTATAGCGTATCGCGAGGAGAATCATGTCTGATTCGAAAACCTTGTTCGCCAAGGCCCAGGAGCTGATTCCGGGCGGGGTGAACAGTCCGGTGCGGGCCTGTCTGAGCGTTCAGAGCGACCCTCTGTTCATCGCCAAGGCCCAAGGCTCGAAGATGTGGACCGTGGAAGGCCGCGAACTCATCGACTACGTCATGTCCTGGGGCCCGATGCTTCTCGGGCATTCCCATCCCGCCGTGGTGGAGGCCGTGCACAAGGCCGTGGATCAGGGCGCCAGCTTCGGCGCGCCCTGCCAGGCGGAGGTGGAACTGGCCGAGCTGCTCACGGCTGCCTTGCCCGGAGTGGACATGGTCCGGATGGTCAATTCCGGAACCGAGGCGACCATGAGCGCCCTGCGTCTGGCTCGCGGCTTCACCGGGCGCAACAAGGTGGTCAAGTTCGTGGGGTGCTATCACGGCCACAGCGACGCCTTCCTGGCCAGCGCCGGCTCCGGGGTGGCCACCCTGTCCATCCCCGGCACGCCCGGCGTTCCCGAGGCCGTGGTCGCGGACACCCTGCTGGCCCCATATAATGACCTGGACGCCGTGGAAGCGCTGTTCCGGGAACATGGCGACGAGATTGCAGCAGTGATCGTCGAACCCGTGGCCGGGAACATGGGCATGGTTTTGCCCCAGCCCGGATTCTTACCCACCTTGCGCGTGCTGACCGACCGGCACGGGGCGCTGCTTATTTTCGACGAGGTGATCACCGGCTTTCGTTTGGCCTACGGCGGGGCTCAGAACGTCTTCGGCGTGATTCCGGACCTGACCTGCCTGGGCAAGATCATCGGCGGCGGATTTCCGGTGGGCGCGTACGGCGGACGGCGGGAGATCATGTCCCGCATCGCGCCGTGCGGTGACGTGTACCAGGCCGGGACCCTGTCCGGAAACCCGGTGGCCATGGCCGCCGGGGTGGCGACCCTCAAGGAATTGGCCAAGGCCGACTACATGGACTTGACCATCCGAACCAAGGCCCTGGCCTCGGAACTGAAAAGCGTCCTGGAAGAGCGCGGCGTAACCGTGCAGCTCAACTGCATGGCCTCGATGTTCACCTTGTTCTTCGCTACGGACCCGGTCACGGATTTTGCCACGGCGTCCAAGTCCGACTCCGCGACCTATGCCTCCTTTTTCCGCCAGATGCGCGACGCCGGAGTGGCCCTGGCGCCCTCGGGCTTCGAGTGCGCCTTCACCTCCTTCGCGCATACCGACGAGGACTTTGAGCGGACCCTGGATGCCTGCCGAACCGTCCATTTCTAACGGTTCCCTTTTCGCGGATGCCCAGGGCGTTGTTGATTCGTCTTCCACCGCGGTCTGGGCCCTGACCTCTCGCGGTTGCGACCTGGCCCGGCGGATCGCCGTCGGGCTGGGCGCGATTCTGTTCGTTCCCGAAAAATACGCCATCGATTCCGGCGAACGGACGTTCCACCGCTTTACATCGGCCTTTTCCGAACACTTCTTCCGCTTTCGCCGCCACGTCTGCGTCGCGGCCTCCGG
Source organism: Desulfonatronum lacustre DSM 10312 (assembly GCF_000519265.1). Taxonomy (NCBI): domain Bacteria; kingdom Pseudomonadati; phylum Thermodesulfobacteriota; class Desulfovibrionia; order Desulfovibrionales; family Desulfonatronaceae; genus Desulfonatronum; species Desulfonatronum lacustre. The sequence continues at coordinate 3,087,507 of NZ_KI912608.1, forward strand.
CATCGTGGTCCGGTGCGTCGGCCCGCTGTTACGGAACAAGACATCGGACCCGGGAGTGGTGGTCCTGGATCAGGACGGACGCCACGCCGTCAGCCTGGTGGGCGGACACCTGGGCGGGGCTAACGACTTGGCCCGGGAAGTGGCCCGAATCTCCGGGGGCCAAGCCGTGATCACCACGGCCACGGACACGGCCGGGCTGCCGGCTTTGGATATCCTGGCCCGGGAACTGGGGCTTGTCGCGGACCGTCCGGAGCGCTTCGCCGCTCTCGCCGCGGCCTTGCTGGACGGGGAGATCGTCCAGGTGCTGGATACGGAAGACTGCCTTTGGACGCGATTATGTGAGATGGGCCACGGGGCGCTGTTCGAGCGGGTCCCGGACGTCGAGGCGTGGCGGGACGACCGGCCCGGGATCTGGGTGTCCTGGAAGCGCCCGCCCGCTCGACATTTTGGTGAATCGATCGGCGAACCGCTTGGTGAACCGGCGATTCTCGGTCTGCACCCGCGCTGCCTGATGGCCGGGCTAGGCTGCCACCGGGGCGTGAGTGAGGCGTCGATTACCGCCTTTGTCCGCGAGGTGTTCGACAAAAACGAACTGGCCCTGCCCAGCCTGGCCGCGCTGGGCACGGTCCAGGCCAGATCCGTGGAACCGGGGCTGCGTTCAGCCGCCACGGCCCTGGGCGCGAACGTGACGTTTTTTTTCCCGGAACAACTCCAAGCCGTCCGGACGCCGAATCCATCCGAGACCGCGGCCCGACTGGTCGGCACCAGGAGCGTCTGCGAGGCCGCGGCCTTGCTCCTGGCCCGCACCGACACGCTGCTGGTGGCCAAGACCAAGGGCGTTGCATTGACATTGGCCGTGGCCCTGCGCCGCGCCCCGACCGGTTTATGCGATTGACCGCAAACGAACAGACCAACCGAGCACGATCATGACTCATTTGCCCAATGCCGACCATTCACCCTCCGCGCCGGTTCTCTCCCCTGGTCGTCTTTCCGTTGTCGGTCTGGGGCCGGGGAGTCCGGAGCTGCTGACGCCCCAGGCTCGGGACATTCTGGAGCGGTCCCAGGCCATCCTGGGCTACGACGTGTATATTGATCTGATCCCCAGGGAACTCCTGGCCGGAAAACAGGTTCTGGCCTCGGGCATGCGCCGGGAGGTGGAGCGTTGCAACCAAGCCGTGGACCTGGCGCTAGCTGGGGTGGATACGGCCCTGGTCAGCAGCGGAGACGCCGGGATCTACGGCATGGCCGGGCCGTGCCTGGAAATCCTGGAACAGCGCGGGGCGTTGGACCGTGTGGATTTCGAGGTCGTCCCCGGGATTCCGGCTCTGGCCGCGGCCGCGGCCCTGCTGGGCGCACCCCTGATGCACGATTTCGCGGTGATCAGCTTAAGCGACCTGCTCACCCCCTGGGAGCGCATTTTACGACGCATCGATCACGCCAGTCAGGCCGATTTCGTGTTGGTTCTGTACAATCCCCGCTCCAGGGGCCGGGACTGGCAACTGGCCAAGGCTCTGGAGGTCGCGGCTGAACATCTGGTCCCCGAAACCCCTGTTGGCTTGGTCCGCAACGCCTTCCGTCCGGGTCAGGAGGTTTCGGTGTGGACCCTGGCCACGCTCCCCGTGGACCGGGTGGACATGTTGAGCATCCTCTTCATCGGCAACAGCCAGACCCGCGCCCTGGGCGCGAGGCTGCTCACGCCCAGAGGGTATCCTCTGGACTGAACGTCGCGGGAGCCGACCGAAGACAAAAAAACGTAACTACTCAGTACATTTTGTGTCCGATCTTGCACCGGCAATCGGTGTCGGGGTCGGCGCTACGCTATCGGAGTCGGAATCGAAACAGGAAGAATTTAGAACGCATCCCGGCGTTTTCGATCCCGATTTCGATTCCGATTCCGACCCCGGCAACAGAATTACTTTTGTGCTGAGTAGTTACAAAAAAAAACCGCCCAGGCAGGGATACGGCCTGGGCGGTTTTTTTGATTGAAGAAAAAGGTCGGGTTCTACCAGTCGCGCTGCCTGCCGCCCCCACCACCGGAGCGTCGGCCCTTGCCGCCGCCACCACCGTCAAACCGGGGACGATCTTCCCGAGGGCGAGCCACGTTCACCGTCAGGGGGCGTCCTTGATAATCAGTGCCATGAAACAGATCAATGGCCTTCTGGGCGTCCTCGTCGGAACTCATTTCCACAAAGCCGAAGCCTTTGGAGCGTCCAGAGTCGCGGTCCTTGATGACGGCGACGGATTGTACCGAGCCTGCATCCGAGAACAGAGCGTGCAGATCGTCTTCGGTGGTCGAATAGGAAAGGTTGCCGACGTACAGTTTGTTGTCCATGCGAGAATCTCCAGTTTACGTTAGACCGCGTGCAAGCAAGCAAGACCGGTCGCCCGACAGCGGGCCGCTTTTCAATGTTGTCCTCTCCGCCAAGCCTCAAACCTCAGGAGCAGCCGTTTATTCGGCCCGGGTCCGGCTATTGATCGGAAACCTCGGACCGGGAAGATCAGGCGTGGCTCCCGATCTTCGCACTCCTGATCTCCGGCTACTTGAAAACAAGCAAAGGCACAAGGGGCAAACCGCTCGGAGAGCGAAAAAATATGTTTCGGGGAATGAAAAGAGCGGATGAGGGGGCGCGCCAACAAAAAAGGCCGGGAGAAAACTCCCGGCCTTTAGCGCAAGCCCGTTCGGGCTTTGAATTCTGGCGGGGCCGACGGGACTTGAACCCGCGCCCTCCGACGTGACAGGCCGGCGTTATAACCAGCTTAACTACGGCCCCGCATATTGTGTGGTGGGCGGAACAGGGATCGAACCTGTGACCCTCGGCTTGTAAGGCCGATGCTCTCCCAGCTGAGCTATCCGCCCATCCCGCCCTGAAGGAAACGGTGTTTATGCAAGAAGCAAGAAAATGTCAATGGGCTTTGTGGATCTGGTTTGAAAAAATGAAGCCGCTCAACTTCGCGGGAGCGTGAAGAAAAAGATCGAGCCAAGGCCTGGAGCGCTTTTCGCCCAAATTCGACCGCCATGTCGCTCCACGAATTCCTTGCACAGGATCAGTCCCAGGCCGCTGCCGGTTTCTCCCTCCGTTCCCGGGCTGCTCGTTTTTCGGGCTAAAGCGAAGATGTTGTTCAAGGTTTCCTGATCCATGCCCACACCGGAATCTTGAACAACGACGGTGGACTCTTGATTCATTTCCTCCGCGAGGACGTCCACCTTTCCCCCGCGCACCGTGAACTTGAGGGCGTTGGAGAGCAGGTTGCGGATCACCGTGTTGAGCATGGCCCGGTCCGCGAAAACGACCAATTCCGAGGCCACCATGTTATTCATGGCGACCTGCTTTTGGATGGCCGCCGGACGAAGAAGCCCCATGTTGTTGGCGATCACTTCGCGCAATACGCACGGGACCGGCTCGAATGCCGTCAACCCGCGCTGCATCCGCGACCAGTCCAGTAAATTCTCCAACAACGCGAAAAGATCGCCCACGGTCTTACCCATGATTTTCGCGATCTTCCACAGCTCTTTCGGGGACAGACCACCATCCTCCTCGACCACCATCCTGGCCAATCCCAAGAGCCCGGACATGGGGGAACGCAGGTCATGGGCGATGATGGAGAGAAATTTGTCCTTATCCGCCAGGAGCGTTTTCAATTCTTCACGGTGTTCTTCCAGAGCCTGCTCGGTCAGCTTGCGATGGGTGATGTCCTCCCGGATCAACACGCCTCCCGCCACCTTGCCTTCCGTGATGATGGGCTCCCCGCGAATACTTGCCCAACCGGAATGTCCTCCCATGAATTCCGGAAAAAAAACTTCTTTGAGTTCGATGCTTTCTCCCCTGAGGATTCTGGTCACTTCTTCGCCGACTCCAGCCTTCACCAATCCCGGCAATTCATGGATGAGTTTGCCTATAAAAAAGCTTTTTTCCAGTTTTTCCCGGGCAAACACCTTCATGTGCCAGTCGTTGACAAAGGTTACGCGGCCTTGGTGATCAAAACGCATGATGGAGATAGGGCACTTTTCGGCAAGAGTCTTGAATTCTTTGTGGCCTTCCCGCGAGGCCTGCTCGGCCAGCTTGCGCTGGGTGACGTCGGTCATGGTTATGATGGAACAGCCGTCAGCGAGGCGATTTACTCGAAATTCGACATGTTTGGCTACGCCGTTCGCGCAGGTCACCGGATAGTCCCGGATTGTCTTGGCGGCTTCCAGTGGCGACTGTTTCCAGTACTCCAGGGCCTCTTTTCGCCGTCTTTCGTCTGGATAGGCCAGGGGAAACCAGTCCTCAAGCGTGCGAATGCAGCCGGGTGGGTACCCTGTCATTTCGTGAAATCCGTTGTTGCTCTTCAGGAGGTTGCCCGCCCGATCCCAGACGACGATTCCCAGGGGAATGTTCTCGAACAACCCCTCCAGCAGAGAATACTGACTGGCGATGGTCGCTTCAGAGGCGTTGCGCATGATCGCCGCGCCGATGGCCGTGGCAATGATGCGTAAAGCGTTCTCTTCCGCGGAGGTCCAGGTCCTGGGCTGGCGCACGGCGTCGAAGCCGAGAAATCCCCAGAAAAAGCCGTCAACGCGAATTGGGACCGCAAGCAGACTTTGGATTTCCTGGGACTCGAGAAGAGCTCGCTCCATTTCCGGGAAACTTCGGACCAACCCTTTGATACACCTTCCGGTTTTCATTTCCCTGAGCCAACGAGGAAAAACTTCGTCATATGGGGCGTTTTGGAGTTCCGGATTGTCGATCTGAGGGGATATGCCGGGCATGACCCATTCGAAGATCTGCTTGGTCCTCATCCGTCCGGTCCCTGCTTCTTCCTGGTTTCTGAAGATGTAAACCCGGTCCGAATCGGTGATCCGCCCTAACCTTGCCAGAATGTCGGAGATCACCTGTTCCTGGTCCGTCTCCCGCAGCAGGCTCACCGTGGCTTCGGCTCCCAGTTCCAACAGCTTGTCACGTTTTTGAAGTGATTCGTTTGCGAGCTTCAATTCCGTAACGTCCATCATCATGATCAGGGTCCCGTTGAACTTCTTCTTGGAGTCAATGAATGGAGAGGCGGAATGGAAGGTCCAAATTGCGCGACCATTTTTATGGATCAAGCGGATGAGGTAACGAACAGTACTCCCGGCGCGGTTTTTGGCGGATTGGGTATGCACAATATCCAAGTCTTCCGGATGCACATATGCAAGTGCGAAGGTATCCAGCACCTCCTCGGAAGTGTAACCAAACAATGTCTCAATATTCTTGTTGGCGAAGGTGATCCGCTGCTCCGCGTCCACCATGACGATGCCTTCGTTGGCCGTTTCCAAGACCTGACGATGCAGACGCTCGCGCTGTTCGAGACGTTCATGGATCTCCATGAAAGAGCTCAGGTCGTGGATCGTGACCACCACGCCGGCGACGTCTCCGTTCCTCCGGCAAGGGGTGTAAATAACGTGAACGTATTTGCGGCTGCCGTCCCGGTAGGTTCGCCACTCGTGAAAGGAGCACTGCTCTTCACCGGTAAGCGCTTTTTCGACTCTGGGCCGCATAACCCTCTCAAAGTCCTCCCGGCCCCAATAGTCGATCAGGAACTCAGTCCATTGCCTGCCCTCGACTTCATCGGCCGACACCCCCATCAGGGCTTCATATTGCCTGTTGACCGCGACGATCGCGCCGTCGGCGTCGACAAACGCCTGGGCGTCGTGGGAGCTGTCCACCATTTGCTCGAAGATGCGCAGGCCTTTTTCGGCTTGTTTGCGCTGTTCGGCCTCCAGCTTGTACTTTTCTGCCGCTTCGGCGAGTGCCTGGTTTTTTTGGACCACGTACGCTTCCAGTTCCTCCTGGCGAAGCGTGACGGCCTGGTTCAGGGTCATGCAGTCCGTGACGTCCTGAATGATCAGTTGCATTGTCGCTGGGTTATGCGGACTCGTTCGAAACGTGTCCGGATTGAGCATTAGCTTGCGGTCTCGGCCATGTTTGGTCGTGATGTCGACCTGCATGCCGGAATCCGGCCGTCCCTGAGCCGCCATCTCTAAAAAACGAGCCGCGGAGTCCTGTTGGGACGGGTGGACATGCCGGAGGAAGCGTTTGGTCGACGGCTTGACGGAATAAGGCGCGTATCCCAGCAAAACGTACAAAGACTCGGACCAGTACGGTTTCAGGTCCGGCCCTCCCAAAAACCAGGTCGCTAAAAGGGCCATGAAGCAAAACCGGCCATTCGACGGCATCAAGGGCGTATTTTCCGGACAAGGTGACGATTTTTCCCGGACGGTCGGAACCGGATCAAAATACAGGAAGAAGTTCAAGGGCGGAGTGTTCAGCACCCGGGCCAAGTCCCGGATCAGCGAGAAGGAAGGCGAGGCCTCGCCCCGTTCGATCCGACCGACGTGCTTCACACTCAACCCGACCCGGACCGCCAATTCGGCCTGGGTCATGCCCTTGAGCGTGCGCAAGTATTTGAGCCGGCTGCCAAATGACCGTGAAAGTGTTTCGGCTTTGTTCATAATGTTTTAGGGTGCTGGTGATCCTTTTCAGAGTTTGGACAGTTTGTAACAAAGAGAGAACGTGCGTAAAACAACCTGGGATGTCCTTTTTGGGATGATTTTGGCCGGAATCTCGCGCCCGGCGCGTCAACATACGCCGCCGGATGGACCGAGGCGGGCGACAAAAAAACGCCGGAAGATCGAAAAAACGATCTCCCGGCGCTGGATGCGAGGGTTGTTTTCTGTTGTTCAGCGAAAAGTACTCAACCTACACCCTCAAACAACACGGTGGACAGGTAGCGCTCTCCGGCATCGGGCAGGATGACCACCATGGTTTTGCCTTCGAATTCCGGCTGGGTGGACAGGCGGGCCGCGGCGGCCGCGGCGGCGCCGCAGGAGATGCCGCAGAGCAGACCCTCTTCCAGGGCCAGGCGGCGGGCGAACTCCACGGCCTCCATGCTTTCCACCGCTTCGACCCTGTCCACCACGGACAGGTCCAGGGTCTTGGGGATGAAGCCCGCGCCGATGCCCTGGATCTTGTGCGGGCCGGGTTTGAGTTCCTCTCCGGCCAGGGTTTGGGAGATCACCTGGCTTTCCCTGGGTTCCACGGCCACGGACAGAATCTGCCTGCCCTTCTGGTGCTTGATGAACCGGGAGATGCCGCTGATGGTCCCGCCGGTGCCCACGCCGGAGATCAGCACGTCGATCTCCCCGTCGGTGTCGTTCCAGATCTCCGGGCCGGTGGTGACCTCGTGAATGGCCGGATTGGCCGGGTTCATGAACTGCTGCGGCAGAAACCAACGCTTGGGGTCTTCCGCGGCCAGGGCTTCGGCCCGGGCCACGGCCCCCTTCATGCCTTCCGGCCCCGGGGTCAGGATCAGCCTCGCGCCGAACGCGGCCAGGACCCGCCGCCGCTCCACGCTCATGGTCTCGGGCATGGTCAGGGTCAGCTTGTAGCCCTTGGCCGCGCACACGTAGGCCAGGGCGATGCCGGTGTTGCCGCTGGTGGGTTCGATGATCTCCGTGTCCGGTCCCAGCAGACCACGCTTTTCCGCGTCCCAGATCATGGACGCGCCGATGCGGCATTTCACCGAATAGGCCGGGTTGCGGCCCTCGACTTTGGCCAGAACCTTGACCTTCTTGTTGGGGATGATCCGTTGCAGCCGGACCAGAGGCGTATTGCCGATGGACAGGGAATTGTCGTCATAAATGCGGGCCATAAGGATTCTCCGGTGGTGACGAAGCAGGTGAAAGATATGGGTGGGCTGCTGGCTGGGTGTCGGAAAGTCATTCTTCGGCAGTCCGTTCAAAAAAAACAGTTGCAAGGAGCTAAAAGGCTCAAGCTCGAAGCGTATTTCTTCATACGTGAGAGTTTGAACTTTTTTTGGCGACAAGGCAATTGGGAGTTTTTCAACGGACTGCTAGCCGACGGCCTTGCGCAGGGCTTGGTCCATATCGGCCTTGAGGTCGTCCACGTGTTCCAGGCCCACGGACAAGCGGATATAGTCTTGGGTCACGCCGGTGGCGGCCTGCTCCTCGGCGGTCAATTGCTGGTGCGTGGTGGAGGCCGGATGGATGACCAGGGTCTTGGCGTCGCCGATGTTGGCCAGGTGCGAGAGCAACTGGACCGAATCGATGAATCGCGTCGCGGCCTGTGTGCCGCCCTTGATTCCGAAGCCGAGAATGCCGCCGAAGCCCTTCTTGAGATATCTGCCGGCCATGGCGTGGTTCGGGCTGTCCGGCAGGCCGGGGTAATTGACCCAGGCCACGGAGGGATGGGCGGCGAGCCAGCGGGCCATTTCCAGGGCGTTTTGAGAGTGACGCGCCTGGCGCAGGGTCAGGGTTTCCAGGCCGATCAGGAATTGGTGGGCGTTGAAAGGGCTCAGCGCCGCCCCGGTGTCCCGCAGCCAACTGACCCGGGCCTTGAGGATGAAGGCCACGTTGCCCATGCCCGGGACGTCGCCCAGGGCGTCCCAGTAGACCAGCCCGTGATAGCCCGGATCCGGCTCGGTGAATTCCGGAAACTTGCCGTTGTTCCAGGCGAACTTGCCGGAATCCACGATCACCCCGCCGATGGAGGTCCCGTGGCCGCCGATGTACTTGGTGGCCGAGGACACGACGATGTCCGCGCCGTGGTCAAAAGGCCGGAACAGGCCGACGCCCACGGTGTTGTCCACGATCAGCGGGATTTCGGCGTCGTGAGCCACCTGGGCCAGGGCCTCGAAATCCGGTACGTTCAGCTTGGGATTGCCGATGGTCTCGATGTACAGGGCCCGGGTTTTGTCGGTGATGGCCGCGCGAAACGCCTCCACGTCGTCGGCGTCCACGAAGCGCACGGTCCGGCCCAGTTTGGGCATGGTGTGGTGAAAGAGCTGGTACGTGCCGCCGTAGAGGTTGTCGCCAGCCACGATCTCGTCGCCGACCTGGGTGATGGTCAGCAGGGCGTAGGTGATGGCCGCCATGCCCGAGGCCGTGGCCAGGGCTCCGGTGCCGCCCTCGATGGCAGCGATGCGCTTCTCGAAGACGTCTGTGGTGGGGTTCATGATCCGGGTGTAGATGTTGCCGAACTCCTTGAGCGCGAAAAGATTCGCGGCATGGGCGCTGTCCCGGAACACGTAGGAAGTGGTTTGGTAGATGGGCACGGCCCGAGCCCCGGTGGTCGGGTCCGGTACTTGCCCGGCGTGTAGGGCGATGGTTTCCAGTCCGTTCATGACGATGCTCCCGTGGGGTTGATGGTGACGCGGCCTCCTTCCTCTCTTTGGCGGGCTCAGATGCTGTAATCCGGTCCCTGGGCGGTTCGCCGCTTCCTTTCCCGCTCCAGAATCTGTTCCAGGGAGATCCCTTGCATCAGATCCCCCAGTCCTTGGCTGATTTCATCCCAGACATCGCGGACTTCGCAGTGCTCGTGGCGTGGACACGTTTCGGGCCGGGTCAGGCACCCCACCAAAGCGCAGTCTCCCTCAATGGCCGTGTACACGTCCCGGATCGTCACATCGCCGGGCTCGCGGGCCAGCCGGAACCCGCCGTCCTTGCCCCGTTCCGCAGTGATCAAACCCGCGGACTTCAACGGCGCCACCACCTGCCAGAGGTACTTCTGGGAAATGCCCTGCCGCCGCGACGCCTCGCGCAGGGTGACCACGCCCTGGTCGCCGTGCTCGGCCACGTCCAGCAGAAAGCGCAGCCCGTACCGAATTTTCGTGGGTATCTTCATGGAGTCGGCTTAATGTCTATGAATTCAGTAGACATAGTTGGCGAAAGAAACGGCGTCAAGTCCCGGTTTGAAGTTGGTGGCAACATCAGCAAGAGGTGGAGCGCGCTCTACCTTTTCTCCACCTCTTCCCACGCAAACCCGGCAATGTTCCGCTCCTCGGGCTCGAATTCCACGCCGATCAGGTAGACCGTTGTCCAGGATCGGCTTGTCGTACTCGTCCACCAGAATCACTACCTGTCGACCAAATGTGTCGTGCAGGGTCTTGATCAAGTCGGCAAACCGGGTTCGCAGGTCCGTGTAAACCGAGGTGATCGCGTAGGCCTTGGCATGCTCATCCAGGATATAGGAAAACGCCCCTTGGAGCTCATCCAGGCTGCGCGTCACCCCGGAGCCGAAGCTGACATGAACCACCGGATGGACGGTCTCCCAGTCCCAATTGTGTTCCAGATACAGCCCCTGGAACAGCTCCTTCTTGCCCTGAAACGCGGCCTTGATGGTGCTGAGCAAGAGGCTTTTTCCGAAACGTCGGGGCCGGGAGAGGAAGTAGTATTTCCCCTCATCGCGAAGTCCGGCGACAAACGAAGTTTTATCGACATACGCGAAGTTCTCTCGAATCATATTCTCGAACGTCTGGATGCCGATGGGCAGTTTTTTCATGGGAGTCGCCTCCTGAATGGTGATGATGTCACATTCGAATCGCGGTCCAGTGACCCGTTCGACGCGGTCGCGGAGGCCGTGCCGGACAGTTCGGGAAGTGGATCGCCGGACGACTCTGCAAGGCGCTTGACCGCGTCCAGGGCGGTGTTCAGTTCGGCCTCCATCCGGCTCAACAACTGGTCCAGGTCGACGGTTTGGTCGGCCCGCAGGGCCATTTCCACGGCCTTGGACGCTTCCGACAGGTCGCGGGCCTCCAGCGTCGCGGCCACGCCTTTCAGGGAATGGGCCAATATCCGGGCATCGGCGGTGTCTCCTTCCTTGATCAGCCCACGCAATCGGGCCATGGCGCCCTCGTACTCCTTCCCGAAAGAGAGCAGCAGTTTGCGCAGCAGGGCCGTTTTGCCGTTGCAGCGCGCCAAAGCTCTGGGAATATCGAAGGGCGGCAGGGAGAGGGGAAGGGAGGGCTGGGGGGGGAAGGCTGAGGGTTGAAGGGGAGGATTCGCGATCATTCCGCCATTCATTTCCTGACTGTCGACCTCTGACTCCTGACTCCTGGCCTCTAACCCCCGACTTCCACCTTTCGCGGGTATCCAGTGCAACAAGGCCTGCCTGAGCACTTCCGGCTCCACAGGCTTGGTCAGGTGGTCGTCCATGCCGGCGTCCAGGCTTTTTCGGCGGTCGTCGACCATGGCATGGGCGGTCATGGCGATGATCGGCGTTCGCCGATCATGGTTCACGGTTCCGGGTTCACGGTTCACGGTTGGGGCCCGGGTAGCGCCGGAATATGTTGCATTTGGCGCGACTCCGTCGGGCGCACCGCGGTGCGCCCCTACACCAATACCGTCAACCGCTGAACCGTTGAACCGTGAACCGTGAACCTCTTCATGAACCTCGAATGCGCGAATGCGCTTCGTCGCTTCCAGCCCGTCCACCAACGGCATTTGAATGTCCATCAGGATCAGGTCGTACTGTTCCGATGTCGCCCGGCGCAAGCCTTCTTGGCCGTTGACCGCGATGTCCACGGACAGGCCCAGGTCGGTCAACAGTTCCACGAGCAAGTCCCGGTTCAGCGCATTGTCCTCCACCACCAGCACGCGCCGACCGGATAGGCGGGAGGCGTCGGCGATTTCATGCGCTGAGCGGGTTTCGGAGGGTGGCGTGTGATTTTGCTCGATGGCGGCGGGGTCGGCGAGATCGAGGCGGACCGTGAAGGAGAAGGTGCTGCCCTTGCCTGGTTCGCTTTCCGCCCGGATGGTCCCGCCCATCATTTCCACGAACTGCTTGCTGATGGGCAAGCCCAGGCCGGTGCCGCCGAACTTGCGCGTCGTGGAGGTGTCCGCCTGCCAGAAAGGCTGGAAAAGACTGGGCAGCTTCTCCGGTTCGATGCCGACGCCCGTGTCCTGGATGGTGAAAAGCAGCTCAACGCTTTCGGGCTTGCCGTTTCGTCGTGAACCGTGAACGTCGTCCTTACGAATCTGTTCCACGTGCACCCGCACCCCGCCTCGCAGCGTGAACTTGACGGCATTGATGGTCAAGTTGGTCAGCACCTGGCCGAGGCGCAGGGGGTCGCCGACAAAGAGGTCCGGTGTGTTCGGGTCAACGGTGACGTCCAGGGTGATCTGCTTTTCCCGAGACGCGAATCCGACCATGGACACCATGTTGTTCAAAACGTCCCGTAAGCGAAAGGGCGTGTGCTCCAGTGTTATTTTGCCGGCCTCGATCTTGGAAAAGTCCAGGATATCGTTGATAATGCCCAGCAAGGATTTGGCCGCGAAATCGATCTTGGCCATGTAGTCCTTTTGCTTGGGCGTCAGTTCCGTGAGGAGGGCCAGATGGGACATGCCGATGATCGCGTTCATGGGCGTGCGGATTTCGTGGCTCATATTGGCCAGGAAGTCGCTTTTTGCCCGGCTGGCCGCCTCGGCCTGGCGGGCCAGCAGTTCAGCGTTTTCGGCCGCCCTACGGAGATCGTCGTTCAAGTGTCTGAGCTGTTCTTCGGCCAAACGGCGATCCGTAACGTCCATGATGAAGCCTTCCAGAAACAGCAGTTCGCCATCGTTGGAAAAGACGCCCCGGCCCCGTTCCCAGATCCAGCGCTTGCCTCCATCCGCGCGGATGATGGGGAACTCTTCCTCAAAGACATCCCGGTTGGTGAGAATCGGTTGCCATTTGTGCCAGATTTGCTCGCGCAGCTCCGGCACGATCAGCTGGTTGAACACGACGCGACCGGAGAGAAAGTCCTCGGGGTGGTGCCCGGTGATCTGAAAGCATCCGGCGCTGACGTGGAGCATGGCCCAGTTCGGGTCGTTGCGACACCGGTAGACGAATCCGGGTAGGTTGTCGGTCATGCTTTGCAGGGAACGTTCTTTTTCCCGCAGGGCCTCCATGGCCTCGGTTAGTTCACAGGTATAACGTTCGTTTTTTGCGGTCCCTTCGGCGATTTGATCCAGGAGTCGAAGCAGGGCCCGAGCGATCCGACCCGCTCCGTGATCGGGGTCCCGTCCCAAGACTCGCAGATTGGTCCGGAACGCTCCGGCGTCTTCGGGGCGTTCGGCATGGCCGAGCATGGCATCCACGACCAGGGAATAGGGGCGCATGTAGCGGCGTAGAAAGAAGATCAAGCCCAGCAGGAGAATCGTACCGGTCAACAGCGGTCCGATGAACATCTGCCGTTTGAGCTGAGCCAGGCTTAGGTCCGCCGTGTCTTCGCTCAGGTACATGGTCATCCGGGACGGACTGCGGGGATCGCCGAGCTGGTCTCGCCAGATATAGCGCTGATGGCGGATGTCCCCCGGCTGCGGAGCGGACGCGATGAGTTGGTCGCCTTCCCGGAATTCCAGGGTGATGTTTGGGTGATCCGTAAACGTCCGGAGCAGTTCCGGGGTGATGTGGATGACCATCAGGACCGCGCCCAGGGAGATGTCGTCGTACTTGTCGATTCTTTGCCCGGAAACCCAGCTCAGCTTCCCGTCCACGATGTCGGTATTGCGGTATTGGCCCTCTTGCAGGGTCCGCCGGATCGCTTTCAGTTCGGAGCGGTCGTCCCCGAAACGAAACTCGTCCGGGGCCCTTGCCAGGACCGTTCCGACGGTATCCGTGACCACGACCATGTCGCTTCGCCCTCGAAGCTGGTTGCTCCATTCGAAAAGCATGTGGTTGTCCGACGTCTCCACGGCATGGGCGACGTCGGCGGAAGAGGCCAGCACCGTGGCCGAAAAGTCGGCTTCCTGAATCAGGCTGTTTACGGAGTGTTGGACGGCCAGGGCCTGCAGATCGGCCCGGTCCTCCAGAGCTTGGTCGTGGAGCAGCGCGGACTGGCGAATGAACAGCGTATTCACCCCCAGCAAGAGGCTGAAGGGGACCAGTACCAACAGCATGATCTTCACGCTCAGGGCCATGCGCCGCTTCTCCTGGTCAGCTCGAGGGTAGGGGCTAACGGAGGGCTTCGCGGAAGCCGTCGTACAGGGAATCGTCCAGCACGGAAAAACCGGCCGCGGGCCAGCCGACCATCTCTTTCATGGCCGTATTGAAGGGATGGTCCAGTGGCATGGCGTCCAGGGCTTCTTGGTACATGGCCGCCCGCTCCGGGTTGATGTGGCCCGGTGAAACGATGGCGTCCAGAGGGATGGGGTCGGATTTGAGCAGGACCCGGAAGATGTCTCCGTGGGTCTGAACCGCGCTGTGGTAGGTTCCGTCGGAAACCGCGCCCAGGTCGATGGAGCCGGCCACCAGGGCCTCGATGATCCGGTCGTGGCGTTTGAGGAAAAAGACGTTGCGGAAGTACGTCTCCGGCTCAATGCCCAGGTTGCGGAGCATCATGGCCGGGTAGGCGTAGCCGGAGGTGGACCCCGTGTCCGTGAAACCCATTCTTTTGTCCTGGGCCTGGGATAATTCCGTGATCGCGCTCTCTTTCAAGGTGATAATGTAGGAGTGGTAGTAGGGGATGACCTCCCCGGCGTCCTGGTTGAATTCCATGTAGGTGGCGATATATTGCAGGGCGGGCAGCCGCTCTTTGAGTTTGAGGTAGTTGACCGGGTTGAGCCAGGCGATATCCACGGAGCGGTCCTCCAGGCGCAGGACCATTTCATTGTAGTCACGGGTGATGGTCGGGGTGATGGTTTCCCCGGTCCGATCGCTGAGGTACTCGGCCAGGATGCGCATGGGCGGAAGCAGTTTCTGGGGGTCGGTCATGGGGTAGACGGCGAGGCGCAACTCCCCGGCCGCCGTGGAGACGGTGAACGGGAAAACCATGATGGCCAGGCAAATCAGAAAAATGCGTCGCATGCTCGATGTCCTCCGTGTCCCTCAGCACGTTGATTTCGCGAAATCATCCATCCCCAGGGCAAGGCAGACCCGGTTTCGACCCTGGGATTTCTCCCGGTAAAGCTGTTCGTCGGCCCGGGCCACGAACTTATCCGGCGTGGTGGTCTGGTCGCAGCGAGTCATGATCATCCCCAGGCTGATGGTGACGTATCCGATCGAGCATGATCGAGGTCTCCTTGACTCGCCTCGGACGAGGCGACGTATTCCCGCGGATTCATTCCCAGCATGCAGAAGACTTCATACGGAATTGTCCCCCACCAGGAGGACAGTTCTTCCGGCGTAATCGCGTCACCTTCGTCCGGGCCCAGCAGCACGGCCATGTCTCCGGGCGCGACGCCGGGAACGTGGGACACGTCTACGGCGGTCATCTGCATGCACACCCGGCCGAGGACTTTGACCCGTTGACCGCGCAGCAGCATCCAGCCCTTGTTCGACAATCCCCGTGAATAGGCGTCCGCGTACCCGGCGGCGACCACGGCCACGGTCTTGTCCCGGTCCGCGACAAAGGTCCGTCCGTAGGAGATGGACGCCCCCTTGGCCAGGGGATGCACGGCCAGCACCGGAGCCTGGACGCGCATGGCCGGGCGCAGATCTCGGCCCAGATATTCCAATTCAGTGCCGTGGAATGGGTTGGCCCCGTAAAGGGCGATGCCCGGTCGCTGCCGGTCCCAGGCCAGTTCAGGATAGGCCAGGAGCCCCGCGGAATTGGTCAGGGAGCAGCGTGGGAGTATTCCAGCGGTCGTGAGGCCGGACTGGAGACGGGCCTGGACGATCAGGTACCGGGTCGCCTGTTCCCGGACGAATTCCGCCTGGTCGGGGTCGTCCGCAGTGGCCAGGTGGCTGAACAGCCACCGAGGTTCCACATCGCGGCAGTGGGCCAGGGTCTCCAGGACCATGTCCACCTCCGCATGGTTAAAGCCCAGCCTGGCCATACCCGTGTCGAACTTCAGGGCCACCGCGGCCCGGCGCTTTGTCGCGTCGGCGGCGGTCTGGAGCCACGTCAACTGGTCGTGTCGCGCGGCTACCGGCACGATATCGCGTTGCACCGCCTCGCGGGCCTCTTCGGAGGACTGGGGACCCAGCAGGGCGAACACGGTCCCCCGGACCTCCGGGCGCAATCGGGTCGCCTCGGCCACCGTACCCACGGCGAAACAGTCCGCCCCGCTCTCCGCCAAGGCTTTGGCAACGGGGATCAATCCGTGACCGTAGGCATCGGATTTGATCACGGCGATCAGCCCGGTCCCCCGGGAGCGCAACAGCCGAAAATTATCCTGGATTGCGCCAAGGTCCACGGTGACCCGGAGCAGGTTGGAGTCAATGGGCATGATGCGAGCGTCCTGTTCGGTCAATTGCCGTTCGATTTCGCGGTAATGATTTCAAACTACAGCACGTCTTCAATGGCCAGTTCCGCCACGTCCACGTCCACGGCCAGCCAAACCAGTTCGAGGTCCCTGGCGAAGAAATAGTGAGCCTGCCCCTGGCCCAAGGCCATGTAGAAAACGACGTCGTTTTTGACGCGGGGCATCAGGTGAGAAAAGCCGTGGCCTTCCTTGGCCATGATCTCGGCCATCTCTTCCATGTCCGTCACGACCCGTCGAGGATCGTCGTACAGGGAAACGTAATACGTGGCCGAACCCGGAGGCCCTTTGTATTCGGCAATGTAGTTGGCTTGGGTGGCCACGTCCCCGTGATGCATCCGGTTGATGATCGCGGCGGCGCGCCGGCCGTCGATCAGCTCGACCAACTCCATTCCGGCGATGGTTCGAGGGATGAATTCAGGGATGGAAGAAGACGCTTGGTCCGCTGTTTGATCCGCCGCCGCCGGGATCGGCATGTAGACGGTGATCAGGGCGAGCAGGATGATAACGGCGGGGGTCGGGTGCAGGGTAATCTTCGGAGAAGAAGATGCATGGAGCCGCATAACGACGTTCCTTGATAGCTGGTGGGTTGATCGAACGTAACGCGGGGAGACCCGTGCGATCCGGGCCTCTCCGCGTTGATTTCAATTTTTGACCGTCACGTCCACGACGTTTTGGCGGGCGATGCTGATTTCTTGGCCTCCTTCCTGCTTCACGAAGACGTGCATGAAGCCCATGACTTCATACGCTCCATCCTCCAGGGCGGAGGTGTCCCATCGGACCGGAAAATACGTGTCCTGGTCCTCGGACTCTCCGATCTTCACCCAGGTGCTTTCGCCTTTCTTCCGGTAATACCAGGGGTTGGTAATCCTGTTAACCGGGCCCTTGATGTTAAGTTTCGCCAATTGCTTGGCCAGTAATTCCCTGTCCAGATCCTCACGCAGCAGAATCGTGCCGGAGTAGACCTGAGACACCTCGGTGGGCACGATGAAGAGTGGTCCCCAGTTGTACGACATGACGCGCCTCCTTTTTTCGATGCTGATTTCTCGGTGCTCTCTCGACGTTTTGAACTGATCGATCACGGATCGGTCGGTTACCTGGAAAACCGTGTATACACTTTCCCGTTATCCAACTCCATCAAGCAAAGCAACCGACTACAGCCGAACATGGGAGATTTGTTCTCGATTCTCACACGCTATTAGGATCGGTATCGAAATCGTGATCGAAATCGAAATCGAAATGAACGTCATATCCTACGAGGTGCTGTAATTACAGTAATGCGCAGTATTTGTAACTACTCAGTACATTTAGAGCCCGCTCTTGCTCCGGCAATCGGTATCGGGGTCGGCGCTTCGCTATCGGAATCGGAATCGAAACAGGAAGAATTTAGAACGCATCCCAGCGTTTTCGATCCCGATCCCGATTCCGATTCCGACCCCGGCAACAGAATTTCTCTGTGCTGAGTAGTTACCAGTATTTTTCGACTTCGATACCGATTTCGATAAGAACGGGTTTGCCCGACTACAGCCGAATCTATGCCGGAAAGAAAACCGGCAGCAGCCAGACGCAGACCAGCATGGAGATGATGGTCAGGGGAACGCCCAGTTTCAGGTAGTCCACGAAGCGGTAGCCGCCGGGACTCATTACCAGCAGGTGGGCCGGATGGGACAGCGGGCTGGCGTAGCTGGAGGAGGCGGACATGGCTACGGTCATCATCAGCAATTGGGGCGAGATGGCCAGGGTTTCGGCGGTAGTCAGGGCCACCGGGGCCATCAGGACCACCAGGGCAGCGGTGGGGATGACCTGGGTGCCGAGCACCGTGGCCAGGAACAGGGCCGCGACCACCCAGCGGGGGCCGAGGTCTCCGACCACGGCGAGCAGAGCCTCGGCACCCATCTGGGCCGCGCCGGTGTTTTCCACGGCCACGCCCAGGGGGAGCATGCAGGCTATCAAGAAGACGACCTTCCACTCAATGGCTCGGTAGGCCTCGTCCATGCTGATGCATTTGAGGAGGACCATCAGGGTCGAGCCCACCAGGGCGGCGATGGCAATGGGCAACAGGCCGAAGATGGCGCTGAGCACCACGCTGAGCATGATCGTCGCGGCGATGGGGGCCTTTTCCAGACGCGGGGCCTGGGCCGCGGACTGGTCGAGCACGAGAAAGTCGGGATTGCGGGCAATGGCTTCCAGGCTGCGCCGGGGGCCGTGGACCAGCAGGGCGTCCCCGAACTGAAGGGGCAGGTCCTGCAGTCCGGTCCGATGGGCCCGCCCCTTGCGCCAGACGGCCAGGACGCTGACCCCGTACTGATCCCGAAACATCAAATCGGCCAGGGTCTTTCCGGCCAGGGAGGTCCGCGGTGAAAGCAGGACTTCGGTCACGGCCACCTGTTGAGATTCCAGCTCGGCCAGCAGCTCGCTGTCCTGCTCGGCGATGGTCAGTTCCTGCAAGCCTTGCAGCAGCTCCAGGTCCCGTTCCGTGCCCTGTAACACGAGCAGGTCGCCGGGGCGGACGATTTCACTGGCCGCGGGCATGCAGACCATGGCGTCGTCCCGCAGGATGCTGACCACGGTCAGGCCGAAGGCGTTGCCCAACCGGCTGTCCATCAGATCCCGTCCGGCCAGTACCGAGCCCTCCGGCACCCGCACGGCCAGAAAGTGGACCTTGCCGCCCGGAAGCACGCTCCGAAGTTCGCCCGAACTTTCATTGGAAGCTTCCCTCAAATTTCGCAAGGGGCCGGTCTGAATCGGGATCGGGTCCGTGATAATCCCGTTTTGAACCAGCTTGTCCAGAGGCTCCCGCTCCCCTTGGAGCAGGAGGCGGTCTCCCGGAGTGAAGCGGTGATACTGCGGATGCCTGAGGGTCCGACCCTCGACCGTGCGGACGCGCAGCACCTGGACCAGATGCTCCCGCCGCAGGCCGCTTTGGGCCAGGGTTGTTCCGACCAGAGGGGACTGCTCGCCGACATGGCCTTCGACAATGGCCGTGCGCTCGCAAAACAGGGCGTCCAGATGCCCAAGCGGTTCCACCCGCAGGTGCTGGTCGCCGTGGAAGCGTTGGAGCTGTTCCGGTTGCCCATGTACGATGACGGTGTCTCCGGCCTCGAGCACGTCCGTGGCCCTGGGGGCCAGCATCAACATGCCCTTGCGTTGCAGGGCCACCACGGTCAGGTACAGGGCCGAGCCGATCCGGCTTTCGGCCAAGGTGCGGCCGTCCAGGGGGGAGTCGGCCGGGATGGTGATGGAGAAAACATGGGAGTCCATCTCGTAGGAAGCCCCGGAAGACCGTCCCCGCTGTCCCGTCGCGGACGGTCCGGGCTTGTGGGTCGGCAGCATCCGGCGGCCGATGAGCACCACGAAGATGATCCCGGCCGCGACGATGGCCGCGGTGATGGGCGTGAAGTCCAGCAGGGCGAAGGGCGCGTAACCGGCGTTGCGCAGGGCGTCCGTGGCCAGGATGTTGGGCGGGGTGGAAATCCCGGTGAACGGCCCGCCCAGCAGGCAGCCCAGGGCCAGGGGCATTAACAGCCTTGACGGAGGGCGACCGCTGCGCCGGGCCAGTTCCATGGTCGCGGGCAACAAAATCGCGGCCACGGTGACCGTGTTGATCAGGGCGGAAAGCAGGCTTGCGGCCACCATCAGGGCGATGATCAAAACGGCCTCGCTGCCTTTGGCGAAGTGTTGCAGCGGCTTGCCCAGTTGATGGGCCACTCCGGTGCGGGTCAGCCCGGCGGACAGAATGAACATGGCCCAAACCGTGACCACGGCCGGACTGCTGAAGCCGGCCAGAGCGTCTTGCGGGGAGACGAGACCGGTCAGGGCCAGGGCGGACAGCACCAGCAGTCCCACCAGGTCCACCCGCAGCCATCCAGCGATGAACACCACCAGGGCCGCCGCGATGATCGTCGTCAGAAGAAAGATATCCATGGCGTACCGTGATCCTTGAAGAGTATTTCAGAGAGCGGAAATGTCGTTGTTCGGGCGGTTTTCAGCCAAGTCGCGGGTCGCCTCGGACAGCGCCTCCACGGAGAGTTCGGACGGCAACGCCCAAGGGGGAGGCCAGTTCGGGAGCAGATGAAATTCCTGACCGGGCCAGACGATATGCCAGGCATGGAGCAGCATGCCGCCGGGGCGGGGCGGGCCGCCGTATTTGACGTCTCCGATCAGAGGATGACCGCGGGTGGCCAGTTGCACCCGGATCTGGTGGGTGCGCCCGGTCAGCGGCGCGACCAGGACCAGGGCGGCGTCCTGAGACTGGAAGAGGGTTCGGACCAGGGTCCGGGAAGGTTTGCCCGCGCCGACGCGCATTTTTTCACCAAGGCCCGTGCGGACCTTGGCCGTCTCGTCCCGCAACAGCGCGGGCTCGCGCCAAGAGGGGCGTCCCTGGACCCAGGCCAGGTAGGTTTTGCGAACCTTTTCGGAACGCCACAGGTCTTGCAGGGCTTGGAGCCGGGCGTAGGTCTTGGCCACGACCAGCAGGCCGGAAGTGTCCCGGTCCAGGCGGTGAGCCAGGGCGGGCTTCCAGGGGTGATCCGCGAAACGAGCGGCTAGGCGGCCCGCGACGCCGTCCTGGTGGCCGGTCCCGGCGTGGACCGGGAGACCTTTGGGTTTGGCCAGGACGAGCAGGTCGTGGTCTTCATGCACCACGTCAAGAAGGCGGTCTTCGGGGCTGTCGAGAACCGGAGCGGGGGAAGGTCCTGGTTCCGGCAGGTCGTGGGGCGGAACGCGGACGCGGTGGTTTGCTTCAAGACGGGTCCCGGGCTTGGCCCGGGACCCGTTCACCCGAACCTGGCCGGTACGGATCCAACGCTGCAAGGCCGAAGCCGGGACCGCGCCGACCAGGCGGCGCTGGAGGAACTGAAGCAGCTTCTGCCCGGCCTCGGGTTCGCTCACCGTCCAGACTTGGACTCCCGGCACGGCTATCCGGTACTATTCCAGACCGATGTCCAGAGTGGTCCCGGCATCCGGCACGGTGTCCAGGTCCAGGGCGTAGGTCAGCAACACGGTGCGGCGTTGGGTGAACCCGGTCACTCCGGGGTGGGTGTTCACCAGGACGAAAAGTTCGGTGCGTCCGTCGTTCATCACGTCCGCCAGGCCGTAATCCACCACCGTGCCGCGAATGCGCCGGGTCTTCCAGTTGATGTTCAGGTTGATGCCGTCCCAGAACAGGGAGTGGATTTCTCCCTGGGGGAAATACCGGTAGCGGGCGAAGAACTGGGCCGAAAGAGAGATGTTCCTGTTGACCAGCAGGTTCCAGGGCGAGTTTCGGTCCAAACGAAACGGGACCAAGCGCGAGGGAATGTAGTAGTAGTCCCGCATCTCCTCGTCCTTGAGCTGGCCGAGGCCCGGCATGGAGTCGTCCGTCACCAGACCGAGGGCCGAGCCTGCATAGGACTCTTCGGTGACCGACTGGAAGCTGTTGGTGGCCGAAAAGATTCGCAGTTTGTCGCGATGGTCGGCGATGACGATCTTGAAGTCGTTGTCCTGGGGCAGAAAGGTGAAATTAAAGACGTTGGCCTCCTTTGGCAGGTTCAGAGGCGTGCCCGGTTCCAGACGCCCGTCCATACGCAACACCTCGTGCACGCTGGAGTCGAAGAGCCGATTGCGACCCTGGCGCTGTCCGATCAGGACGTGACGGTAGTCCGGGGGATGGCGCACCACGTTCATGTACAGGGGGATGCGGTCTTCAAGGAGCGTGAAGCGACCGTCGACGAAGCTGAGGATGAACGAGCGCGGAGCTTCTTCGAGAATCGCCGAGACGATGATTTCCTGAGAACCGTCCCGGTTGATGTCCAACAGGTTGATGTTCAGGCACTGAATCCGGGTTGGGGCGGCGTATTCAGCCAGGGGCATCAGCCTGTTGTCCACCACGTGGTAGGCCAGGACTTTGTTGTCCGTGAGGAGGAATATCTCGTTTTTGCCGTTGCCGTCGGCGTCGCCGACCGCCATGCCCAGGGAGGCGAAGGGCAGGGCCTGGCTGCGCCAGCGGCCTGGCGCATCCGCTGAGCCGGCGTACAGGATTTCCGGATTCAGGTGGTAGGGATTCCGTTCCGGGCCGTATTCGTTGTAGATCAGGTCCGGATGGCTCGGCCCGGCGGCCTGGGTTGGTTGGCCCGCCTGGGGCTGGGCGGCCTGCTCCTGGCGTCTGCCGAAGACCTGGGCGTTGATCTCCCGGGCCACGCCTTCCAGCGCGGGAATCAGGTCGTTGAGAGGAACCTGGGCGGAGTAGGGAAAGTCATTGCCCTGGACGTCCAGGACATGAGCGTCCAGACTGGCTTGGTCGCCGAGAATCGTCACGCTGCCGAAGATCAGATAGTCCGTGCCCAAGGCGTCAAGCGCCGTTTGGGCTTCTTCCTGGGAAGCCGGGGTCGTGGGAACGACCTGGGTGATGACGGGCCTGTCCACGTCTTCAAAGCGTTCGGCCCACTTGAGCCGTGAGGTGAGCATGGTCTGCACGCCCTGCCCCAGGTAGGCATACTGGTCCGGGCCGTGCACGGTGAAGGGCAGCACGGCGAAGCGCTTCAGCGCGTCCTCGGCCAGGACCGCCTTGGGCGGCGTCGCGCAGGTGAACAAAACAACGGCCATCAGCAAAAAACGAAAGAAATGACGCATGGAGGTCTCCTTGACATTGGCGGGGAGGGATATCATGTCGGGCTGGTCGCGTCGCGCAGGATCACGACGAGTTGTCCGGGACCGGGACGGCTCAGCGTGACCCGGGCGGAGTTGACGATGGTTTGGGCCAGGGTTTCCAGTTCCTCCGAAAGTCCGGGCCGGAAGGCGGAAGGTCGGCCTTCGGGAAGGTGCAGTCGGAGGTGATTTTCGACGTCGTCGCTGAACAAATCCGGTCCGATCCACATTTGCACGTCGCCGCGGGGTTGGGATACTAGCGAGAGATACAACAGCCACAACCCATGAATCCTATCCCGATCCGGTGTTCCGGGAGCCAGCAGCAATTCCAGCTTCGTGGACAGGTCGTCCACCACCGCGCCCAGTCTGGACTCCAGGGTGTCGAGTACAGCGGAACGTCGACTCGGCGGACAGTGCTCCAGGGCTTGGAACAGGGCTGCGAACAACGCGGCTGAAATATCCCGTGAACCATCTCCGGAAGCCGTTAGGTTCGAAAAGGTGAAAGGCGAGTCAAGAGACATGCCGGAAACGGGATCGGGCAAGGGCTCGGAGAATGGGGCGATCAACGGAAATGGTCCACTGTTGTTTGGAGAGTCGAAAAAATCATTTTAGACGCTTTCATTCACCAACGCAAATGATCATTTGCGTACATACGGGAGAGAACAGGCCGCATGCCGAGAAGTTTTCGCATCGTCTGCCGACCTGAGCACGTCGGGCTGGTGGAGGAACTGCTGCGGGCCGAAGGCCACGTCTTCGCCCAGGAGCCTTTTTCCCCTCTGGCACGCCGGCTGATGGAGGAACCGGCTCCGCTGGGAGCTTCCGCTGCCGCGGCTTTTGGTCTGATCTACATCCAGGACCGTTCCTCCATGCTCGCGCCGCTCTTGCTCCATCCGCCCCAAGGCGGCACTGCGCTGGACATGTGCGCCAGCCCGGGCAGCAAGACCGGTTTGTTGGCTCAACTTGTGGGCACCTCCGGCATGGTTCTGGCCAACGAGCCCAACCCGCGGCGGCTGGCGACGCTGCGCCAGAACTTGACGGCCCTGAACCTGATCCAGGTGGCCACCTGCGGCCGTCCCGGACAGGAATTGCCCTTGCCCGAAGCTTCGTTCACCCATATCCAGTTGGACCCTCCGTGCAGTGGATGGGGAACCGTGGAACGCAACCCCCGTGTTCTGGAAATGTGGCCGGAACACAAGCTCGGGCCGCTGGTCGCCCTGCAACGCGAGCTGTTGCGCAAGGCCGCCGCGCTGCTGGCTCCGGGCGGACGGCTGCTCTACTCCACCTGCACCACCAACCCGGGGGAGAACCGGGAGCAGGTCCGCTGGGCCGTGGAGCACCTCGGCCTGACGCCGGTCCCGCTGCATCCCCTGCCGGGCTTCGACCTGTCCCATGCCCTGTCCCATGCCCGGCCCGATGCCCCTTCAAGTGCTTTGGGCGAGGACGACGGCTGCCTGCACGTTCATACCGAGGCCGGCGAGGGACAGGGCTTTTTTTTCGCCGCCCTGACATGTTCCGAAGCCCGTTCCGCGGCTCCTCCGGCAAGCTTCGAAGGAGGGCGGCGGGAACGATCCGCTTCGCTGGAATCGGCCGGACGATCCCATGGTGGAAGGGGAAGGAAAAAGGACGACGCGTCCGGCACGGTGATCCGGCCCGGCGAGTTTCGCGGCTTGGAGGGCGTAGCCTGGGAGCATCTGCCTCCGGGAGAACTCCGGGACTTCAACGGTCGGGTGGTTTTTCTGCCGGAACGGACTTTGTCTCATGGCTTGGCCTTGCCGCCTTCCCTGGGGTGGCGGGGATTCGACCTGGGCCGGCTGACGGGCGGCACCTTGCGGCTCAACCCCCGGTTGCGGCTGCTGCTGCCGGAGTACCGGCCCGGTCATGGGGTGAACCTGGACGACGCGCGGGACCTGAAAAAACTGTTGCAAGGCCAGAGTCTGGATTTGCCCTCAGGAGCCGCGACCGGACTTTCTGGGTGGGCCGGGGGCCGGGTTGGGCTGTACTGGCGCGGTTTGCCCCTGGGCTGGGCCACGGTTAAGGGCGGGCGCTGTCTGTGGTCACCGAAGTGAACATCCACGGCGTTTTTCCTCCGGAATGGCCTGGGTATAGGCCTGAAAGACGTCCTCGCGGTTGATCAGGCCCAGTACGTGATGTGCGTCGTCTCCTGATTCGTCCCGGACCACGGGAATCTGGTCCACATCCGCCTGCACGAAGGCCATCAGGGCCGTATACAGAGAGTCCTCGGGCCGGAGCAGCACGGGTTTGCGGGCCACGTCCTTGACCACCAGCAGATCGCACAGATCCTGCTCATAAAGGATCGTTCGCACGTCCTGGATGGACAGGATGCCGGTGATGCGGTCGTCGCGGCCGCGCACCGGAAAGTTGAACTGGCTGGTGTTGGCGATGACGTCCATCAAGACCCTCCAGGTCGTTCCCTCCTCCAGAATGATCACCCGGCCGGGCCGGAAATGGTCCTGAACGCGCAGCTCCTCCAGGACGTTGATGGTGGCGTCCTCCCGGTGCGCGGGGGAGTCGAACTTGTTCTCGGCTTGGTGCTCGTAGAGCGAGACGTTGCGGTTGATCACCAGACACAGGGCCGAGGCCAGCATCAGCGGGGCCAGCAGGCCGTAGCTCTGGGTGATCTCGCAAACCATGATCAGCGGGCCCACCGCGGCGTTGGCCACTCCGGCGAAAAACGCGGCCATGCCCACCAGCACGTACCCTCCGGGCTGGGTGACCACGCCCGGGAGCAACAAGTGCCCGACCTGCCCGACCACCCCGCCGCACATCCCACCCACGAACAGGGCCGGGGCGAACATCCCGCCGCTCATGCCCGAGCCCAGGGTGATGGACGTGGCCAGAGTCTTGCCGAGAAATACGGCCAGCATCACCACCAGGGACAGCTGGCCCAGCACGGCCATTTCCAGCCAGCCGTAGCCGTCGCTGAGCACGGGCGGAAAGGCGACCCCCAGCATGCCCACCAGCAGCCCGCCCAGCCCCATGGACCAGACCAGTCCGGCGCGTTGCCGGATATGCTCGAAGACAGTGCGCTTGATGAAGAAAAACGTCGAGAGGTAGGCCCGTCCGGCCAGGGCGCAGACCAGGGCCAGGACGATGTAAAAGGGCAGTTCCTGAGCGCTCTGGAAGCGGAAGTCCGGAGTTTCCAGCATGGGTACGGCGCCGAAGAACAGGGTGAACAGGGAGTAGGCCGTGACCGAGGAGATCAGAGCCGGCAGGATGGCCTCAGCCTCGAAGTCTTCCCGGTAGAGGACCTCCACAGCGGTGATCGCCCCGCCCAAGGGGGCCCGAAAAACCGCGCCCAGCCCGCCGGCGGCCCCGGAAAGCAGTAGAATCCGCCGTTCCTTGACGCTCAAGCCGAGGCGATCGGCCAGCAGGGAACCGAAACAGCCTCCGAGTTGGGCCATGGGGCCTTCCCGTCCGGCGCTGCCCCCGCTGGCGATGGTCAGCACCGCGGTGGCGCTTTTGATCAGGGTTGTGCGCACGGGCATGTGGCCGTCCTGGCGGTGGAACGCCTTGATCATGGCGTCCGTGCCGTCCGTGCCGCCGGACATGGGTTCGGAAATCCAGCGGCTGACCAGGATTCCGGTCAGTACGCCCACGGATGCGGTGAGAATGGGGACCAGCCAGGGGCGATACGTTCCCGGTTCGCCGTGAAAAAGGACCTCCCCCGAGGGCAAAGGCAGGTCCAGGCCTGCCAGGTACACCAAAAAAAAGTGGCGCAGCCCCTCCAGGCTGACGAAAAACACCACCGCCGCCAACCCGGAGAGCAGCCCGGCCAGCAGGCCCAGCAACACCCACCGGGCCGACCCGCCCCGACCCGCGGCATGGAGGAAGCGGGTCCATTTCCGAATGTGCGGTTCAGGAACAGACATGGGCCGGCGAGTCAGCTAATGAAAAGTCTTTGTTCGACAGTTCGTTCAAAAATCCCAAGTGCAAGGAGCAAGAAAAGCTCAAGGTCGAAGCGTATTTCTTCATACGTGAGAGTTTGAATTTTTGCGGCGACGCGGCAATTGGAGGTTTTTCAACGGACTGCCAGACGCACTGCCAGACGCACTGTCAGACGCACTGCCTGGCTTCCACCAGATGCGCCTCCGGGGAGTCGAGAATGCGGCGGGCCAAGACAATGTCTTCGCGAATTCGGGCCATCAGTGCGTCAAGGTTCGGAAATTTTTGTTCGCTGCGCAGCCGCTGAACGAAGTGGACGCGAACGTCGCGGTCGTAGATGTCCTGGTCGAAATCCAGGATGTGCACCTCCACGGAGAGCACGTCGTTTCCAAAGGTGGGGTTGTAGCCGATGTTGGCCACGGCCGGATATGTCCGACACTCGGATTCGGCCCAGACCGCGTAGACTCCGGTCTTGGGGAACAGTTCGTCGCGCAGTTGCAGGTTGGCCGTGGGAAAGCCCAGCAGACGGCCCCCCCGGTTACGCCCGGAAACCACCTTGCCCTCCACCCGGTAGAACCGGCCCAGCAAAGGTCGGACCTCCCAGATCAGTCCGGCCTGGACCATGTCCCGGATCCGCGACGAACTGACCACCGCGTCGTCGATCAACACCGGCCCGATTTGCTCCACGGCAAACCCGTGCCGCGCCCCGAGTTCCCGGAGCATGGCATAGTCGCCCTTGCGGTTGCGCCCAAAGGCGTAATCGTACCCGATGACCATCTCCCGCATGCCCAGACCCTCCAGAAGATAGGTCCGCACGAACTCCTCGGGTTCCAGTTTGGCCATGTCCTTGGTGAAGGCAATGCAAAAGGCGTAGTCGAGCCGTAGGGATGCGATGGACTCCAGCTTTTGGTGCGGCAAGGTGATGAACGGGGGCGTCCGTGATCCGCTCAGAACCCGCAGTGGGTGCGGTTCAAAGGTGACCGCGACGCTGGGAAGACCGAGGGAAGCGGCTTTTTGGCGCGTCCGGCACAACAATTTCTGGTGGCCCATGTGGACCCCGTCGAAATTGCCGATGGTGACGCAGGATTGAGAAACGGTTTGGCGGGCTTCTTCCAGGGTGCGCAAGACCTGCATGAGGATGGGGTTCTCCTACCGGATAGGTATGTCGTTCGCCGTCTCCCGAAACCCGAAATCGGAAGACTTCGCGAAACGGCGAAACCTGTATCCATACCGGAAACCCTCGCGTCCTTCAACCATGTGACGATGCCCGTCCCGGGCGGACCGGTCACGACCGACACGGCGGCACTGGAAAAAAATAAATTTTCTTGCACTGACCCCTTGCCAACCGAAGCCGATGCGAGTAGACACCTCTCCTTCGGGCCGAAGTGGTGGAATTGGTAGACACGCTAGGTTCAGGGTCTAGTGGGGGTTTCCCCGTGGGAGTTCGACTCTCCCCTTCGGCACCACGAATTTTAAAGGGATTCAAGCTGTAACGGCTTGGATCCCTTTTTTTATGCCTGAGCGCCTTTTTTTGTCGTACGATTTTGCTTCAAACCATATCTTTCTTTGAATGGTCTCCATTCCTCGCCAACCATCGCCGCAGACCATGGATCACCTCGGGCAAGGGGCGGCCCAGGAGGAAAGGAAGGTGGTCCGGAGGGATTCCAGCTTTTGCCTGGAGCAGGTCGCGCAGTGCGGCGTCGTAGGCCGCGGCTTGGCGGAGGAGGTCGGCGGATTCCGGGGTGGGGGCTTGGAGGTGGCGGAGCAGGTCGGCGACGGAGCAGTGGGTTTCGTGGTCCCGGACCAGTTCGGCCAGGGCGTTGTCCGGACCCAGGATATCCAGCCTGGACAGGCGCGGCGTCGCGGCGGCCTCGGCCAGCCCGGCGGTGTCCCAGCACTTCAGGGCCGCGCACTCCTGGGGTTTGTTTTCGTGGATGGCGCAGCGGCCAGAAGCCCATTCGGACGCTTGGGCGGCGGGAGAGGGATCGGGCAGGTAGAATCGACAGCCCGGCTCACTTTTTGCCGAGCTGTCCACCGCGGACTCTTTCGAGCGCACCTTGACGCATTCCGCGTCCAGCAGGACGACCTGGCCCTTGACCTGGTCGTGAACCGGTTCGCCCACGCGCAGGGTGTAGAGAGCCTCCCGAAGGATGATCGTGTCGCGCAGCAGCGGAAGGTCCGCGTGATGCAGGGCCGGGCCGCCCTTGCGGCAGCAGGTTCCGCATCGTCGGCAGTGGTTTGGCGGGTCCGGGCGTTGCGACATGGTGGGGCGTTCCGTCCGCGCTGGTTCAGGAATCAGGGCAATGAAAGCGGTTGATTTCACTTTGCTTTCAACATGACCTTATCAGGTCAGCCTGGCGTTGGAACCAGGATCGAAATCGGTATCGAAATCGAGGCTTACAGTAACTTCACGCAATGTCGACGATTGCGATTGCGATTTCGATTTCGGCCTGAAGCATGCCCAGCTTATTGGGTCATTTTGAGCGCAATACACAGTAAAGAGCCGGGCTATGGCCGGACCTTGATCAGGTAGGCCTGGTCCCATTGCAGATACTCCCGGACCAGGGCGGCGAGGTCGTGGGGGGTTGTTTGTCTGGCTTGCTCGATCATGTCCTGGGAATGGTCCAGGGTGAATCCTCGGGACAGGTTCTCAGCCGCTTCGTGGGCCCTGGCGATCAGCCGTTGCCGACTGCGCTGGTAGTCCCCCCAGAGCAGGTTTTTGGCCCGGTCCAGATCCGTTTCCGGGAGGCCCCGGTCGATCAGATCGCGGACCACGTCCTGAAAGCCTTGAACCGCGGCCTCCTCGTTGTCCGGGGAGGTTCCGATGTAGAAGGCCAGAAAACCGGCCAGGGTCTCCTGCCAGAGCAGGGCGGTTACGGAATAGGCCAGGCCGCGGACGTCGCGCAGCTCGCGAAAGAGCATCCCGGATTGTCCGGCCAGGACTTCCCTCAGCAGATTCAAGCCCGGGGTCTGTTCGCTGCCCAGGCCCGGCAGGGGAAAGACCACCAGGATGTGGGTCTGGTTGCGGTCCTTGAGCTGAAGCGACAGCTTCCGCTCTTCGCTCCAGCGCGGATACCGGGGCGTGGGGGCGGCCATGACGTCTCCACGGGCCAGGTTCCCGGCCATGGTCAGCAGGGCGTCGCGGTCCAGGTTCCCGCAGGCGGCCAGGACCCAAGGGCGATCTTTCTGGCGTTCCCAGAAGGAGAGGACGTGTTCCCGGGAAAATCCCGTCACCGCGTCCGTGCCGCCGGAGCGCTGGTAGCCGTAAGGGTGTTCGGAAAACAAAAACGGGAAGGTGTGGCGCAGGGCCAAACCCACCGGACTGTCCTCGGCCCGGACGATGGCCGCGCACTGCTCCTGCTTGGCCCGGGCCAATTCCTCGGGCAGCCAGGCCGGTTCCTGGACCAGTTCTTCGAAAAAGGTCAGCATTTCCGGACGGAATCGGGCCGGGAAATGGACGTTCAGGTAGAGTTGTTCCAAACCGGCCCCGGCCGCCACCCGGGCCGCCCTGTCGGCCAGAAAGTCCTGGACCTGCACGGCGTTTTTGGAACGCGTCCCCTTGGTCCAGACTCGGGCGGTCAGCTCGGACAAGCCCTGGTCCGAGGGGGGCAGCAGCAGATCGCCGCCGTTCCAGCACATGGTCAGGGCCGTGTAAGGCAAGGATGTGTCGGGCAGCAGGACCACTGTCCGGCCGGGGGCCAGATGGATGATCTCCGGCTGGTGACGACCGACGAGGGGCGCGGTGGCGACCGCGGTGGTCCGGGAAGGCCATTTTCGGGTCAGCGTGTCGCGCAGATCCTCTTCCGCCGGGGTCTCGGGAGTCGGCGTGAAGATGGAGCAGACCAGCCTTTCAGGACGGACATGGACGCGGATCACGTCCCGCAACTGTTCCGCGTCCATGGTTTTAATCATGTGCAGGTAGACCTGCTCGGCCTCGAAGGAATGTTCGTGGAACTGGAAATAGCCAAGTTTGGAGGCCATGCCGGAAAAGGTTTCCTTGGCCTGAAACAAACCGTCTTCCATGTTCAGCTTGGCCCGGTTCAGGGCTTCCGGACTGAAAGCTTCCGGGGTCAGATCAGCCAGCATGTTCATCAGGCCGGTCCACAGGGCTTGGATATTGGCCGGGTCCAGTTGGGCCTGAATGGAAAGCATTCCGGCCTGGTCCAGGCTGGTGGCCGAAGCGGAGATGGTGTCCACCAGTCCCTGCTCGTACTTGAATTCGCGGTACAGCAGGGAGGTTCGGTCCCCGCCCAGCATGTGGGCCAGCACATCCAGCCCCACGCTGTGCACGTCCCGCAGACCGGGAATGGGCAGGGCCAGGAAAAAATGGGCTTTTTGCCAGGGGCCTTGGTGGATGGCGATATGCGGGGCCGGGCCGCCTGAAACGCAATCGCCTGAAACGCCTTTGGCAACATTTGGGGCAACGTTTTTTGCATCACCTTGGGCACCACCTTGGGCGCCATTTGGGGCGGAGAGGAGTGCAGCCGGACAGTGGACGGAATGCCGGTCACCGTGGTTGGTCAGCCGGCCGAAAAGCTCACGGGCCTGTTCCAGGACCTTTTCGGGCCGTACGTCGCCGCACAAGACCAGGACCATGTTTCCTGGCTGGTAGCGGGACCGGACATAGGCCGCGAGGTCGTCCCGGGTGATGGAGCGAACCGTTTCCGGAACGCCGATGATCGGTCGGGCATAGGGCGTCCCGGCCCAGATGCGCTCCTGCACGGACTTGAAGATCCGGCGGTGCGGATCGTCGTCGCCCTGATCCATCTCGGCCAAAATGACTTGGCGCTCGGACTCCAGTTCTTCGGGGTCGAAGGAGGCGTTGAAGATCATGTCCTGGATCACGTCCAGCCCCATGGCCCAGTGCTCCGCGGGCAGATCCACGATATACATGGTGGCGTCGAACCCCGTGGCCGCGTTCAGCTCGCCCCCCAGAGACTCGATGTCCGCGGCGGCCTGGCCCTGGACCCGGCGAGGCGTCCCCTTGAAGACCATGTGTTCAAGCAGATGGCTGATCCCGGCCTGCTTCTGGGCTTCGTGGACCGAGCCGGCCCGGACGAACAGCCGGATCGAGACCAGGGGGAACCGGTCGTCTTCGTGAACGAGCACGGTCAGACCGTTGGCCAGGACGTGGACCTGGGTTCCCGGTGAAGCCGGAAGCGGCGCAGCGACGGGGGCTTGGAGAGGGAACGTGGAGCGGGAAGAACGATCGATGGGAGAAGGGCTGTTCGCCATGGGCTGGACTCGATGCGTGGTAATGGTGAAAAAAGAGTGATGGCCGGTTGAATCAAAAAGAGGCACGGACGCGGATCGTCCGTGCCTCTTTTCGCGAAGACGTGCAGGCAGTTATCCTCGATAAGGGGATGACTGCTATTTATGTATCAGGCCTTGCAGGGTCCGCCCTTGCACTGGCAGGCTTCTCCGCCCTGGCAGTAGACGCGAATGAAATCCGCGACATGTACGCCCAGGTGGATGCATTCGACGCCCTGAAGACATTTTTCGGCGTCTTCTTGTTCGATGTGGGTCTTTTGTTCGGTGCCGTCTTTTTTCAGGGAGACCACCCAGGCCTTTTTGGCCTCGTCGAACGTCGTGGTCATGGTCACGCCGTATTTTTCCAACTCAGGGTAGAATCCTGAAATTTTGGCCAACAATTCCTTGGAATCAGCGTTCATAAGACCTCCTTGCGATGAGGGTTCGATGTTCGTGCATGATGCCTTTTGGTCGAGACTTCAAAAAATGAACAATCAATTATTACTTTTTTAGCATGGGGGATGGTTTCAGGCAAGATAAATTCCGGGCTGAAAAGCTTGCGTGCGTTACGGCTGAGCGCAGCCCATGGGTTCGGTGATAGGACGCGGCGATTGCTGGAGCGTGTTTTCGCTCAGAGCGGCAAAGGCCGGTTGGTTGATGATCATGTAGGTGTAGATCGGGCTGACTTCGGCGTAGGCCTCGGGAGAAAGGCGTTCTTCCAACAATTGCATCCAGGTGTCCAACTGGGCCGGCCAGTAGGTGAGCCGGAAGCCGTGGGAGCGGTAGGCCTGGAAGACCCAGAGCACGGTATCCACGAGGGTTCTGGGGTCGTAGAGCCAGAGCAGGGAGGTCATGAACCGGGCGTGGTTGCGGTGGTTGTCCTCCATCATGGCCATGTTGTTCGTGCCGATCAGGGTGGTGATGTCCGCACGGGCGGACATGCGTTGATTCAGTTCCGCGGCCAGGGCCGGGGCCTGGGTTTCGAACTCACGGGCCGTTTGCCGGCCGGGGGGCGTGATGCGCCCGGCGCGTTCGATCAGTTCTTCGCGGGTCATGGGTTTTCCTCCGTTGCTTCGTCGGCCAGACGCAGAATGGTCGTGAACTGGGACTCGGTCACGGGCTGGACCGAAAGGCGACTGCCCTTGCGCAGCAGTTCCATGCCGGCCAGGTCGGCCACGGTGCGCAGCAGGGGCAGGGGCAAGGGATGGGGGAATTTACGGACCAGCCGGATGTCCACCATGTCCCAGACCGGCTTGTCCGGGGTGGATCTGGGATCGAAGTGGTTGCTTTGCGGATCCCAGGCCGTGTGGTCCGGATAGGCCTCGCGGACGATCTCGGCCAGGCCGACCACCGAGGGGTTGGTCTGGCTGTGGTAGTACAGGGCCTGGTCCCCGACGCGCATCTCGCGCATCAGGTTCCGGGCCTGGTAATTGCGCACTCCGTCCCAGAAGGTGGTCTGGTCCGGGGCCGCGGCCAGGTCGTTGATGGAAAAGCAGTTGGGTTCGCTTTTCAGGAGCCAGTGTCTGGGTTTGGTGTCGGGCATGGGCGTCTCGCTGGCGGATCAGGTCCGGGTTTCCACGGTATAGGTCAGCAAAAGCTGATCCTGCTCGCTGGAGGGCGGGACGTCCAGGGTGAAGCGGACGCGGCGGGCGTCCAGGCGTTCGTGGTCGTGGCTGGAGGAGGTGATCCGCCAGTCGCCGAACAGGGTGTCCTCCAGCAGGAGCTGCTGCGGCTCGTCCTTGCTGTTCCGGACCCGGATTTCCCAGGTGTAGCGGACCACGTTGCGGCCAAGCTGCTCATGGGCGGTCATGGTCCGCTCCACGTTCACGTCAAAGGCCTGGCCCATGCGCAGTTCCACGTCCGCGTCCCGGGGCGTGTGGTCGATGCGGTCCTCGCCGATGAACAGGGTGCTGCCGTCCCGGCTTTCCTGATAGGCCCGGACGATCCCCTTGGGCAAAGGCAGACCCAGCCCGTTGGCCTCGGCGTTCTTGAAGGTCAACAACACGTCCACGCCCTGCTTGATGGTCCCCTGGCCCGGATTGGGATAACCGCCGAACCGGGCGACCAGCTTTTTGTTCAGACTCATTTCCGGAGCCTGCAGCAGGCTGACCTGCTTGGTCTGGCGGTTGGCGATGTCCACCGGACGGGGCAGGCTGTAGAGATGGTACTCGAAGAATTCCTCCTGCTGCATCTGTTCCGCGGCCATGGGAGCGGCCATGACCATGTCCCGGCGCAGCGCCCTGGGCTCCGGGCGGACCACGTTCACTTCTCCGGCCACCAGCTTTAGGGCGGCCTGATCAAAAGCCATGCCCGACTGGTTGTCCAGGGTCACCCAGCCGGACAGCGCGGCCCGTTGGTTGTCGCGGTCCACCTTGAGCACGTAGTCGGCCCGCCAGTTCATGCCTCCGGCCAAATAGGAAACGTCGAGACGCTGCCGGGGCGGTCCGTCGTTGCGCACCAGCCAGACCAGGGTCGGTCGCGGACGCAGCCCGGCGGGCATTTCGGCCAGATACACGGCATCATGGTTGCCGACGAAGATCTGGTCGTCCACCTGGAAGATGGGCCGGTCGTTGTTGGCCAAGAGCACGGCCTCCCGGAGCACCGTGGCCTTGCGGTCATGCGGGTCGGGCAACACGACCTTCAGCGTCTTGCCCACGTAGCGGTCCAGCAGGCTCTGCACGCTGATCAGGTCGTACTCGTAGTTCATGTCCAGGACGACGAAGGCTTCGGGCGCGGTCAGGGAACGGACTTGCAAGGTGGGGGCCTCGATGGTCTCGGCCACCCCGCTGAACTCCACCAACCCGGAGCCCGAGGGCAGCTCCACCTCCCGAACCTCGTTGATCAGGGCTTGCCCGTGGTTGTAGATCGTGACGGTCAGGGCCGCGGTCTCCTCGGCCCAGGACGTCCGGCCGAGGAGGATGCAGCACAAGAAGAGGGAAATGGTGATCAGGGTTTTCATGGCGAACCTCTTTGCTTGAAATTGCCTTCGCGCTTTCGCGTCTTCCTTATTCCATTTTTGTTCAATAGCTGCATCATCAGATCAACAAGGCTATTCAAATTATAAACCTTTCTCAGCCATATACGTCACCAAGTCCCCAACTCGGCAGGAATAGCCCCACTCGTTGTCGTACCAGGAGTAGATCTTGGCCATGTTGCCGGACTGGACCATGGTGAAGTCCGCTTCCACGATGGACGAGCGCGGATCGCCGATAAAGTCCGAGGAGACCAGAGGGGATTCGGAGTAGCCGAGGATGCCTTTCAGGGGGCCTTCGGCCGCGGCCTTGAGCAGGGCCCGCAGGTCCTCGGTGGTGGTGTCCTTATTCAGTTCACAGACAAAGTCCACCAGAGAGACCGTGGGGGTGGGCACGCGGACCGAATAGCCGGAGAACTTGCCGGCCATTTCCGGGATGACCAGGGCCACGGCCTTGGCTGCGCCGGTGGAGGTGGGGATCATGTTGCAGGCCGCGGCCCGGGCCCGGCGCAGGTCCGAGTGGGGCAGGTCAAGGATGCGCTGGTCGTTGGTGTAGGCATGGATGGTGGTCATGGTGCCCTTGTTGATGCCGTACTTCTCGTGCACGACCTTGACCACGGGGGCCAGGCAGTTGGTGGTGCAGGAGGCGTTGGAGATGATGTGGTGTTTGGCCGGGTCGTAGGCGGCCTCGTTCACGCCCATGACAATGGTGATGTCCTCTTCCTTGGCCGGCGCGGAGATGATCACCTTCTTGGCTCCGGCCTCGATGTGCATGGCCGCCTTGGGGCCGGTGCGAAAAATGCCCGTGCACTCCACCACCACGTCCACCTTGCGCGAGGCCCAGGGAATCAGCCGGGGATCGCGTTCGGCGAAGTTGGTCACCTGGAAGTCGTCGCCCACCAGCATGGTGTCCCCGTCAACGCGGATTTCCGGCTCGAAGCGTCCGTAGCTGGTATCGTGGGCCACGAGGTGGGCGTTGGTCTTGATGTCGAACAGGTCGTTCACCGCTACGACCTCGATGACGTCGCGATGATACGTCCACATGGATTTGAGAACCTGCCGCCCGATGCGGCCGAAGCCGTTGATGCCGACACGTATTTTGCTCATGCGTTCCTCCGAACGGATGTCGAGTTGCTGGGTTGGGGAATAACGAGGAAGGGCAATTGGGAGTTTTTCAATGGACTATCAGTCCTCGAAGACCTGGTAGATGTAATCGTTGGCCAGTTCGCTGGCCCGCTTCAGAGCGTGAAACATCCGGGCATTTTCCAGAGCGATGCCGCAGAGGTTGGCAATGCAACTCAAGAACTCCAACTCTTCGTCGGAGAATTGACGGGTTTCCCCGGCGTAGACCCGAAGGACGCCGATGACCTTGTTGCCCTGGGCGGTGAGCGGCACCACCACGATGGAGACCAACCCTTCCTCGGAGGCCTGTTGGGGGTACTGGAAGCGAGGATCGGTCCGTACGTCGGCGATGTACACGGCATTTCCGGCCAGGGCTTCCTGGTCCAGCTTGCTCTTGGCCACCTCCACGGGGCCTTTTTGGGCGTAGCGCTCGCTCAGTCCGTAATAGGCGTCCGGCTTGAGGATATCCCCGGTCCTGTTCAACAGACGGATGAAGCACCCCTTGGCGTTCATGGTCGTGGCGACCTGTTCGACGATCTGGTTGAGGACCACCTTGGGTTCCAACGACGAGTTGACGACCTTGGCGATCTTGTAAATGGTCTTGTAAAATGCTTGTGGTTCCATAGCTGTTCCTGCCTTTGCTGAATTGTCCACGTGCATGCGACCGGGCCACATCGGCGCTGGCGTCCCGCTCGCGGCCTCTTTTCGCTCATCACGCTTGGCCACGTTTGGCCACAACAGGCGTCCGGTCCGGAAGTTACGTTTTTTTGTCTTCAAAGGGGACGATTTTCTTAAACTAGTCCAGGCGTTTTTGCATTGCAAGGGGATGGAAAATGAGAGGCTTCGAGACAAAAAGACCGGCGTGAACGTGGCTGTACGGCGAGGCCTGATTGCCGGATGATCCGGGATTATGTAGATGCTTCACATTACCGACAACAACCTGTTTCATGGAGTGAGTCATGTTTCCGCGCACGATCCCGTCCACGGCTTTGATTTCTTGCCTGACCCTGGCGTGTTGCCTTCTTCTCGTCCTCCTTGCCCCTCTTCGCGCGGACGAAAGCGCCACGTTCCGGGATCTGGAACGAATTCAAGAGCGAGCCTTGGCCGGTGACGTGGAGTACCAGCATCGATTGGGATTGATTTACGGGGAAGGCCGGGGGGTGCCGCGGGATCCGGAATCGGCGTTTTACTGGTTCAGCAAGGCCGCGGACCAGGGTCATCTGGAGTCCCAGGTGAACCTGGGGGCCATGTACGCCATGGGGGTCGGGGTGGAGCGCAATTCCATGCACGCGGCCCATTGGTACAGGACAGCCGCGGAACGCGGCCATCCGGAGGCCCAGAACAATCTGGCCATTCTTTTCGAGGAAGGACTGGGCTTTGCCGTGGACAAGGATCAGGCCGCGCTGTGGTATGGCCGGGCCGCGAAACAGGGCTATCCTGAAGCCCAGTACAATCTGGCCCAGTTGTACCTGGAGGGCGACGGCGTGGACCGTGACCCCCGGGCCGCTCTGTATCTGCTCATGGCCGCCGCGGAAAGCGGCTACGTCCCGGCTCAGTACCATGCCGGGTATCTCCTGGAACACGGCGACGGCGTGGAACAGAATCCGCGCCTGGCCGCGGCCTTCTACATGATGGCCGCGGAACAGGGGTCGCCTCTGGCCCAGCTCAATCTGGGGCTGATGTATCTCACCGGTCAGGGGGTCTCCCAGGAAAACGTCCTGGCCTACAAATGGTTCGTGCTGGCCTTGTTCCAGGGCCTTGAACAGGCCGCTGAAGCCATGCACCTGGCTGAACTGCAAATGACCCCCGGCCAGATCGTCGAAGCTCGCCGCCAGGCCGAGCAGTGGGTGCTCCAGAAACGGGCCGAGTGATGCTCTCCGGCCTTTTCGTCGAAAATATATCCTTTGTATGGAGACTGATCCTTTTGACCAAGGATGCATTAAGAATTTGCTGCCAATCGCCCCGCATCAACCTTGAGCCGTGGCGTGAACCCTGAACCATGAACCCGCGAAGTCTTTGAAGGAGGGGTGCGCATGGAGAACAGTTTTGAAGACCGGATGAAACTCCTGCGGGAGCAGGCCGAAGCCCGGTTGGCCGAGACCGACAGGATTGATGGCGACCTCACCCCGGACGAGATCAAGACGTTGCTCCACGGCTACCAAGTGTATCAGATCGAGCTGGAACTGAAAAACGAAGCGTTGCGAGCGACCCAGACCCAGTTGGAGATGACCCGAAATCGGTTCGCGGGATTATTCAACGATGCGCCGATGGGGTACCTGGTCCTGGACGAACATGGAGTGATCGATCAGGCCAACGAGACCTTCGCGGCCATGGTCGGGCGGTCTCCGCACCAAATTCGTGGCAGGGCTCTGGCGGATTTTTTGGTCAGTGCGGATCGTCCGGTCCTGGATGGACGATTTGACGGGTTCTTCAAACACCCCGAAGGCAAGCGGCTGGACCTGACCCTGTGCGGGGTCGATGGGGAGATGAGCGTACGCTGCTTCGGACGGCTAGAGCGAGAGTACCATGTCCGGCCGGATCTGGACGGTCGCCGGCAATTGTTGCTGGTGGTCAGCGACGTCACCGATCAGGTCCGGGCCGAGGAGGCTTCCCGTGAGAGCAGGGCCTTCTTGAACATGCTCCTGCAAACCGTCCCCATTCCGGTGTTCTACAAGGATAAAAACGGCCGCTACCAGGGCGCGAACAGGGCGTTCGAAGAACTTTTCGGCCAGGATATGACCCGCCTGGAGGTTGTTTTGGGCGATAATCCGTCCAGGATGGACAAATCCGCTCAGGTCAATCCCGCTGAATTGCTTGCCGGGCCCGTGTCCCAGGTTTTCCAGTCCCAGATCGTGGACGTGTCGGGCGAGGTCCGGGACGTGGTTTTTCATCAGGCTTCCCTGACGGACAAGCATGGTCGGGTCAACGGGCTGGTCGGCGCTGTGCTGGACATCACGGACCTGAAGCGGGCCGAACAGACCCAGGCTCAAGCCAGAAAATCCGCCGAAACGGCCTATCTTGCCAGAACCGAGCTTCTGACCGCCATGCGCCACGGCCTGCATACGCCGCTTCATGGCATCATGGGCATGCTCCAGTATTTGCTGACCACAACACTGGACCGGGAACAGCGCGAATTCGTGGCCAAGTCCATCGCTTCCTGCGATGAGTTGGCCCGCTTGCTCAAGGACCTCCTGGACGTGGCCGCCATGGAGGCCGACCAGGTGGAACCGCGGGGCGTGGAGTTTCGCGTGGACGAACTCTGCGTCTCCCTGGCTGAAATGTATGCTGGTCTGGCACGGGAAAAAGGGCTGAATCTGGAGTGCTTCGTGGACCAGTCCATGCCTGCCCGGCTGGTGGGCGATGAGGCCCGTGTGCGCCAGATTTTGTCCAATCTGGTGAGCAATGCCCTGAAGTTCACCGAACAGGGCGGGGTCCGGGTGGACATGGCCAATCTCTCCCCAGGGGACCACGGAGCGGTGCTGGTGCATTTCTCCGTGAGCGACACCGGCATCGGTATTTCCGATGAACAGCAGTTGACCCTGTTCGCGCCCGTGGTCCGGGGCGACGCCCTGTATGTTCATGGGCGTCCGGGGCTGGGATTGACCATTGTGCGGCGACTGGTGAAGTTGATGGGGGGCGACGTCTCCATGGAAAGCACGTTTGGCCAGGGTACGACCATGAACGTCTCCATCCCCTTCAAATTGCCGCAAGACCTCGCCTCGACCGCCTTTCTGACTGACGCCGACCGCTGGAAAACCGGGAAAGGGTTGCGCATCCTTGTTTGCGAGGACAACGCCTACAACGCTTTGCCCTTGCGGATGTTTCTGGAGAAGGCCGGCCATGAGGTGACCCTTGTGGACAATGGCCAGGAAGCGCTTGAGAAACTTGACGCTCAGGGGTTCGACTGCATCCTGATGGATATTCAATTGCCGGTGATGGACGGACTGGAGGCGACCAAAAAGATCCGCGCGTCCACCAGCAACAGTGCAAAGAAAAGCATCCCGATCATCGCCATGACCGCCATCGACAAGCGCGGTGAGCGGGAGAAATGCCTGCAAGCCGGCATGAACGCGTATCTGGAGAAACCGGTGCGCATGGCCGACCTGCAGCGGGAACTGGAGAACATCAAACCCCGGGCGACCAGCCTTGGGGCCAAAAGAAGTGCAGGCTCGACTCACGAGGAAAGCGGCCCATGACTGATGCTGGAACGGGCTCCCCGCCCTCACTGTACGTGACCATCGGCACGTCGGCCGATGGTGACCTGGCAAACACGATCCGAACCGTCCTGGACGGGGATTAGATGCGCATCGTCCTTTTTGAGCCGGAAATCCCGCCGAACACCGGCAACATCGCCCGGCTTTGCGCGGCCACGCAAACCCCGCTGCACCTCGTCGAACCGTTGGGGTTCTCCATTGAGGACAAATATTTACGTCGGGCCGGGCTGGACTATTGGGAACACGTTCAGGTCCGGACGTGGCCGGACTGGGCCGCGTTTCTCCAGGGCAAAGGCCCGGGGCGGCTGGTGTTCACCAGTGCGCGGAGAGGCGAAGCGCACCACTGCTTCGCGTTTCAGCCGGACGACTATCTGGTCTTCGGCCCGGAAACCAGGGGGCTGCCCGATGAACTGCTGGCGGACGACGCTCTTTGCGTGCGGATTCCCATCTGGGGCCGGGTGCGCAGCCTGAATCTCTCCACCTGCGCAGGCATCGTGCTCTATGAGGCTTTGCGTCAAACCGGGATGTTGCCGGAAGCGTCTGATCAGTGAAGGCAAGTCCAGTTATTGGAATCAACGCAAAACGGCCCTGGAAGAAATTACCTTCCAGGGCCGTTTGACGTTGCGGAGATAGACGGTGTGCGTCCTCAGGCATTTCCAACCTGTCCGGGGGTGGGGAAGGGGCACGTTGCCTTCATGCTTTCTTCCTTCTTGTTCTTTCGATGCTGCCAGAGCCCCAGGAGCACGACGATGCCGATGCCCAGGGCGTCGCTGAGCAGGTTGGGCTGGAAGCAGAGGAAGGTGGCACCGCCGAAGACGATCCATTCCAGGATAGTCGTACGGCGGATCAGGTAGAACATGGACCAGGCCGAGAAGGCCACCGTGCCCACGGCCGCTGCGAAGTAGACCGAGGCGATTTCGGTCCATCCGGAGTCGCCCACCACTGCTTCATCCCAGCCGATGAACAGGGTCATGGCCGGTTCGTAGGCAAAAAGAAAGGGCATGACGTAGAGCAGCTTGGAGAACTTAAATGCCGTCCAGCCCGTCTTCCAGGGGTCGGACCCGGCTATGGCCGCGCCGGCATAGGCGGCCACGCAGACCGGTGGGGTGATGTTGGAGTTCTGGCTGAACCAGTAGACGATCATGTGCCCAGCGATCAGGCCCACGCCCATTTCGTGCAGGGCGGGCACGGCCAGCACGGCCACGATCAGGTACGAGGCCGTGACCGGGACGCCCATGCCCAGGACCAGCGAGGCCAGGGCGATGAGCACCAGGGCCGGGAACAGATGGCCGCCGGACAGGGAGATGATGATGTCCGAGAACTTCAAACCGATCCCGCTCAAGGCGATGGTGCCCACGATGATCCCGATCACGCCCACGGTGGCCCCAATGACCAGGGTGCTCTGCGCACCGGCGACCAAGGCCTCCCAAATCTGTTTCGGCCCCATCCGGAATTCCGGGTCGAACCAGCTGATGACAATACAGGACAGCGTGGCCCAGAACGCGGCGTTGCCCGGGGAGTAACCGTAAAGCATCATGGCCACGATGACCACCAGAGGCAGACATTTATACCAGTGCTTCTTGAAGATGGCCGAAGCCGAGGGCATGTCGTCCAGGTTCAGCCCCTTGATGTTCAGCTTCTTGGCCTCGAAGTGGATCATGGTGAACACGGATAAAAAGTACAGGATGGCCGGAAAGATGGAGATGAGCATGATCTGCACGTAGGGCGTGTTGGTCAGCTCGGCCATGATGAAGCCGCCTGCGCCCATGATCGGCGGCATGAACATCCCGCCGATGGATGCCGCCGGTTCGATGGCCCCGGCCACATGGGGCCGGAATCCGGCCCGTTTCATCAGAGGGATGGTAAAGGCCCCGGTGGTCACGGTGTTGGCGATGGCCGATCCGGAGACCGAGCCGAAAAAGGCCGAGGCAATGACGCAGACCTTGGCCGGCCCGCCCACGGCCCGACCGGCCAGGGCTAGGGGCCAGTCGATAAAAAAGCGTCCCACCCCGGATTTTTGCAGAAACGCTCCGAAAAAGATGAACAGGATCACGTAGGTGACCAGGACGCTGGCCATGACCCCGAACACCCCGTCCTGGGTCAGGTAGAGGTAGGGGGCCAGACGGTCGATGTCGAAGCCCCGGTGGGCGATGGCTGACGGGAAATAGGGGCCGAAGTAGCCGTAAACCAGGAACAGCAAGCCGCCCATGGTGATGGACCAGCCCAGGACGCGGCGGCAGACCTCCAGGGAGATGATGATCCCCACCACGGAAACCCAGATGTCCAACTGGGTTTCCATCCCGGTGCGATAGTTCAGGTTCTCGAACTCGAAGATCCAGTAGCCCACCACCCCGGCGGAGACCAGGGCCAGCAGAATGTCCACCACCGTGGGCCGGGTCTGGTTGGATCGCCTCCAGAACGGAAAGGACAGAAAGATCATGATGTACGTCAGAAAAACGTACAGGCCGCGGTGATACTGGTCACCCACCGGACGCACCCCGGCGGCGTAAAAATAGAACACGACCATGCACAGCCCCATGATGGAGACCAGCCATTTCCAGAAACCGGTCAGCTTGCGGCCGGTCTTGGCGTCCTTGGATTGTATCCGTTTCAGTTCTTCCTTGCGGGCGGCGGACATTTCCTGGAGCTGAG
Organism: Desulfonatronum lacustre DSM 10312; assembly: GCF_000519265.1. Classification (NCBI taxonomy): domain Bacteria; kingdom Pseudomonadati; phylum Thermodesulfobacteriota; class Desulfovibrionia; order Desulfovibrionales; family Desulfonatronaceae; genus Desulfonatronum; species Desulfonatronum lacustre. The sequence continues at coordinate 3,130,240 of NZ_KI912608.1, forward strand.
GGTCGGTCATTCGTGGGTCTCCGGGCTTGGGGTGGGGGGGCAAAGAGGACGCAATAATCCCCGGAACGCCTCAAGGCGTCCGGGGATTGTCGCTGTAAGATTACGCGAGGGCTAGGGCTTGTGTTCGTCGGGGATGGTCAGGCCCTGCTCGGTCCAGAACTTGTAGGCTCCTGGATGCAAGGCAACGGAGGCACCGGTCAGGCCGCCTTGAATGGACATTTCCCGGGCCGCGGCATGGGCCGTGACCATGTGCTGCAAGCCTTCCGGAGAGTAAATAATCTTTAGGGACTCGTAGACGATGTCGTCGCTGACGCCGGCGTTGGTCATCCAGAAGGTGGAATCCTGAAAGGTCACAACGGGCTCGCCTTGGCCCCGGTAGGTGTCCGCTGGAATCTCGACTCTGGCGTAGAAGGGGAAGGCGTCGTAAAATCCGCTTGCCTCGGCGTCATGATGCAGATTCACGAGGGCGATGCTGTCCTGGGTCGCGGCCTCGATGATGGAGGCGTTGGGGTAGCCCACGAGGACCCAGAAGGCGTCGATCTTGCCGTCCCGGAACGCGGAGGCTGCCGGGGAATAGCCCAGGAACTGCGGGCTGATGTCGTCCCAGAGTCCCATGTGGCGGAAAAAGCGCTCCGCGGCCAGGGCCGCGCCGGAACCGGCGTTGCCCACGGCGACGCGTTTGCCGGCCAGATCCTTGGCCGAGGTGATCCCGGCGTCCGCGCGTACGACCAACTGGGCCGGAGCGCCGTATAGGTAGCCCATGGTTCGCACGTTGGTGTATTGCCGGTCGTCGTTGGTCAGCTTGCCGAGGCGGCCCAGATAGGCGTCTCCGGAGTAGACGATGCCGAAGTCCACCTGACCGGCATGCAGGCGGCGCAGATTTTCACCGGAGCCGCCGGAGCCCTCGGAGGAAATTTCCACGTTGGGCAAGGCCCTGGAGAGATAAATGGCGATGCCGTTGGCGAAATAGTTGAACGTGCCTCCGGTGGGGCCGCCGCCAAAGGCCAGAAAGGTGCTGCGCTGGGCCGAGGCGGGGGAGGTTCCGATGCACAGGGCCAACAGCGCCAGTCCCGTCAGGACGATCTTCAGTTTCGACTTCATCATGCTCTCCTTGGCTGGAAGGTTTGCTTTGGAGGGGGTCCCTCCGGATTGCCATTGAAGAGTCTTGCATGGAGAACCGATCTTTCGTCAAGGCTCCCCCATGAATGGAGGATATCGATCGGTAAACGATCGTCGCGTCCGGTTGAAAAACCAGCAGCTCACGTGAAATTATGAACAAGGAGGAAAAAAGAGGTAATGAAGGAGATAAGCGTGCCCGTGGTCCGGGAAGTGCCGCCTGGAATCGTATCGTGAGGAAGCCCGGAATTCTGAAGAAGGCTTTGACTGCGAACGCTGCCGCAAGTGGCTGAGCACGGCGGGATGATATTTTGGCTTACTTGAGGACTTCAGGAAAGAATGTGGTGAACGGGACGGACTGGATCAAGCCCAGAAGAAAGAAGGTCAGTTCAGAATATAGCGCATAGGATCCACGGGAATGCCGTTGAGGCGGACCTCGTAGTGCAGATGGGGGCCGGTGGTGCGGCCGGTGTTGCCCATATGGCCGATGAGTTCGCCTCGGCTGACTTTCTGGCCGGCCTTTACCGCGAATTGCTGCAAATGAGCATACAGGGTGACGATCCCGGAACCGTGGTCAATGGCCACCGTCAGACCGTAGGCCCCGTCGCGTTCCGCGGAGAGCACCCGTCCATCGGCCGAGGAGTAGATCGGGGTTCCTATGGGGCCGGCGATATCCAGCCCTCTGTGCAGCTCCCGGCGATCCGTGAACGGGGAGCGGCGATAACCGAACTCGGAGGTGACCCAGCCCTCGGTGGGCCAGATGGAGGGAGTGGACGCGAAAAAGCTTTGGTTGTCCCGCAATGTGGCCAGCAATTCCTCTTGGCGGAGTTCTTCGAGTTTGGCCTCGGCCTGGAGTTGCTCCAGGAAGCCGTGCATCTTTCTGACCAACAGTTCTTGTCGGTGGGCCGTCAGATACTGGTCCGAAAAGTCCATCCGTTCGACCCCGCCCAAGGGGGTCGTGGTCGGGACATGGCCGGGATCAAGGTTGGCCATCACCCGAACCTTGGCGTTGAAGTCCGCCACATGGAGTATCTGGTCCTCCAGATTTTTGATCTTTTCGGTCAGGGCCATGAATTGGCGGTGCTGGTTTTCCAGGTCGCGTTGGGCCTGTTCCAGCCTGGCTTGGGCCGAGTCGGCATGCAGGGTCGTGTTGTAGAAGTAGATGTTCAGGGCCAATGAAGACAAAAAAATACCGGCCACCAGAAGACAGACCCAGATGCGAAGCGTAAAGGTCTTGCAGGTGCCGGCTTTATCCTTGAAAACGAGGACTTGGTATTTTTTGCGAATCATTGTGCTCTCGAAATGCTTTGAGGTGCATTGGATGCTGAAGGGGTGGGGATACTGATGAACATCGCTGAGACGAGCAGGTCAGCCTCACGATTCGTCATTGCAGATGAGCACCTAATTGACTTCGATGCAGTACGTCAAGCTGCCAGCGCTTCAGAGCTCCATAAACGCTGCCGTGCATGGCCGAATCCTGGGACAAGATGGTCCGCAGCCAGGCCTCGGTCCTGGCCCGCTCGCTGTTGGTGGCCGAGGGGCAGGGGTTGCTCCACACGTGCAGCTTCCATTGGGCCGCGGCGCGGCGGATCATGGGCTTTTCCAGCAGGAGCAGGGGCCGAATCAAGACCAATTCGCCACCGAAATACTCCTCCTTGGGTGACAGCCCTTCCACTCGTCCGTTGCGAAACAGATTCATGAAGAATGTCTGCACCAGATCGTCGGCGTTGTGGCCCAGGGCCAGGTGGGTCAGGCCATAGTGCTTGCACAGCTCGAAAAGGCGCTTGCGTCGGTGCCAGGCGCACAAAAAGCAGGGCGAGTTTTTCCGGTTTTCAGGGCCGTGGGCCATGGGACCGTAGTCGGTGATCTCGGCGTGCAGGGCCACGCCATGCGCTGCTGTCCACGGCGCCAGCGGAGCATGGCTGGTCGCGTCGAACCCGGGATTGAGATGAATGGCCATCACTTCGAAGGGAAACGGAACGATGCGTTGGCGCAGCAAGAGCACTTGCAGCAAAATCCAACTGTCCACCCCCCCGGATACAGCCACCCCGACCCGGGCTCCGGGCCAGATCATGCCCGTGCGCTGCATCAACAGGCCGGTGGGACCGAGGCATTTTTTCTGGGCAAAAGTCAGCTTTCCGAGGCGGCTCATTCAAAGAATCCTTCGGGAAAAGGATGAAAGGATGGGGTCAAGTCTGCTCTTGGCTTTTGTAGTTCGAACGGATGGTAAAAACATTACGGGTTGAATATTCCGGAGCATGAAGTGCCGCCGGTCGGTGCCGTATGTCACATCCCGCCAGGATAAGGCAATCCCGGTGCGTCGAGGAAATCCGGCGTGCATGGCTGCCGGCGCGGATCGCCCGGCTCAGTGCTGCCCGACCATGGAGGCGAGACTTTCCGACAAGCGGCGTAGTTCGTCGCTTTCCTCGAGACCGTCCAGGAAGCGTCGGGGGATGCCGGTGAGGCCTGTTTGGGCGCCGACGAGCGCGCCGGTCAGGATGGAGCGGGCCTGGTTCTGGCCTCCGCCGTTGAGCGCGTGCAGCACCGCGGACTCGAAGTCGTCGTGGAACCTGGCGGCAAGGTAGTATGCCGCCGGGAGCATGTGGTAGATGGCGCAGGGCATGCCGTAGACCAGGGAGACCTTCCAGGCCGGTTCGATGCGGATATCCGGGTCCACCGCCGCGGCGGCCATGTAGGAAGGGGAGAGCAAGGCATCCGGCGAGGCGAAGAGACCGGCGCGGGGCGGTTCGGGTTGGCCCGGTGCCGGGGGCTGGAGATTGTCGGTGGTCACGGCGTGAAAGGGCAGTTCTCCGGACTTGACCAGGTCCATGAGCCTGGAGGACAGGTTCGCGTCCAGGGTGTGGCCCCGGACCAGCAGGCCGAGCACGGCGCCGAAGGCCACGGTCATGGACACCACCAGTGCGTTGGCCTGGGTCAGGACGGTGTTGTCGGCCACGGCCACGGCCAACTCCCGGGGTTGGAACGCGTAGCGGACGGCGATGGCCAGGGTGCGCTCGATGGCCTCCGTGGTGTCGGCCTCGCCCCCGGTCCGGTCCCAGGACAGGCCCAGCTTCACCCGGCGTCGCCAGGCCTCGCGGATCGACTGGCTGGTGTATCCCCCCGGGCCGCTGACTGGCGCGCCGTCCAGCAGCGGAAAGAGATCCTCTTCCAGGCGGCGGCAAAAATTCTTTTTGTCGTACCCCCCGCATTCAACAAGGGAACGAAGCGTCAGCTTCAGGATGAAGCCCGCCTGGGAAAGCTGCCCCGCCTTGAGTCCCTCGTGGTATCGGCCCGGTTTGGGGTCGGTATAGTCGCTGATCCATTCTCCGTAGTCGCGCCGCAGCTCGGCAAGATCGTAGTACCAGTGCGGCCCGAGTCCCAGGGCGTCCCCGATGAAGGCCCCCATGAGGGCCCCGGCCGCGCGATCCCGAATATTCGTGTTCGTCGACATGTTCCGATCCTCCATGCTCTTGTCAGGCGATTAGCGGTTGTCGCGTTTTCCTCTTGCGACTCAAGAACAGACGTACCCCTCGTACGACCGCGGCGATCTATCCATCTTGTTTGTATGTCATTTTGACAAGACTGGACAGCAAAGCAGAATGCTCCTCCTGATAACCAGCCCCCATTAAAATCTCAAGCCATATCCCATCGGCCGCGTATCTCAGAACTTGCAGCATTTGGTCTGAATCCGTGTCGTGATGCACTCTTTGTTTTTCTTTCATCCACTCGTTATACATGGACTTTAAATGTGGCTCGGATAAGGCGTAGATGGCAAAAGATACCCACTGTTCTTTCCGCCCTGAAGCAACGTCTTGCCGGATTGAATTGATATAAGCCCTGGTAAATTGTCCATATTCTACAGGATCTTCAGCCATCAATCTGTCAAGTTCAGTATCCAGCTGATCTACAAAATACCTTGATACGGCCTCGCCAAGTTGATTCTTGTTCTTGAAATGATGGAGGAATCCTCCCTTGGTGACACCGGCGGCGTCGGCAACGGCCTGGATTGTGACGGCATGAGAGCCTTGTTCGGTGATGATGCGCGCGGCACATTCAATAAGCCTGTTTCGGACTTTTTCAGGTTGTTTTTTCCGTTTATGAGCTGTCGGCATAAGAGATCCCCACATTTTATTTAGCATGATCAGTTGGAATCCAAAGCAGTAATTTGCCATGTGTGGTGAAAACTGTCTCAAACTGCTTTCCATGGTTAATCAAGTTGCCAGGCATACGTCTATATGTGTGAAAATAATTTTTTATGTGTCCTCTGAATCAGTATGAGCGCAACTCCCAGTGTCAGCAACTCCGCCAGCGGGATTGCCGTCCATACGCCGGTAACGCCCATGAATATCGGCAATACGGTGACGCCGATCAGCACGAATACCAAACCTCGCGCCGCGGAAACGATGATTGAACTCTTCGCTTCGCCCAGTGCGGTAAAGTAGGCGATGATCAGCACGTTGATTCCGTTGATCAGAAATACGAAAGCGAAGAGGCGCAGGCCGTCAACCGCGATCTGGAACGCCTGGCTTTCGCTGCCGTCGAAGAACAACAAGATCGCATGCTCCCCGAACACCTGCAGCACGATGAACACCATGACCCCGATGCTCATGTTGATTGCCGCGGCAAAGCGAAATAGCCGCTTGACCCGCTGGTGGTTGCCGGCGCCGAAATTGTAGCTCAGCACCGGAATCAGCCCGTCCGAAATACCAAGGAACAGCAATATACTCGTGAAGTTGATGTAGTTGATGGCAGTGAACGCGGCCACGCCGTCGGCCCCCAGGAGGCGAACCACGGTGAGGTTGATGATCAGGATGCTGACCGCGGCCGCCATTTCCGAAACGCCCTCGGATGAGCCGTTGTAAGCGGCACGTCGCAGAAGCGCCATCTGAAAACGACCCTTCAACATCGACAACCGCTGTTTGGGATTGAACGTGATACATCCGGAAATCAGCAACCCGATGGTGAAAGCGACACCGGTGGCCATGCTCGCCCCGGTATTGCCCCAGCCCAGCCCGATCACGAAGCAAAAGGTAAGCAACACATTGATCACCACGCTGAGCGACATGATGAGCATCGAAAACCTGGGATGCCCTAATGCCTTCAGCATGGCGTCGGAATAAAAGCATAGGGTCAGAGGCAAGATGAACGGCACCAGTCCTTTAAGGTAGGCCAGAGAGAACGGCAGCAGCCGCTCGTCGGCGCCTATCAGTTTGGTCAGGGGCTCAGCGAACAGCAGCAGCAACACCGTGCCAATCAGGCTGATCCCCGCCAAAGCCCGGAAGCCGGTGGACATCGCGTCCTGGGCTTTGTCCGGATTCCCGCGTCCGAGCTCCATGCTGACCAGAGTCTGGCTTCCGATGCCGACGATCAGCGCCAGCACCATGATGAAGCTGTACAGCGGCATCATGATATTGATCCCCCCCAAAGCGTCCGGCCCCAGATGGTTCCCCACCACGATGCCGTCTACCAGAGTCTGCACGCCAAAAAACACCATCGTGACGACGCTTGGCAGCGAGTACTTCAGAAAGACCCTGCCGACAGGGGCTCGTTCTAATAAATGCTTGTCATCCAAATTGCTTTTCATGAATATTCTGTGGATTGTTGGAAGATTACCGCTGGTTGCGTTGCTGTCCGGCGCTCAGTAGAAGTGGCAAGCGTAGAAACATACCGACCGGACGGTTTCTTTGTCAACAGGAGGGTCGAGTTGTCTGCTTCAGCGGGGATGGTGCCGCCGGGCGCGGTCAGCCGAACCATGACGCGGAGCGGAAGGGCAACTCCGGAGCCGTTCGAACAGAGCGCGGCGGGCCGCGAAGATCCCGCGATTGCGATCCGCACCAAGCTGGAGTAGTCGCCTTTGCGGGTGTTTTTAGCAGAGCCGGGATGCCGGGCGGAGATTTTGATCGCATTCCGAAAGGTCAGGGGATTAGCCTGGGGTATCAGGATGATACACAGGTTTTCTTGAATTACTTGTTCAAGACCCTGACCGAACTGATCGAATCTACTTTCCCCTCAAGGAAGATTTCACAATGGACATCCCACGAATATTCACCATCACTGAAAGCGCTCACCGCATCCATAACCCGTTCACACCCGATAAGTTCGCCACTCTCGGCACGGCGTTGCGTCTGGCACCCGGGGCGCGAGTGCTCGATCTCGGCAGCGGTTCCGGGGAGATGCTTTGCACCTGGGCACGCGATCACGGCATCTTCGGCACTGGAATCGACATGAGCCGGTTGTTCACCGAGCAGGCGAAACTTCGTGCCGAAGAACTCGGCGTGGCCCGTCAAGTCACGTTCATTCATGGCGATGCAGCGGGTTACGTCTCCGACGAGAAGGTCGACGTGGCCGCCTGCGTCGGCGCTACCTGGATCGCCGGAGGAGTCGCCGGGACTATCGAGCTTCTGGAGCGGAGCCTGCGCACCGGGGGGATCATCCTCATCGGCGAGCCCTACTGGCGACAATTGCCGCCGACGGAAGACATTGCCAAGGGATGTCTTGCTGGCTCCATCTCCGACTTCCTCGTGCTTCCTGAACTCATCTCGTCTTTCGGTGTTGGCGGCCACCTCGGCTACGACGTTGTTGAGATGGTTCTGGCTGACCAGGACGGCTGGGATAGATACGAAGCGGCCAAATGGCTCACCATGCGCCGATGGCTTGAAGCCCATCCCGACGACGAGTCAGCCGAAGAGGTTCGAGCCAAACTGACCACGGAACCCGAGCGCTACACCGCTTACACGCGGGAATACCTGGGCTGGGGTGTTTTCGCGCTGATGCCGCGGTGATTATTGGTGTCTTGGTCGCGGTATCCAACTCTCACTCGACACAAAAGGCAAAGCAAATGCCTGATCGCCATCTCGGGGGTCAGCGCCGCGACTCGCCATCTTACAACCGCCCAGGAGGTGTCGTGGAATCTCAGTTCGTCTTGAACGTTCGCAGTGCCGCCGAGGATTCGTTCGCCTCCGGGCTGTATTGCGCGGAAAGCGTCGTGCTCGCACTTGCAGAGGCAATGGGCGTCGAGTCCGAGCTTCTTCCCAAGGCAGCTACCGCCTTTTGCAGTGGCATGGGCAGAATGTGCGGCACGTGCGGTGCGCTTTCCGGCGCGATCATGGGCATCGGCATCGCACTTGGGCGTACTGAATCCAGCGAGTCCGTCCAACCGGCATACGCTGGAACTCAGCGCCTCATTCGAGAATTCGAGCAAGAGTTTGGCGCCCGCGACTGCCATGTCCTGCTGGGCTGCGACCTCAACACACCGGAAGGTCAGACTGCGTTCAAGGAAAGGAAGCTGGGTATGCAGTGCGCCGAATTCACGGGAAAGGCCGCCGAAATTGCCGCCCGCATCGTCGAAGAAATGGCTAATCCGTAAGGATTGTGACGACCTGCAGGATCGCTTCAATCCATTCCTGTCGTGACGACGACTTGCCTGTATTGCGGAGACATTAGGAATCCGGACCTCCGGCACGATCAGCGCCATCCTTGACCCTTTCCTTGCTTCGACTCCAGTCCAGGCTGAAGGGGAAAGGGCGCTTTGGATCAGGTTGGATTCGCTGAGGAAAGAAATACTTGCGAGCTAAGAGCAGACTTGACCCCTTCCGACCCCTTCCTGTGGGGCAAAGCCTTGACCCAGTATTTCTGAACATGTCAAAGTGGATCAAAAGGGTTTTCACATTCCTCGTCAACCACGGTGACGCAACGCGCATCCCTACCCAGGAGGTCCGTTCATGCTGCGCATGGGTCGATTGGTTTCCCTGCTCCTTCTGCCTCTTGTCGGAATCATCGTCTACAGTGCGCTCCGGTCGTATTTTTTCAGAGATCCGCCCATCTGGACCTTCGAAATGTCCCTTTTCCTCTTCGGCTGCTTCTTCATGCTCGGGGCGGCATACTGCCATGCGGAGAAAAAGCATGTGGCCGTGGACGTCCTCAGCCACTATCTCCCGCCGAAATGGCGCAGAATCCAGGGGATATTCTCTGAAGGGGTCGTGCTTTTCGTGGCCCTCGTGCTTTTATACATCAGCATACCCAATGCTTGGCGTTCGACAATGATGCTGGAGCGCTCCACCCACCAGACACCCTTCAACCCTCAAATCTGGTGGTTCCGATGGGTCATCCCCATTTCCTGCGCCCTGATTTCCTGGCAGGCCTTCAAGGATATGCTCGCGCTGATCCTGAACAAGGCGGACCGCCGTCAGCCCGATTGCCCCCTGTGACGTCGAAGAGGTAACCGAGCATGGCACGTGAACTGTACCCCCTGTTGATGTTTCTCTCCCTCGTCCCCTTACTGGCTTCGGGGGTGCCCATCTCCTTCTCCCTGGCGGCCATCGCCATCGTCTTCTCCTACTTTCTCTGGGGTCCGGGGGCACTGAACATCCTGGTTTCGGCGACCTGGGGCACCATGAACAACTTCGTCATCATCGCCGTGCCCTTGTTCATTTTCATGGCGTATGTCCTCCAGAAGACGAACATCGTGGAAGATCTCTACGACACCTTTTATAAATGGTCCGGAGGGGTGTGCGGAGGTCTGGCCATCGCGACGATCCTGGTGGGAACGGTACTCGGGGCGGTTTCCGGCGTGGTGGCCGCCGGCGTCATCGGCCTTGGGCTGATCGGACTCCCGCAGATGCTCAAGCACAAATATAACCGCCGAGTGGCCCTGGGGTCCGTTCTGGGCGGCGGGACCCTGGGGCAGCTCATTCCGCCCAGCACGAACATGGTTCTCTACGGCGCGGTGACCGGCGTCTCCATCGGCGGACTGTTCGCCGGCGGCATTTCCGCCGGGCTTCTCCTGGCCTCGCTATATATCGCCTACATTCTGGTCCGAGGATTCATCGACCCTGCGTTCACGCCGTCCCTGCCGCCTGAGGAGCGGGCCACATGGAAGGAAAAGATCGTTTCCTCGAAAAACGTCTTCCTCCCCCTGCTGCTGATCATCATTGTTCTCGGCGCCATTCTGAACGGCATGGCCAGTCCCACGGAAGCGGCCGCTTTCGGAGCGGCCGGCGCACTGCTTATCGGCCTGCTCAACAGGCGCCTGACCTGGGGCATCGTCGCTTCCTCCTGCCGGGAGACCTTGAGCGTCACCGCCATGGTCGGATGGATGATGATCGGCGCCAGCGCCTTTGGTTCCGTCTTCGCCGGCCTCGGCGGCAATGCCATGGTGGCCAACCTCGCCATGAACATGCCCGGCGGGGAGAACATGGTTTTTCTCGTGTCCGCTGTCTTTGTCTTTTTCCTGGGAATGTTTCTCGAACCAGGCGCCGTCATCTTCCTCGCCGTTCCGATCATCGCCCCCATTCTCGCCAATCTGGGCTTCGACCCGCTTTGGGTCGGTCTGGCCTTCAACGTGCTCCTGCAAAGCGCCTACCTTTCCCCGCCGTTCGGGTTCAGCCTGTTCTACCTGAAAGGATGCACGCCCGTTGATACCGACATCGTCGAAATCTACAAGGCCAGCATTCCCTTTTTGGTCTTGCAGGCCGTCTGCATTCTTCTGATTTTTCTTTTTCCGGAAATCGTCATGTGGCTGCCCAGGTACCTGTTCGGCTAGCAGGATGACCACGAGCACGGCCCCAGCGGGGAGATATCGACACATCACCGAAAGGAGGGTTTCAAGAAACGACAGGATGGAAACAGCATGCAACTGGAGGCCCAGAGGCTGAGTGACATTCCGGCTTGATCAGCCGGGGCACATCATCAATTCGCGTGACAAAGAAGGGAGTGTACCCATGAAAAAGTATTTTGCGATTTTTCTGACGGTCGTTTTTCTGGTAATCTGGTCCCATGCGGCCTTCGCGCAACAGGTGAGGTGGAGGCTGGTGACCCATGCCATGCCTGGAACGGAGCAGCAGCGCATTGCCGAGGTCTTCAGCGAGACGGTGAAGACCCTGTCGAATGGTGAGTTCACCATTGACACATACCCTGCGGGTGTCTTGTTTCCCGTCTTTGAAACCTTCGACAACCTGGCCAACGGCGTGGTGAACGCGGCCATGGTCTACAGCGCCTATTGGACCGGCAAGGACCCGCTCTTCAACTTCACGACCCAGCCGGGCTCCCCTTTGAGCACCTATGCCGAGGGCGCCTACCTGGTGGAAAAACTCGAGCCATGGTTTGAAAAGCTCTATGCCAAGCACAGGATCACCTACCTGGGGCACGCCATGGTCAGCCCGATCTACGAGCAACTCATGTCCGTGGTGCCCATCGACTCCATCGACAAGCTGCAGGGGCTGCGCATCCGGGCCTCGGGCATTGGCGGCCAATATTACAGGGCTCTCGGCGCAACCCCGGTTTCACTGTCCGCTCCCGAGATTTACACGGCCCTGCAGACCCGAAGCATCGAAGCCGCGGAATGGACGTTCTGGGACGAGAACATGCGCATGGGATTCCACGAAGTGGTCTCCTACGTGAAAGATCCCGCCTTCCAGAACGGGACCTGTGAATACTTTCCGCTGGTCGTCAACCCGGCCAGTTGGAACGCCCTTTCTCCGGAACATCAAGAGGTCGTCCTGGCAGCCCGGGACCGCATCCGCTATCTCTCGGCCATGGTCTACAACCATGAGATCATCTCCCGCGAGAAATGGAAAGCCCTGCCCAACATCACCGTGGTCCGATGGACTCCTGAAGAGGAAGCCCAGGCCCGTAGCGTGGGACACAAACTGGTCTACGAAGAAGCCCAGAAAAGTGCCGAGGGGAAGGAGTTTTTGGAAATCTACCGTAACGTCCTCTGGGAACTGGGATACAAGGACGAGGCGAAGGAACTGGGCTACCAGGAATAACACCGGCGCATGATCCGTCTCAAGGACCGGACCGAAGGGTCGTCCTGGGGGACGACCCTTTCCGGGGACTTCCAAACCCGAACGGGAGCGCTCAAAATTCTCGAAAAACGCCCGTTTTTCGTCGCGGCTCCGGGGTTTTGCCGGTTTTTCTCGGTTTTTCTTTGAACACGTGCCAACCTGGAGATCTCGGCATGTTTCGCTGTGGCATCGATCACATCGCGGTGACGGCCCCGTCTCTGGAGAGCGGGGCCAGGTATGTTCTGGAAACGCTCGGCGTGGAGCCGCGAGCGGGCGGTGAGCACCCGCGGATGGGCACGCACAACCTGCTGCTGCGCCTCGGCGAGGCCCTCTACCTGGAGGTCATCGCCCCTGATCCGCGCGCTCCCAAACCTAAACGTCCGCGCTGGTTCGGTCTGGACGACCTTCGGCCCGACGCATCGCCGAAGCTTTCGACCTGGGTAGCCCGCACCACGGATATTCGCGCGACGACCGTCGCCTGCACCGAGGATCTCGGGACCATCGAACCCATGAGTCGCGGTCGGCTTCAGTGGCTGATCACCATACCGACCACCGGTCGGACTCCCCTCGACGGCGTCGCCCCGGCGCTCATCGAGTGGCCCGTCAGCGTCCATCCCGCGACCAGCCTGACCGACTTCGGTCTTTCCCTGGTTGAACTGAGGCTGATCCACCCCGACCCGGCCCGAATCAACCGGCTGCTGGAGTCCATGAACTTCGAAGGCCCGCTGACGGTCTCCACGCCCTCGGACGATGAAACCGCGCACCTGCTCGCCGTCGTGGACACGCCGCAAGGACGCCGTCTACTGTCCACTCCAGGCCCAAGACTCTGAAAGAGTTCGACAACCCCGTTTTGTTTTTCACCAGCCCGTCGGACGTCGACCGGCCGGAGATTCCTTTCATATTCCACCTTTGCCTATAAAATCTCCGCTCAACCCGCAACTCCAAGGAGGGCATCGTCGCCATGAAGTCGCTCGCTTGCACGCCGTTGCTGTTTTTGGCTCTGACGCTTTCGGCATGGGCCGAACCAATCACCAAGACCGTGCCCTATGCCATCGGCGATACGCAATTCGAGGGAACGATAGTCTACCAAGGCGACTCGTCCCAAAACAAGCCAGGGGTTCTGATGGTTCCCAACTGGATGGGCCCCACCGCGCAATCCGTGGAAAAGGCGGCTCGTGTTGCCGGTGATGGGTACGTCGTGTTCATGATCGACATGTACGGCAAGGAGATCAGGCCGACGAACCGCGCCGAAGCCGCGGCGGCCGCCGGCTCGCTTCGGGCGGACAGACGGCTGATGCGCGAACGGGTCAATGCCGCGCTGGAGGTGTTCAAGGAACAAGCCGGCGACGTTCCGCTGGATCCTTCCCGGATCGCGGCCATCGGTTTCTGCTTCGGAGGAGGGGTCGTGCTGGAACTGGCCCGCGGCGGCACGGAACTGCCCGGCGTGGTATCTTTTCACGGCAACCTGGACACGCCGGACCCGGCCGACGCGAGACGGATCAAGGCCAAAATTCTGGTGCTCCACGGCGCGAACGATCCGGCTGTGCCGGACGAACAAGTTCAGACCTTTATCCTGGAAATGCGTGACGCCGGGGTGGATTGGCAACTCATCCACTATGGCGGAGCCGTGCACTCCTTCACGGACCCGCACGCGGACACTCCCGGCAGGAACGAATACCACCCGCTGGTTGCCCAACGGGCTTTCATCGCCATGGAGGCGTTTTTCAGGGAAATATTCGAATAGCCCCGGGGGTCTGGTGGGGGTTGGGGGCAAGTCTGCTCTTGGCTTTGACCCGGTGCATGCGTCACCTTGGGGGCGTCTACACGCAACGCTTCAACCGGCGGCACGGGCATGACGGGCCGCTTTTCCGCGGCCGGTACAAAGCGGTTCTGATCGAGGAAGAGGAATATCTACTCGGTCTGGTTCGCTATGTTCATTACAATCCCCTGAAAGCCGGTGTTGTTGAGGATAACCGAAGACGACCTTCTCGCCTCCAGGCGAGGAACAACCAATGAACCCCGAAGCGTCGCAATCCAGCTCTTCAGATCGCTTCGGGGCGATACGCTTGCCTGCATCGCGCAGACTTTTGGAATACGGGCCTACAGCACGGTCAGCAGTATTCTGCTTCGGCTCCATCCAGGGTGAAGGGGGAAAGGGCGCTTCGGATCAGGTTGGATTCGCTGAGGAAAAAAATACTTGCGAGCCAAGAGCAGACTTGACCCCCTCCCCACGAACAACCCGTGCGATGGACAGCCGACGGTTTCAATTCCCGATTTCCAGCGTATGGGCGTAGTCTCTGCGTTGGGCCGCTTCCTCCGGGGGCAAGGGCTTGTCGAAGAGGTAGCCCTGGCCGTATTCGCAGCCCAGTTCACGCAGCAGGAGCAGTTGAGCGCGGGTTTCCACGCCTTCGGCCACGACGTTCATGCCCAGGCTGCGGGCCAGGTCGATGATGGTCCTGACGATGGCCCTTTTTTCCGCGTCATTTTCCATGCCCATGACAAAGGACTTGTCCACCTTCAGGCTGTCCGCCGGGATGCGCTGCAAGTAGCGCAGGGACGAGTAGCCCGTGCCGAAGTCGTCGATTTGCAGCTTCACGCCCAACGCCTTGAGCTGGGCCAAAACGTCCATGGAAAGCTGCACGTCGTGCATCAGTCCGCTCTCCGTGATCTCCAGTTTGATCAGGCCCGGATCGAGGCCGAGATTCGTGATGGTCACGTCCAGGCGCCTGGCCAGGTCGGCCTCGTGCAGTTGCTGCACCGAAACGTTGAAGCTCATGAACGGCGGGGCTTCTGGGCGGGCGTCGTTCCATTCGCGAGCCTGCCGGCACGCTTTCTCCGTGACCTGCCGACCCAGGCGGGTTATCAGCCCGCTCTCTTCGGCCAGGGGGATGAAGGTGTTCGGCATGACCAGCCCGCGTTCGGGATGCTGCCAGCGGGCCAGGGCCTCGTAACCGGCCAGGACCAGCGTGTCTAGACGCACGATGGGTTGGAAGGCCAGAAAAAAGCAGTCACGGGCCAGGGAGCGATGCATGTCCCCGACCAGCACGAACCGTTCCGAGGCCTTGTCGTGCATGGATTTGTCGAAGAGACGAAAGCTGCCCTTGCCTTTGTATTTTGCCGCATACATGGCCGTGTCCGCTTCGCGCAGCAGGTCCAGCCCGGCGGTTTCCGCGCCCCGGCCCAGGGCGATGCCGATGGAAGCCGAGATATGCACTTCGTAGTCGCCGTGGCGGAAGGGTTCGGCCAGGGCCTCCTGAACGGCGCGGGCCCCGTCGCCGGCTTGCTCGGCGTCGTCGACACGGAGCAGCAGAGCGAATTCATCCCCGCCCAGGCGGGCCGCCATGGCGGCAGGGAGCTCGAGCGCGTTCAGTCGCTGGGCAAAGGCTTGCAAAAGCCAATCGCCGAAGGCGTGGCCCATGGAGTCGTTGACGATCTTGAAGTCGTCAAGATCGATGAAGAGCAGGGCCACGTATGTCTGCCGCGTTCCGGATTGATGCAGGGCCTCGTCCAGGCCGTCCAGCAGCAGCGCGCGATTGCCGAGTCCGGTGAGCACGTCGTGATAGGCTTGGTATTCGAGGCGCTCGCGCTGTTTTTTGCTCTCGGTGATGTCTCTGAGCACGGACAGCAGGCGAATGGCTCCCGTTCCCGGATCCGCGGCCACATCGCTGGTCTGGGCGATCCAGCGAATCCGGTCGTTGGAAAGACGGATGCGGTATTCCGTGCTGGCGCAGGCAAGCATTTTGAGGCAGGACGCGTTGAGTTCGCGGACTCTTGTTTCGTCGTCCGGATGCAGGCGGCTGTAAAGGAGGTCCAGGTCCTCCAAATCGGCGTCCGGGGGCAGTTCCAGCAAGGTGCGCGCATTCCGGGACCAGCGGACCCTGGTCCGGCCTTCGGAGGATTTGAGCACTTCGAAACTGCAGACGTCCCCGGCCTGCTGGGAAAGCGAAAGCAGCCGCTCGGACTGGGCGCGTTCCCGCAGGGCCTTTTGAATCACGGAAGCTAGTTCGTCCGTGGCGACCGGCTTGAGCAGAAAGCGGTAGATGCGGCCGTCGTTGATGGCCTGCATGGCCGCCTCCAGGTCCGCGTGTCCGGTGAGCATGATGCGGATGATTTCCGGGTGGCGGTTTTTCACTTCGGTCAGAAGCGTGCTGCCGCTCATGCCGGGCATTCGCTCGTCGCTGACGACGACATCGATGTGTTCCCGGGCAAGAGTCCGCAGGGCCTGTTCTCCGGATTCCGCGGTGAGGGTGGTCAGGGGCTCGTCCATCAGGGCGCGTTGCAGAGACCGCAGCACGTGCACTTCGTCGTCCACGAAAAGGACCACCGGGTTGCCGTTGCTTTCCTGATTCATATGATGTTTCCTTGTTCCGTTGTCAGAATCGCAATCGAAATCGGTATCGCAATAGTTTCATGATCTATTTGTTTTTTCGATTTCGATTTCGATTTCGAGCCCGAGCGTGCACGGGCTATTCGTCTTAAATTGAACGTAAATTAATACTATTCCCGCCGTCACTTCCCAGTAATCAGATTGCGGCAGGCCTCGCGCCAGACTTCGTAGCGTCCGGTCAGGCCGTGGTGTTCAAGGTAGGCCGTGTCCACCGGATGCGTTGCATAGCCTGGATTGATGATCCGCAGCTCATGCTCCAGAGCGTTGGCGGCGTGCACCGCCGTGGTCAGCGGGCGGGCTTCACGGGCCGACAGGTTGAGTTGGCAGAGCATGCCATGGACGATGTGCTCGTCAAAACCCCAAAGACCGAGGAGATAGGCGCCGATTTGCACATGGCTGACGGAAATGACTTCCCGTTCGGCATCGATGATAGTGATGTTGCGGGTATTGGCCAGGTCGATGATGGCGTGGAACTCGTCTTCAAAGGCGCAGGCCAGGACCAGTTTGCCGACGTCGTGGAACAAACCGCCGAGATAGGCTTGATCCGCGGTTTTCTGGTCCGCGCCTTCCAGTCGGGCGATGGTCTCGGCGAACCGGGCCGTATTCCGGCTGTGCGTCCAAAGGTCCTCCAGGGCGAAGCCGGGATGACGTCGAGGATTGAACGGGGAGATGAAATGCCCGGAAACGATCAATGCCTTGATGATTTCGATGCCCAGCAGGGACACGGCGCGCGCCGGGTTGTCGATGTGCTGCGGCAGTCCGAAAAAAGCAGTGTTCACCAGTTTTAGAATCGATGCGGAAAGACCCAGGTCTCGGGATACCAGGCCCGCGACCTCGTCGATGGCGTCTTTTTGTCCCGAAGTGGTGGCGCGCATCAGTTCATCGTAGGTCGAGGGCAGGACCGGCAGGGAAAACAGCCTGGCGACGACCTCGCGGATTGCGGGATTGGGCAGAATCTCCTGGAGCGCGAGGACGCGTTCCAAAGCGCTCTGGATGACCTCTCGCGAGCTGGGCTTGCTCAGAAACTGATGCGCGGTCATTGCGGATTTCAAGATCTGGGTATTGTCCGAATAGCCTGAGAGGATCAGGCGTACGGTCCCGGGAGAGCGCGAACGTACGCGTTCGAGCAACTCGGTGCCGTTCATCAAAGGCATCTGCAGGTCGGAGACGATAACGTCGAAAGGTTCCCGGTCCATCATGGCCAGGGCCTCTTCGCCGGACTCCGCGAAGTGCATTTGCCACGTGTCCTCCAACTCGAGAAGCATGCGTCGCAATCCCCGCAGCACGGATGGATTATCATCGACAAAGAGGATGCGGTCGTTCATGCGCTTCCATTTCCTTTGGTTCGTGGCGGGTCGACGGGGAAACGAAGGATGAAGGTCGTGCCTTTGTCCATTTCCGTCTCAAAATCAATCGTGCCGCCGTGCTTGTCCATGATGGCGTGGGTGATGACCAATCCCTGGCCGGTACCCTTGCCCACCTCCTTGGTCGTGAAAAAGGGGTCGAAAATCCTGTTTCGGTGCTCCGGCGGAATGCCCGTGCCCGTGTCGCTGATGCGGATTTCCACGAAGTCGCCGGACCGGGCCGTGGAAATGGAGATGATCCCCTTGCCTCCGCGCGCTTTCACCGCGGCCGAATTGGCGTGGGCCGCGTTGACCAGGACGTTCAGAACGGCCTGGTTGAATTCTCCGGGTACGCAATGAATCAGCGGCAAATCACCGGCCAGATCGGTGCGCACCTCGGAGTCGTACTTCCACTCGTTACGGGCCACGGCGACGGTGTTCTTGATGGCCTCGTTGATCTCCAGGGGGGTCATTTCCCCGATGTCGGGGTGGGAGAACTTCTTGATGGCTTGAACAATGGTGGTCACCCGCCGCACGCCGTCCAGCGAATCGTCGATGGCCTGGGGGATTTCCCGCAGCAGGAAGTCCAGCTTGGCCGTCTTCAACGCGGCGGCCACGTCCAGCACGAGACTGCCGGTGTCTCTGTCTTCGCCGGCGGCCCTGTACAGTGCATTGTACTTTTCCAGCAAGACGCGCAGCTTTTCGAAGGAGGTCTGGAAGAAGTCGATGTTCGTGGACACGTACTGGATGGGCGTATTGATCTCGTGCGCGATGCCCGCGGCAAGCTGGCCGATGGATTCGAGCTTCTGGGCCAGTGCGAGCTGGCGTTCCAAAGCCTTGCGTTCGGAGATGTCGAAAATGATGATCGCCATGTACTCCTGACCGCCCTTGAGAACACGCAGGCGGTTCAAAGAGATGGGCAACAAGGTCTTGTCCGGCAAGGTCAAGGTCGCCTCCTTGCCGAGGAAGGTGTGGTCGATATGTAAACAATCCCCGCATGCATCATGGTTGCAGATGGAAAAGCTCAAGATGTCCTGGCAGAGGCGGTCGATCAGGTTTTCCCTGTCCTGGCCCAGCAGCGCGGCGGCCTGCTCGTTGGTCTCCACCACCCTCATGGTGCGTGGGTTGATGATGAAAAACGCCGCCTTGATGCCGCTGAGGATGGCGTCGAGCATGGCCTCGTGCTCGATGCGCTCCCTTTCGGCCTGCTTGCGTTCGGTGATGTTCCTGGCCGTGGTCAGGACCGCCTTGCGGCCTTCGTATTCGATCAGCTTGGCGTTGATTTCCGTGGGCACCAGGCCGCCGCTTTTGCGCTGCTGCACGGTCTCGAAAAAGGTGAAGCCTCTGTTCTCCAGAATTTCGGAGATGCGCTCGTGAATGGATTTTTCACCGGACGGGTTTCCCGGCGCCAGATCGTCGGGAGTCATGGTCAGGAGTTGCTCACGGGTGTATTCCAAGCGTTGGCAGGCCACACTGTTGACGTCGAGAAAACGACCCTCCAGGTCGTGGACGAAGATGGCGTCCGAGGAGTTGTCGAACAGCGTCCGGAAGCGACGCTCCGAGGTCTTGATCCGTTCGGCGTCCTCGTGCTCGCGGGTCACGTCGAGAAGGATCAGCACGTGTCCGCCGGCCTGGGGGCCTGCGTTCAGCTGGCGTCCGGTGACGCGGAAGACGCGGGGGGGAGGGCCGTCATGGATCAGTTGCAGATGGTGCTCCTCGTGTTCGTGCAAGTCGGTCAGCAACGTCTCGATACCGATGCCGTTCAGGTGGTGCAGCGTCTCGCCTTCATGGACCCCGACAAGGTGCGCGAGCATCGCGCGACCTACGGGATTGGCCAGGACCACGGTATTGTTTTGATCCAGGAGCACCACGCCGGCAGGCATGGTATGCACGAGTTGCTCCAGTTCCTTCCGGCTCTCCTTCACCAGGGCGCGCAGTCTCCCCACGGAGGAGGAAGCTTGCTCGGTCACCTTGTGCAGCAGTTCCAGCTGGTTGACGCTGAAGGCGTCGGGGGAAGCGGCGCCCACGTAGAGCATGCCGGCAATTTCGCCGTTGGTTTCAAAAAGCGGCACCATGACGGCGGTCTCGATACGTTGGATGTCCCCCCCTTGTCCGGATGTCCGGCAGGCCAGGGTGGTGTGCTCGGAAAAGGATTCCACTGAGTTGTTTCCGGTAAGTCGGCTGTTTTCCATGCGCATCGTGTCGAGAATGTTCTGCTGCAGCTCCGGACTCAGCGGGCGGTTGAAGTAGTTATAGAGCACTCCCTCGTTTTTTTTCATGAACAGCCCGGCGGCCACATCGAACTCCAGAACGCCGCCCAGATTTTCGATCATCAGCTTGACCAAGTCTTCGTAGTCCAGGGTGTAGCCCAGCTTGCGCGAGAGTTCGTGCAGCACCTCCAGTTCAAAGGCGCGCTGCTTCAACTGCTCCTCGGCCTGGATCTTCTCCGTGATGTCGCGGATGACACTGACCAGGAACAGAGGCTCGCCCGGTTCGCGTTCAATGGGCGTGATGTAGTGCTCGGAGCTGAAAGTCTCGCCGCTCTTGCGCTTCAGGTGGTATCTGGGCAACTGAAAGTACCCTTTTTCCATGATCGCGAGACGGGCCTGTTCGCGGAACCAGGCATGGCTTTGCGCGTCCACGTGAACCAGCTCCACGCTTTCGCCGAGCAGTTCCTCACGACCGTAGCCGACCATCGTTGCGGCGGCATGATTGCAGTCAATGATTTCGAAAGTGTGGTCGGCCAGGATGAACACTCCCTCGTTCAGGCTTTCGAAGGTCTTTTGCAGCAGCCTCCTGGAGTAGCGCAGTTCTTCCTCGGCTTTCTTGCGCTCGGTGATGTCCATGAACGTGATGATGATCTCCGTGAGTTCGCCCGTGTCGGAGAAGATCGGCGAGGCAGTCACCTGCAGCCAGGTGACGTGATCCTTTTCAGGCGCACTGACGCCCAGCGTGAAATCGGACAGAGTCTCCCTGGACCGCAGCACCCTGTTCACGGGAAACTCATCCAGGGGCATCCTGGTCCCGTCCGCCCTGAGGAAGACCCAGGCCGAGTCCGCGGCCATCTTGCCTTCCATCTGTTCCCCGGTCAGGCCCAGCAGCTTGCCGGCCGTGGCATTGGAGGCGATGATGTTCGTATCTGGGGCGCACACGATCACTCCGGCCTGAATGGACTGGAGCAGGCCTCGCCAGCGTTGCTCCCGTTCCTCGAGCTCGCGGGTTTTGCGGCGCAGCTTCTGGTCGCTGCGCTCCAGGGCCCTGCGCTTGCGGTCCAGCTCGACAAAGATCCGCACCTTGCTCAACAGGATGTCCCTGTCGAACGGTTTGAACATGTAATCCACCGCGCCGACCTTGTAGCCGTCGAGGATGTCGCGCTCGGTCTTGTGAATGGCGGTGAGAAACAGGATCGGGGTCTCGCGGTTCTGCTCCATGGAGGCCATGCGCTTGGCCACGTCGAAACCGCTCATCCCATGCATCGAGATGTCCAGGATGGCCAGGGCGAACTCGGTTTCCTCCAGACGATCAATTGCCGCTTCACCGCTGTCGGCCTTGACCAGCAGGACATTTTTCAGTGGCGCAAGAATTGTTTCCAACAAAAAGAGACTGGTGGGGTCATCGTCTACAATGAGAATATTCGCCTTGTGGCTGCCCATGTCCGTACCCTTTGCTCTTTTCGATGCATTTCTCCGGGGGTGGAGACCGAGACCGTGCAATCACGCATAACCATTATTGTGCATCATGCAACTTATCCTCTATGTTTGCAATATACGTTCGCCACCGCCACATCTCGGACGAGTCGGAGTTAAGGTCGGGTCAAGTCTGCTCTTGACTTTTATAGATTTCCTCCCGTAGCTTGGTCGAATGGCAAGACCATTGCGCATTGAATATCCCGGAGCCTGGTATCACGTCATGAACCGGGGCAGGCGGCGGGAGCGGACTTTTCTCGACGGTGCGGACTTTGAAGTTCTCCGACGATCCGGTCCTGGCCGGGAGAACGTATCGTCAGTACATGGCTCAGGAAGATTCCAAAGAAATCCAGCGGATTTTTTCGCTGAAGAAACTGCCGGCCGTACTTGGGAGCAAGGAGTTTATGCAGAGCGTCAAGGCCGGATTCTTTGGAGAAAAACTGCACGAGGAAATCCCGGAGTCCCGATTCCTTGCGCCATCTCCCCAGGACATCGTGAATGCCGTTTGCAGTGAGTATGGGATAACCGAAGACGACCTTCTCGCCTCCAGTCCAGGGTGAAGGGGGAAAGGGCGCTTCGGATCAGGTTGGATTCGCTGAGGAAAATAATACTTTCGAGCCAAGAGCAGACTTGACCCCTCCGATGACCCCTCCGATGATAATGATAAAGGCAGTAATACTTTGGGTCGGCATCCTCGTTCTCGCCATAGCTAATGGGGCCTTGCGCGAGTCCGTGCTCATTCCGGGGCTCGGAACCCCGACCGCGCTCGTTCTGAGTGGGTTGCTGCTTTCCGCCCTCATCATTGGCGTGGCGTACGTATCGCTTCCTTGGCTGCAAATTCGCCGCCCTGCGCAGTTCTGGTTCGTTGGGTTTGGCTGGCTCGCATTGACGCTCGTCTTTGAATTTTCGTTCGGGATCTGGCAGGGCAAGTCGTGGACTGTGTTGCTTGAGGCCTACACATTCAAGGGTGGCAATATCTGGCCCGTCGTCCTCGCGGCAACGGCCCTTGCACCGTATATTGCCGCTAAGCTGAGAGGTTGGGCGTCGTTACGGTAGTGTCTATCAAGGTGCGCACATCGACACCTTTTTCGTTGCGATTTTGCCTCCATTATAAAGCTGCTTCTGGACAGTGTCGTGTGGATTGAGAAATGGGACTTGAAGCAAGGAGATCAAAATGGATATTGAAATTTTGACACAATTCTTTATGTGGTGCACCATCATCAACGTGGCCTTGCTGGTTCTGTCGTTTTTTGTGGTAGCATATGGATTTGGAAGTGAATTCGTATATCGAACGCACAGCAAGTGGTTCCCTATGCCGCGGGATACGTTTAACGCGGCTATTTATTTGCTTATTGGGATTTATAAGATATTTGTGTTTGTTTTTAACGTTGTTCCATGGATCGCACTTACAATCATCGGGTGACCATGTTGATCCGGGATTCGCCGTTCACGACCCCCAGCCCGGAGTTCAGGCAATACTCCAACAGGCTGTTGAAAAATCCCCGCTAGCTGCGTTGCAGCAAAAAGTTCAAACCCTCACGTGTGACTCAATACGCTTCGGCCTTGATCTTTTTTTTGCGCCTTGCCATCGGGGATTTTGAACAGCCTGCAGAATCTGGCTTTTTCAACACATTGCCACGCCCTGAGGCTAGGGACGCCGGCTGCATCTCATAACAGTCCGTTGAAAAACTCCCAATTGCTGCGTCGCTGCAAAAAGTTCAAACTCTCACGTATGAATAAATACGCTTCGACCTTGAACTTTTTT